>PHAD01000048.1 GCA_002841595.1 Firmicutes bacterium HGW-Firmicutes-12
GCGTTAATTCCCGCCATTAATCCTTGTGCTGCTGCTTCTTCATATCCAGACGAGCCATTTATCTGACCGGCACAAAAAAGGCCGCTTATACTCTTGTGTTCAAGTGAAAGCATTAGTTGAGTGGGTACAATATAATCATATTCGATGGCATACCCAGTCCGCATTACTTCAACATCCTCCAACCCTTGAACTGTCCGCAGGAATTGTAGCTGTACTTCCTCAGGTAAGCTTGATGACATGCCCTGAACATACATTTCATTTGTGTTCAATCCTTCTGGTTCAATAAATATTTGGTGCCTATCTTTATCAGCGAAACGAACTACCTTATCTTCAATAGAAGGACAGTACCGAGGTCCTGTTCCTTCTATTTTTCCCGAGAACAAAGGAGAAAGGTGTAGGTTGTTCTTAATCGTATCGTGTGTATCGGAGTTAGTATACGCAAGGAAACATGGTATATTAATATCTTTTGTTCTTTTTGAAGTAAATGAAAAATGCTGCTCAAATACATCCCCTGGTTGAACAATCATCTTAGTAAAATCAATCGTTCTTTTATCTACCCGTGCTGGAGTTCCTGTTTTAAAACGACCAACTTCTATTCCGGCTGCTTTAAGACTAGAAGACAAGTTTATAGCAGACCTTTGACCATTAGGTCCTCCGAAGTAATTTACCTCGCCTATTATTATTTTCCCTCTTAAATAGGTGCCAGTACATAGTATAACTGTTTTACTTCTATATATCGCACCAGTTTCTGTTTCAA
Organism: Firmicutes bacterium HGW-Firmicutes-12; assembly: GCA_002841595.1. Classification (GTDB taxonomy): domain Bacteria; phylum Bacillota; class Peptococcia; order DRI-13; family PHAD01; genus PHAD01. The sequence goes on from PHAD01000048.1 coordinate 758, forward strand.
TACCCTCAATTTCGCCATGCGTATTTACTAGTATTTTATCTACTAGTGCTTGTTTTATATCTAAGTTCTTTTGATTTTGTAGGACAGTAGTCATCCTTTGTTGATATTCGAATTTATCGGCTTGAGCTCTTAATGCATGTACTGCAGGACCTTTGCCGGTGTTAAGCATTCGTATTTGAATATATGTTTCATCAATATTTTGTCCCATTTCCCCACCTAAAGCATCGATTTCTCTTACCAAGTGGGCTTTAGCTGGGCCTCCAATTGAAGGATTGCAAGGCATTAAGGCTATATTATCCATATTAAGAGTGAAGATAAGGGTGCTGGCACCTAAGCGAGCTGCTGCAAGTGCAGCTTCGCAACCAGCATGTCCAGCTCCGACAACTATGCAATCATGTTCTCCTGCTTCATAAGGCATTTTTGACCTCCTATTTTCCAAGACAAAACTGAGAAAATATCTGTTCAACAATATCTTCTTCAAGAGTCTCTCCGGATATTTCTCCCAACGATAGTAATGCCTGTCGTAAATCAATAGATATAAAGTCAGAAGGCATTTTATCATTTACGCTATTCTTAGCACCTCTTATAGCCTGTTGCCCTTTTAAGAGAGCGTCTTTATGTCTTGTGTTGGTTATTAAGGGTTTTTTATTAATTTCCATACCGTGTACGTCATATTGCTTTATAATAGTCTCTTTCAATTCTTCTATACCATAATTTTCTGTTGCAGAAAGAAGTACAACTTTATATCCGGATAATATTCTGAGTATCTTTTCCTCATGTTCTCGATCTTTCAATAGATCATGTTTATTAATTAATACTATTAGCTTATCTTTTGGTATGTCCTCTAATTGTAATAAATCAGCCTCAGATTGTAATTCTGTGATAGCAAAAACATATAATATAAGATCAGCTTTTTCAAGTTCATCTTTTGTTCTTTCTACGCCAAGCTTTTCTATAATATCATCCGTATCCCTTAACCCAGCTGTATCAACAAGTATTAAAGGCATTCCCTTAATATTATAATACTCTTCAATAACATCCCTTGTTGTACCTGGAATATCAGTAACGATTGCTCTTTTCTCTTTCAAGAATGCATTCATTATGCTTGACTTGCCAACATTTGGTCTTCCTATTAAGACGGTTTTTAGGCCTTCTCTAAGTATCCTCCCGCTCTTAAATGTTTCAATTAATATTTTGATGTCCTCTTCGATTTGCTGAAGTTGTTCATATACCTCCTGATCAGTAAGTCTATTTATATCTTCTTCAGGAAAGTCAATATCTGCTTCTAAATAGGCTATCAACCTGAGTATATTCATGCGGATGTCAGTAATTTCCTTTTTGATGTCACCTTGTATATTATTTGCTGCAGCATATAAAGCAGTTTCTGTTTTTGCATTAATTATATCCATAATTGCTTCTGCTTGAGAGAGATCCAATTTGCCATTAAGAAATGCCCTTTTGCTAAACTCTCCAGGATCGGCTAGTCTAGCACCAGTTCGCAGGATTAACTCCAAAATGCTTCTTAATACAATTGTACCTCCATGGCATTGTATTTCAACAACGTCTTCACCAGTAAAACTATGAGGTGCCCACATCGTTAACGCTAAAACTTCATCAAGCATATTGTTATTCTCATCAATTGCACTTCCGTAACTAATTGAGTATGAAGGCCTTTCTAATAAACTAACTCCACTTTTCGCTCTAAATACCTTGTTAGCAATCTTTCCAGCATCATTACCAGATATGCGTATTATTCCGATGCTAGATGCACCAATGGCAGTAGCTATTGCAGCGATAGTATCATCATTCAATCTTGCTCACCTCTATGTATGCTTTGTTTATTATTAACTTCAGTAATTATAAGTTTGGGTAATAACCCATGAAAATATTTGTATAAACTAAAAGCCTGGCAGAACCAGGCTTTTAATAGAATAATACAATAGTAATATTATCGTCTAGGCATTATAACCACTTTTCTGTATGGTTCATCACCCTCGCTTAGTGTTGTTACATAGATATCATTCTGCAGTGCGGTGTGTATTATTCTTCGTTCTTGTGGATTCATTGGTTCTAAAAAAACTCTCTGTCCCGTTCTCTTTACTTTTTCTGATAATCTTCTGGCTAACTTTTCCAGAGTATCTGCTCTTCTTTCTCTATAATCTTCAGCATCAAGTATAATTCGTCTTCTTTCCTGTCTCTTTCTATTCACTACTAAATTTGTTAAATATTGAAGTGCGTCAAGTGTCTCTCCACGTCTTCCTATTATTACTCCCATGCTTTCGCCAGAAATAGTCATTTTTATATATTCAGTACTTTCTTGTGAAATTACATTTGCTTTAATACCCATTTTTTCTGTAATATTCTCAAGGTATTTTCTAGCTTTTGTAATAGTATCATCTTTGGGAGTCGCCTTAATTCTAGCTAGCTTGCCGCCTATTATTCCTAAAAACCCTTTACTTGGTTCTTCTATAACTTCTATTTCTACTTCTTCTATTGATAAATCCAACTCTTTAATAGCCTGCTTTACAGCTTCATCAACAGTACTTGCCTTGATTTCTATACTTTTCATTTGCCACCAACTTCCCCTTTTTGCATGGCAGGTTGACGATTGATATATATTTGTTGAAGAGTACCAAATAAACTAAAAAATATCCAGTATAGCCCTAATCCAGCCGGGAATTTCATACTGATGTAACCTATGAATAAGGGCATCATATACAACATCATTTTCTGTGTTGATGCACCGGCTCCATCGGTATTAGTGGTCGGTGTTGTCAATTTAGTTTGAAAATACGTTGAAACCGCCACAATAACTGGAAGTATGAAATAAGGATCAGGATTTTTTAAATGTGGGACCCAAAGAAAAGCTGATCCTAAATCCTGGTATTGAAATTTTTGTAAAGCTTGAAAGAGAGCTATTAAGATTGGCATTTGGACTATTAAAGGTAAACATCCTGATATAGGATTTGCTTTATGTTCCTTATACAATTCCATTACTGCCTTATTAGCTTTCTCTGGATTACTTTTATATTTTTTTTGTACTTCAGCTACCATAGGTTGTATTTGTTGCATTTTTTTCATCGAATGCATTTGCTTATAAGTCAATGGATAAGTAACTACTTTAATCAATATCGTAAGTAAAATTATTGCGATAGCATAACTTGGTATGCCCATCGATACAGTTAAATTATACAAAAAAGCCAAAACTGATGCTACGCCATTAACTAGTGCTGACCACAAATTTTTTCCTGTCACAATACGTTATTGTAACAGGTTCACCTCCTTATTAATTACTTTACTGGATCATACCCACCTGGATGAAAGGGATGGCATTTAATAATTCTTTTTAAAGTCAAATACATTCCTTTTATCGCTCCATATTTATAAATCGCCTCAAAAGCATAGTGTGAACATGTTGGATAAAATCTACATGTTTTTCTTTTGATTGGCGATATATAGTCCTGATATAATTTAATTAAGAATAATAGTATGTTTTTCATAATTATTTCCTACTAATAAGTCCAGTTTTATTTAATAGTGCTAACATGCTTTTTTCTATATTCACATATGATATTCCTTTTATTTTTGCTCTTGCAATAAATATTAGATAATGGTTCTTTTTAACTGCTTGCATGTTTTTTCTATAAACTTCTCTCAAAATTCTTTTAATTTTATTTCTAACAACAGCTTTTCCAATTCTTTTACCAACAGCAAACGCAACTTTACTGTCGTCTATCTCTTTGTTTTCAATTAAATAGAGAACTAAATAAGAGTTAGCTACTGTTTTTCCATTCTGATACGTTTTCTTAAATTCGTGCTTATTTTTAAGACGAAATCTCCTTTTTAACATCGACTATTCACCTTTGGAATTTTCATATTTTTCCAAAATAGTATTATAAGGCCACTAAGTGGCCTTATGCTGATAATTTTTTTCTTCCTCTTAAACGTCTTCTTTTTAGAATAGATCTACCACCAACAGTGGCCATACGGGCCATAAAGCCATGTACTCTTTTATGTCTACGGTTTTTTGGTTGATATGTTCTTTTCACTTATTTACACCTCCTGATACGATACGTACAACATACACAGATGGTATAAATTATAATTCAGCATTATTACTATGTCAAGAATTTGTATTTGCACCTCTATTATTAAATATTAAAAGCTTGTTGATAACTTTTGCTAATTTTGATATCATATTGACTAAAAGTGGTATTTATCTATTTACTTATCCACATTTTGTGGATAAGTCTGTGTATAATCTGTATATTCTACTATTTTTATATCGTTTATTACTAGATTTTTTTTTCTAAATTTATAATTTACATTTTATTGGAGGTTCTTCTTTTATGCTAAAAAGTCAACTTACAGAAATATGGCAAACTATTCTAAATCAATTAGAAAAAGAACTCTCCAGGCCAAGCTTCGATACTTGGCTTAAATCTACAAGTTTACATTCTTACGATGGTTACTATTTAACTATATTAGTACCTAATGATTTTGCTAAAGAATGGCTTGAAACTCGTTATTACGATATGATTAATAAGTATTCTTGTAATGTACTTAATAAAGAAGTAGCGTTAAAATTTCAAATATCTGGTCAAGTGAGTTCATCTATAAAATCAAAAAATGATAAAAATAGTTTATTAATAAACGAATATGGTTCTAGTACTCTCAACCCAAAATATGTTTTTGATACTTTTGTTATAGGAAATAGTAATAGATTTGCTCATGCTGCTTCCCTTGCAGTAGCGGAAGCTATTGCAAAAGCTTATAATCCTTTATTTATTTATGGAGGCGTTGGTCTTGGAAAAACTCATTTAATGCATGCAATTGGTCATTATGCTCTTGAGCATTATCCCAATTTAAGAGTAATGTATGTATCTTCAGAAAAATTCACAAATGAACTAATTAACTCTATTAGGGATGATAAAACTGTTAATTTCCGTAATAAATATAGGAATATTGATATTTTATTAATAGATGACATTCAGTTTCTAGCAGGCAAAGAAAGAACACAAGAAGAATTTTTTCATACTTTTAATTCCTTACACGAGGCTAATAAACAAATTATAATATCAAGTGATCGACCACCTAGAGATATACCTACTCTTGAAGATCGGTTACGTTCTCGCTTTGAATGGGGGTTAATTACTGATATTCAAGCACCTGATTTAGAAACAAGAATTGCAATCTTAAGAAAAAAATCAGAACTTGAAAATTTTGATATACCAAATGAGGTTATTGTATATATTGCAAATAAAATTCATTCAAATATACGTGAACTCGAAGGAGCTCTGATACGTGTTCTAGCTTATTCTTCTTTAAGTAATAAAGAAATAACTATGGATTTATGTATGGAAGCGTTAAAAGATATTCTTCCAAATAGTAGACCTAAAATAATTACTCTTCCCCTTATTCAATCTAAAGTTGCCGATCATTTTGGTTTAAGAATAGAAGAATTTAAATCAAAAAGAAGAACAAGAGATGTAGCTTTTCCACGCCAAGTTGCAATGTATCTATGCCGGGAGTTAACAGACTTGTCTTTACCTAAGATAGGTGATGATTTTGGTGGCCGTGATCATACCACAGTCATCCATGCTCATGATAAAATTTCTAATTGCATTAAAATAGATGGACAAATTGATGCAACAATTCAATTATTGATTGAAAAAATAAATAATGAATAGCATTGTGGACAAAAACTCTAATAACATGTCTTTATACTGTTAGTAATTATCTTATGTTTTTTTTCTTTTTAAAAATGTGGACAAGTAGATAAGCCTGTCCACATTTTTAAAAAATAGATTTATGAACTGCCATTAATTTAAAGTCTAGTTATCCACATTTCCACAAGCCCTATTACTACTACAACTATTTTTTATAATTATTAATAAAAATTAGATTTTATTTAGATTTGGGAGGACGTCCAAATGAGAATAACGGCAACCAAAGATAATCTTGTGTTAGGAGTTACTGCAGTTCAAAAAGCTGTAAGTTCAAAAACAGCACTACCTATCTTATCTTGTATAAGAATTGAGGCTAAAGATAATTTTTTATATTTTACCGGAACAGACTTAGATATAGGAATTCAATGTTATGTACCTGTTGACATTATTAGTGAAGGTATTGCAATAGTAACGGCTAGACATTTTTCTGAAATAGTTCGTAGATTACCGGATGTACCAATTGAAATTCATCATAATAATGAGAATGAAATTACTATAAAATATGAGGATTCACAGCTTGTCATAAAAACACTGCAAGATAATGACTATCCAAATTTTCCAGAGGTAATTGGCGAAAATAAGATACAAGTAAAGGCAGCTGTATTAAGAAATATGATTAAACAAACTACTTTTGCAGCTGGCAATGATGAGGGAAGACCATTATTTACTGGTATTTTATTTGAATATGAAGAAAAAATTATACGATTAATTGCTACGGATACACATAGATTGGCTTTACGCCAGGGAACAGTAGAAAATAACATAACAGAAACAGGGTCGTGTATAATACCCGCGAAAATACTAAATGAATTAGCTAGGTTAATGCACGATGATGATGATATTTGTTTAATTAATATCACAAAAAACCTTATATCATTTAAGATTGCAAATATTTTAATCATATCTCGATTATTAGAAGGACAGTTTCCTAACTATCGCCAAGTAATACCTAATAAATATAATCTTAAAATAAAAACAAGAAGTAAAAAATTCCAAGAATCAGTGGAACGAATATCTCTATTTACGGCTTTAAATGACAATAGTAACACATTGCAAATACAAATAAATGAAAATATGCTAGTTATATCATCACAATCAGAATTAGGACAAGGATATGAACAACTAAGTATTGATGCAGTTGGCGAACCAGTTAATATAGCGTTTAATGCAAGATATTTATTAGATGCTTTTAAGGTTATAGATGCAGATATTATTTCAATTGAATTTACAGGGCCATTAAGTCCTTGTATAATACGACCAGCAGAAAGTGAAAACTTTATTTGTTTATTATTACCAGTAAGAACTTAATTAGGAGGATAACAATGCCTTGTACATAGAAAATTTTAAGCTAATAAAATATCGAAACTATGATTATATTGATGAAAATTTTTCTAAAAACTTTAATATTTTAATTGGACTAAATGCACAAGGAAAAACAAATTTATTAGAAGCAATATATTATTTATCTACGGGTAAATCATATCGTCCTGTACGAGATAATGATTTGATAAAGTGGAATAGTAATTTTTTTAATATTAATGGTATTTTTTGCAATTGCATAGGGAAAATACAATTAGAGATTATTTATAAAAATACAGATATAGTAAACAAAGAAGTTAGAATTAATGGTATTAAAAAAAATAAGATATCTGAGTTACTAGGAAATTTTACATCAGTATTATTTGCACCTGAAGATTTATATATAATAAAAGGTTCACCAGCAGATAGAAGGAGACTTTTAGATAATGATATTGCACAGGTAAGTCCCGTATATTTTATAAAGATGCAAAAATATAATAGGATTTTAAATCAACGAAATTCATTATTGAGAAAAATATGTAAAAATAGAGGATCAATTGATGAATTAGAAATTTGGAATCAGCAATTTATTGAGCTAAGTAAGGATATAATACAAAGAAGATTAAAAGTTCTGGAAAAACTCGTTCCATTAACCAGATTAATGCAAAGAAAACTAACTAATGGCGAAGAAAACCTAGAAATTAAGTATCTATTTAGTAAAAAAGAAGAAATAAAAAGTAATAATGATATTGATGAGTTATTAAATGCTGAATATGAGAATTTGAGAAAAGAAGAGATAATAAGGGGTATAACCTTGTTTGGACCACATCGTGATGATTATTCCATACTTTTGAATGGTATGAATTTAAAAAGTTTTGGCTCACAAGGACAACATAGAACAGCTGTATTAGCAATAAAATTGGCAGAATTAGAATTTTTTAAGGCTGAAACAGGAGAATATCCAGTACTCTTATTAGATGATGTTTTGTCAGAGTTAGATAAAAATAGAAGAGAACATTTAATTCAAACAATAAAGAATAAAGAAATTCAATGTTTTATTACAACTACTGAGAATTTAACAGTTGAATTAGATAATTCCTCTGCGAAGAGATTTAATATAAACCAAGGTAAACTGATTGAGATGTGAGGAGGAGGTAGGGTGTTATTACATATAGGTGGGGACATATCAGTATTTAAAAAAGATATTGTTGCCATTTTTGATATTAATTCATCTAGTAGTGGAATTACGGCTGAGTTTTTAGAAATAGCAAAAAGTGAAAGAATAATTAGTGAGATAACAAATCAAGAAAAAAGTAAAAGTATAATTTTATTGGCCAATAAAATCTATTTATCTCCAATTTCTTCAACTACCTTACAAAAAAGGGCAGACAATAATAATGATATAGTAAATATATTAAAGTGACCAAAGAGGTGAAAAGGTTGAGTAATGATTATAATGCAAGTCAAATACAAGTATTAGAAGGTTTAGAAGCTGTTAGAAAAAGACCTGGTATGTATATAGGAAGTACAGGCCCGAGAGGTCTTCATCATCTTGTGTATGAAATTGTTGATAATAGTATTGATGAAGCATTAATGGGTTTTTGTGATAATATAGAAGTATTTATTCATAGTGATAATAGCATTACAGTTGTTGATAATGGTAGAGGAATACCTGTAGAAAAACATCCTCAATATAATATCCCGGCAGTTGAGGTTGTTTTAACTATGCTTCATGCTGGAGGTAAATTCGGTGGTGAAGGATATAAGGTTTCAGGTGGACTACATGGAGTTGGAGCCTCTGTTGTTAATGCACTTTCGGAATGGCTTGAGGTAAAAATATTTCGTGATAGTAAAATCTATCAGCAAAGGTATGAGAGAGGAAAGGCCATTACAGAATTAAAAGTTACTGGAAAATCAACTAGTAATGGTACAACTATTAGCTTTAAACCAGATTTATTAATTTTTGAAGAAATTGAATTTGAATTAGATATTCTAACTCATCGTTTAAGAGAATTATCATTTCTGAATAAAGGACTACGTATAAATATAAAGGATGAAAGAAATAACGAGGAAATGACCTTTATTCATAGTGGTGGTATTATTGATTTTGTAAAATATATGAATAAGAATAGAGATGCACTATATCCCAATCCAATATATATAGCTAACGAAAAAGATGGAACGCATATTGAATTGGCAATGCAATATAATGATGGTTTTGCAGAGAATATTCATTCCTATGCAAATAACATAAATACTACAGAAGGTGGTTCGCATGAAGCAGGACTGAAAGCTTCCTTGACACGAATTATTAATGATTATGCACGTAAACATAATATTATTAAGGAAAATAACAGTAATCTATTGGGTGAAGATATAAGAGAAGGCTTAACCGCAATTATTTCAGTTAAAATGAGAGATCCTCAGTTTGAAGGACAAACAAAAACTAAACTTGGTAATAGTGAAATACGCGGAATAACGGAAGGTATTGTTAATGAGGGTTTATCAACATTTTTAGAAGAAAATCCATCAATTGCTAGAAAAATAGTCGACAAAGCCATCAATGCCTCTAGAGCACGGGAAGCAGCAAAAAAGGCAAGGGAATTAACAAGAAGAAAAAGTGCTCTTGAAAGTACTACTTTGCCAGGAAAATTAGCTGACTGCTCTGTTAAGGATCCTGCCATGTCTGAATTATATTTAGTCGAAGGTGACTCCGCAGGTGGATCTGCAAAACAAGGTAGAGATAGAAGATTTCAAGCTATTTTACCCTTAAGGGGGAAGATACTTAATGTAGAAAAAGCCCGACTTGATCGAATTCTAGCAAATGAAGAAATTCGATCCTTGATAACTGCCATAGGAACAGGTGTTGGAGAAGATTATAATATTGAGAAGGCTCGGTACCACAAAATTATTATAATGACAGATGCTGATGTGGACGGATCACATATACGCACACTTCTTTTAACCTTTTTTTATCGTTATATGAAGCCGATGTTAGAAAAAAGATATATTTATATCGCTCAGCCACCTCTATTTAAAATTAAGAAAGGTCGAGAGGAAACTTATGTATATTCAGAAAAGGAACTAGAAAGAACAACTAATACTATGGAGAGAGGCAATTATAGTCTCCAAAGATATAAAGGTTTAGGCGAAATGAATCCTGAGCAGCTTTGGGAAACAACAATGAATCCAGAAAAAAGAACAATTTTACAAGTAAGCCTAGAAGACGCAATAATTGCTGATGAAATATTTACAATATTAATGGGTGATAAGGTAGAGCCACGCAGGGAATTTATTACTGCTCATGCAAAAGAAGTAAGAAATCTCGATATTTAAAATAGCAGAATAAATGATGAGTAAATTTTACATTAACTAATAGGAGGAGCTAGAATTTAGATTATCCTATTAGTTTTTTTATTGTATTATATTACTTAAATCGATATAATATGCTATATTAAACATATTTTCTAGATAGTACATAATTTTAAAAAAAATGGTATTATTGAATATTAGAATATAATTAGCCTATGTATAACTTAGAAAGACTAACAGGAGAGATTTGTGTGCAGAATATAAAAATTGCTGTTATTGATGATGAACAAGGAATATTATTAACCTTACAGTTATATTTAGAGATGGAAGGGTTTATAGCTCTTGTATTTTCTTCTCCAATTGAGGCCTTGAAAGTTATTAACAGTGAGAATGTAGATATTATAATATTAGATATGAAAATGCCTGAAATGGATGGAGAAGAACTTGCAAAAATATTTAAAAGGAACCAAGAAACTAAGGATATTCCAATTATTCTATTTTCTGCACATGAAACTGTATCAGAAGTGGCAATTAGAGTTGGTGCTTATGGAATATTAGAAAAACCATTTCAATTTGAAGAATTGAACAAAATGATAAAAGAAATTATAATAAATTTAAAATAGCATATATGGTCCGGATTAACCGGACTATATTAATTAATCGGGATTTAGTTGTTTTGATTGCTTTGAGTTAACAAAAAGGCTATACTACTAATTGGAAAAACGGACACGTAAGAAGTCAAAAACTTGTAATTAAGAGGTGAACCAATTGGAGACCTATACAGATGGAAAAATAATTCCTATTCGAATAGAAGAGGAAATGAAGAAATCCTATATAGACTATGCTATGAGCGTCATTGTTGGTAGAGCTCTTCCTGATGTAAGGGATGGATTGAAGCCAGTTCACCGGCGTATTTTATATTCAATGCATGAGTCGGGGATGGGGCCAGATAAGCCTCATAAAAAATCGGCCAGGGTTGTTGGGGATGTTCTTGGGCGTTATCATCCCCATGGAGATACAGCAGTATATGATGCGATGGTACGGTTAGCCCAGAGTTTTTCCAGTCGCTATCCAATGATTGATGGACATGGAAACTTTGGTTCTGTAGATGGGGATTCCGCAGCGGCAATGCGCTATACTGAAGTGCGAATGTCAAAAATTGCTTTAGAAATGTTGAGGAATATTGAAAAAGAAACTGTTGATTTCATACCGAACTATGATGATTCTATGGAAGAACCTCAGGTACTGCCGGCACGGATACCAAACCTTTTAATAAATGGTTCATCAGGTATTGCTGTAGGAATGGCTACTAATATACCACCACATAATCTTCAGGAAGTTGTCGATGGTGTAATTACTCTTATTGATAATCCGGAAGCGTCTGTGGACGATTTAATGGAATATATTAAGGGCCCTGACTATCCAACAGGTGGGATAATTATGGGACTTGAAGGAATTAGGCAGGCTTATAGAACTGGACGTGGTTCTATTGTAACTAGGGGAGTAACTAGAGTAGAAAAATTGAATAATGGTAAAGTACGTATTTTAATAACAGAACTTCCCTATACAGTTAATAAAGCAAAACTAATCGAAAAAATTGCGGATCTGGTAAGAGATAAAAAAATAGATGGAATAACAGATTTACGTGACGAGTCGGACCGCACAGGTATGCGTATCTTAATTGAATTGAGACGGGATGCCAATCCACAAATTATCCTTAATCAACTGTATAAACAAACACAATTGCAGGAGAGCTTTGGTGTGATTATGCTTGCACTTGTTGGCGGACAACCAAAAGTACTAAATCTTAAAGAAGTCTTATTTCATTATTTGGAGCATCAGAAAGATGTTATAGTAAGGCGAACTAGATTTGATCTCCGGAAAGCTGAAGAAAGATTACATATTGTAGATGGTTTAAAAATTGCAATTGATCATATAGATGAGGTAGTAAAAATAATCCGACAGTCTCGCGATGTAGAAAAATCAAAAAGTAATTTGATTGAACGTTTTGGGTTCTCAGATAAGCAGGCTCAGGCTATTATAGATATGCGTTTAGGTAGGTTGTCAGGACTTGAGCGGGAGAAATTAGAAGATGAATATAAAGACCTAATTTCAAGGATTGCTTATCATAGAAGTATCCTAGAGGACGAGAAAATGGTTCTAAAAATTATAAAAGAGGAACTCACAACAGTACGTGATAAGTATGGGGATAAGCGACGCTCACAAGTTTCTCTTGAGTTTGAGATATTAGACAGAGAAGATTTAATCGCAGAGGAAGATGTTGTAATAGCTATAACGCATAACGGTTATATAAAAAGGCAGCCTATAACAACATATCGCAGTCAGAAACGCGGAGGGAGAGGGATCTCCGCGATTACAACAAAAGAAGAGGATTTTGTTGAGCTGCTATTTATAACTACAACTCACAATTATCTGCTATTCTTCACAAATAGGGGTAAGGTATATCGTTTAAAAGTATATGAGATCCCCGAAGCCAGTAGGCATGCAAAAGGAACGGCGATAGTTAATCTACTTAATCTGAGTGGTGAAGATAATATTACGGCAGTTATTCCTGTAAGGGAATATGTAGAAGGTCAATATTTGTTAACAGCAACTCAAAAGGGAATAGTTAAGAAAACGAGCCTGCAAGAGTATGATTCGGCAAGAAAGGATGGGCTTATTGCATTAACGCTTGATGATGGTGATGAGCTTGTGGGAGTGAAACTGACACAAGGTGATGATGATATATTAATATTAACCCAAAAAGGAATGTCTATTAGATTTTCTGAAACAGATGTCAGATACATGGGAAGAACAGCTCGTGGGGTAAGAGGTATTAGGCTTGCACAAAATGATAAAGTTGTGGGTATGGATATTGCAAAATCAGATGCAAGGCTATTGATAGTTACTCAAAGTGGCTTTAGTAAACGAACACCTCTTAAAGATTTCCGGCAACAAACTCGTGGTGGTAAAGGCGTAATTGGGATGAAGATTTCTCCACGAAATGGATTAATAGTTGGGCTGCTAGTTGTCTCAGAGGGTGATGAAATCATGATTATTACGCAAGAGGGTATTATGATAAGAGTTTTAGCTGATGATATATCTGTTATGGGCAGATCCACTCAGGGTGTAAAAACAATGAAGATGTCGGAAAATGATCAAGTTGTAGCATTAGCCAGGGTTGCTCATAGAGATGAAGATGAAAACTTGTTATAGTTTAACAATTGAATTTTACTTATAGCTATATTGTCAAACTACCATTACTTGTTGTAAGATACATATGAACAAGTAAAAAATTTCACATAAAAAGTTCGATAGGAGGATAATAAAATTGAAAGTATTAGTCATTAACTGTGGGAGTTCATCACTAAAATACCAATTATTTGACATGACAAACGAACATGTTTTGGTTAAAGGATTGGTTGAAAGAATTGGTCTAGAAGGTTCTATTCTGAGTCAGAAAAACGGGGAAGATAAGTACGAGATAAAAGTAGATATCCCCGATCATACGAAGGCAATATCGCTTGTAACTGCTGCACTTGTTGATCCTCAGCATGGTGTTATTAAATCCATGGATGAGATTTCTGCAATTGGGCATAGGGTTGTTCATGGGGCAGAAGATTTCTCAGGTTCAGTAGTTATTAATCCAGAAGTAATGAAATCCTTAAATGAAAATATTGAACTTGCACCTCTACATAATCCCCCGAATATTATGGGGATTCAGGCTTGCCAGAAAATTATGCCAAACGTTCTTCAGGTAGGGGTTTTTGATACAGCTTTTCATCAAACTATGCCTCCTCATGCCTATCATTATGGCATTCCTTATGAGTACTATAAAAAATATAAAATGCGTAAGTATGGCTTCCACGGAACCTCACATCAGTATGTAGCCGAACGTGCTGCAGCTATGTTAGGTAAACCAATTGATCAAATCAAAGTTATTACTTGCCATTTGGGTAACGGCGCAAGCCTAGCAGCAATTAAGTACGGAAAGAGTATTGATACTAGCATGGGTTATACTCCTTTAGAAGGAGTAATGATGGGGACTCGTTCCGGTGACTTGGATCCAGCAGTTGTGTGTATGTTAATGAAGAAAGAGAATTGGAACATAGAGCAAGTCGACAATTTCCTAAACAAGCAGTCTGGTGTTTTGGGTGTTTCTGGAGTAAGCAGTGATTTCAGAGATATTGAAAATGCAGCAATAGAAGATAGTAACGTTAGAGCCCAACTGGCGTTAGACCGCTTTGCTTATGTAGTCAAAAAATACATTGGCTCCTATATGGCGGTATTGAATGGAGCAGATGCTGTTGTATTTACAGCTGGCTTGGGAGAGAATTCGTCTTCAATGCGTGCTAAAATTTGCGAGGACATGGAATTCTTTGGTATTAATATTGATAAAGATAAGAACTTTACCCGTGGTGTAGAAGTTGATGTATCTACAAACGATTCGAAAACAAGAGTTCTGGTAATTCCAACTAATGAAGAGCTGATGATTGCACGAGATACCAACAAATTAATGAAAACAGGCAAGCAAAGCCTGTAATATTCAGTATGTCTTCAGCAATTAAATAGCATAAGAATGAAGTGAAAAACAGCTAACGGCGTTATATTCTAAAAACGTTAGCTGTTTTTTTGTACTGCCTACCCATAGTTATGAGAATGCGCTTGAAAGAAAAAACAATTGGTTATGTCTTTTTTGTAGGACACATATTTGTACTTAACTTAATATAATATGAGCAGACATAAAAAACTAAAAGATTGAAAAGTAGATAGGAGGTGCAGCTATGTTCTCAATAGGAGTTTTGAATTTTGAAGATAATAAGATGCTATCAAGGAATTATAAAAATCAACAAGGGGTGAAACTATTAAGCATTGAAGATGCTAAACAGCTAGATGAAGTACGAGGACTCATAATATATGGTCATTCGGAAAAAGGTTTAAAGAACCTGCTAATAAATAGTAAAATAATAGAACGAGCAAGAGAAATATTCAAAAAAGGCATACCAATATTTGGGATTGGAACAGGGCTGCTTACTATATCTAAAAATAAACAGATAGGGATGTACAATATGCCCCAATTGTTAAATATTACCGTTAATTATAGTAGTACAAGCAGAACTGATAAGCTTGTTAAGGAAAGTATAATAATACCTGCACTCGGTAAAGATAAAATATCTATTTATCCTTTAAATACTATTAGTATTATTGACGTTGGTCCTAACGTTGGTATACTTGCTACACAGGGGGATGAAATAGTTATGGTAAGACAAGGCAACTATCTTGGATCATCATTCTATTTTGATATAATGGATGACAATAATAATAATATTCTAAATTACTTTTTCAGTATGGTAAGGGACTACTGTAAATATAATAGGGAATATTGATGCTTGCATAATATAAACATTTGATGTAAAATGACTCCATAAATTGAATAATGAATAGCGTTGAGAGGGTAAAGTAAACAGCGGAGCTTTTTAAGAGAGTTGGTGGTTTGGTGAAAACCAACAGGCTCACTGTAGAATTCCACCCTGGAGTATCTAGGAAAAACCTAGCGGCATACATGTCCGTTATACATGAAACTAAAGAGGGCTATAGTTTTTAAATAATATAGCCAATGTGGGTGGCACCGCGGGATATAGCTCCCGTCCCTAACTGTGATAATAGGTTAGGTACGGGAGCTTTTTATATTTGCTTTTTGTAACAGCCTTTTACACGAATTTGTTTAAACTAAAACAATACATTAACAATTATTTTAAGGGGGAAAAATGATGAAAGTATTAGTATGTGATCCTATTTCTGATAAAGGAATAGAAATTTTAAAAAACGAACCGAATGTTACCGTGGATGTTCAGCTTAAGAAAACAGAAGATGAATTGTGCGAAATAGTGTCAGAATATCAAGCGATTGTTGTACGTAGCGAAACGAAAATTACCAAAAAAATATTAGAGCAAGCAAAGCAATTAAAGGTAGTTGGCCGTGCGGGTGTTGGCATCGATAATATAGATGTTGAAGCCGCAACTCTTAAAGGAGTTGTAGTGGTAAATACGCCTGACGGAAATACAATTTCTGCTGCTGAGCTAACACTAGGTATGATGTTAGCAATGGCGAGACATATTCCACAAGCTGATCAATCCTTGAGGCAAGGGCAATGGAATCGTTCAAAATATGTCGGTGTTGAGCTTAGGAATAAGAAATTGGGTATAATAGGTTTTGGAAAAATTGGCTCTGAAGTTGGTCGTAGAAGCAAAGCTTTTGGTATGAATGTAATGGTCTATGACCCATATATTAATACGGAGACCGCTAAACGTGCAGGTGTAGAAATAGTTAGCATGGAAAAATTATTATCAGAAAGTGATATTATAACGATACATATGCCGTTAACAACTGAAACTAAGCATATGATTTGCAATGACCAATTTGCTAAGATGAAAGACGGAGTACGCATACTGAATGTAGCAAGAGGTGGAATTATTGATGAAGAAGCTCTGTATGAAGCTATCATAAGTA
>PHAD01000049.1:0-16484 GCA_002841595.1 Firmicutes bacterium HGW-Firmicutes-12
GCAAAGCCGCTTCGTACTGCTTGGCCAATGCCGTTGCGAAATACCAGGCGATCATCATGTTTACATAGTATTCTTTCGAACGGATACACGCCACAAGCTCAAGCATCTCCGGCCGGAAATCGTCATTGAGATAAAAACTCATTAGCATTCCAATTCCAAAGCGCACCGTATAAGTCCGATCTGACTTCAGCCAGACTTTGATTTTTTCGTATAACTTGGGCAAATGCTTTTTAAATACCTTAGGTGAAATCAGGTCACAGGTTGCCCAGTTGTCTATGTACGGTAGAAACTTGTCAAGAGCAGTAACGACGGTATCATAATCGGTTATCGTTTCAATCATAAAGCCGTGCAGGTTATATTCTTCGAAATACGCATGCGGTAGGATTTTGAGAAACTCTGAAGCCTCCGGCATTTTGGAAAACTCCTGGGCGAGCTTACGCAAATCCGGCGTGCGGACGCCAATCACGGTTTCCGGGTTCACCGTCGGCATGAGTTTGCACGAAAACTCTTTGTATGTTAGATCCCGTAACTCAAATAGCCGGCACTGGATCTCTTCTTCTATGCCAGTCATATCTTTCACCTTTCATCAAATGAATGTTTTCTTTGATTTCTCTTAAGCAAGACATTTTGCTCATAGTTTTATAAATTAACTAGTCTATAGCTCTATATTGCTTTAAAAGCTTATCTTACGGTAGGCTAGCTTTGCTTTACCTATTTTACTTTAAAGAATTTTTTTCAGTAACCTCTTGACCGAGTTTAGCTAGTTTAGACGCTGATTGCGCAAATCTTCAATATAATAATTTAAAAATAAACCCACATTTATTCTGTGAGTTATTTTTAGTCAATCAACTTGCCTATGCGATGTTTCACCTTTTCTATTGTATTATCATTTACCCTTTCCAAACCTTTTGATAATTATATCTTGTGAATCTACTTTCAACTCGCCTTCCGTTAAGTCTTCTTTTTTTATCAAAACCCCGAATTCCTTATCCTCGAGGTTCGAAGTTATTGCTACAACGCCCACATCATTCGTATGCTTGTTATATTCATTCTTTGTAATTTTTTTATGAAACAACAGGATATCATTCAAGGTAACCGTTTTCATTGTTTTCCTAAGTCCTCCAAGGCTGGCTTAATTCTTATCGCCCCCTTGTGTCACAATGCAGGGTTATCTGCAGTACCCAGTTTTACTCTCTATGTTCATCAAGAAATTCTCTTAATTCAGACTTAACTTCCTCCCAAATATCTTCAAGAGGGTTAATTAAGCTTCTTAATTCGGACCAACTCAATACGTAAGAATAAGAATGACGATAAAAATGTCTAAATGCTAAATAGGGTAAAATTTTTTCCTTGGTACTTTCTGATATTACGGCATTCCTTTTTGATGTTCCAGAAGTAATCTGTTGAACTAATTCTCGGTGCCATTGCTTACCATCCGGGATTTCATTATCTAGTCTTTTAGAAACTATGATAAAAATTCTTTCTATACCGTTATAAAACGAATGCACCACAGAAGCGAGCGCAGTTAATTGTATTAAGTCTGGTTCGCGTTCTCTTGATTCTTCAATTAAGTCACGATATTTTGTTAGATGTGTGTTAATCAGAGTAATCTCAAACTCAATCTCTTCAATTAATCGTTCATGAGACATAGATTAGCTCGCCTCTCTTCTCAATTCTCTTTGCAAAATCATCCTGTCCATCGAGATTAATCAAGTCTACTGGGTGTTCAAGCTCAAACATTAGTTTCCCAAGGATGTGAAAATACATTCCAGTAGGACAACCACGGATAGCTAGATCAATATCAGAACCTGCTCTTTCTTCTCCTTTAGATAAGGAGCCAAAAAGAAACACTTCCTTACATCCAGCTTCCTTGAGAATTTTTACCCCTTTAATTATGTCTTCTTGATATCTTTTAGAAATTTTATCAATAACTTCTTTCATAGCCTAACCCCCCGATACTTCCCTCTTTCTTTGATTGTACCACTCAAATTGTTAATTTGTGTATTTATACCTCCACAAATCACATCTCCGGCATGGGTATTGCAGATAACGTGGCGCGGGTTTGCGATGCCTTTGAGCCCTAGTGCTTGCAACCTGCTAATAGGCGACGTCGCGAACTCTTTGCGTGAGCTATACTGTATCTGATTGTATATAAACCTTCTCAAAAGTGTTATTAATAAGCTTAATTGAATCACTTGCCCTCTAGTAATTGGTGGTTTTGCTTCTTATGAATAAAACTTCACAGTAGTACAGTTCCTACCCCTAGCTTTAGATTCATACATAGCTTCATCAGCATAATTTAATATTTCTTCAAAGCTCTTAGCCTCATTGAAAAAAGATGTGACTCCAATACTAATAGTCATACTAATGCTGTGATTTTCATAAAGCATTTCTGTTTTTGCCACCTTCTCCCGGAATTCCTCTGCCACCTGAAGAGCTGCGTCGAAGGATGTGTTTGTTAATACTATGGCAAATTCCTCTCCCCCAAGACGCCCACTAAAATCCGTTTTTCTGAAATTTTCTTTAATAAGTTTTCCAAATTCCCGAATAACAAAATCTCCGGCAGCATGTCCCTTCGTGTCATTAATAGCTTTAAAATGATCAATATCTATCAATAAAATAGAAAAATACTGGTCATATACCCTAGCTAGTTCGTACTCTTTTTGGAGCAGTTCCATAAAGTATCTCCGATTGTTAAGCCCACATAATTCATCAATGGACGCTAATAGTTTTAATCTCTCCTGAATCATTTTCTTTTCCGTAACATCGCGGATAGACTTTAAAATACCGATCTTACTTCCATAACCGTTCTCCATAACAGTAGATGTTATTTCGAAACAACTTTCCCTTCCATCCCTAGCAAGTCTAAACTCCTGAGAAGCTTCACCCTTAAATACTTCAGCCACTTCCTTCTGACCAGTCATAATATCATCAATATACCGATTTTGCAGCACAACTTTAAATGAAGAAAAGAAACATTGTGCTTCCTTATTGTAATCTAAAATTCTATGCTCCATATCCAGCAAAACCATCCCATCAGAGCAGTTTTCAAAGATGGTTTCACGAGCCAACGTTTTTACTTCCAAAAAATCATATTTCAGAATCGATAACATGATTAACAACAAAGAAATAGGCATAAAAAAGGCGGTATAGTCTAGGCCCAATTCTAGAAAATCAAGCAGAATCAAAGCTAAACCAATATGTGGTATAACAGATGCTACAAGCAAAATTCGAAACCGAGAATGATTTAAACTGATGCTCTTCTTATATTCTCCATAAAATAATATTGTGGTTAGTAAAAGACAAAATAGCAAATAAGTGCTATGTACATAATACCAGGGACCTTTTACCAAATGAAGTAGCGAAAATTCCGCGGTGTGCTGCAATTGAAATGAATGATAATAAAGCTGATGAAATGAGTTTGTCATCCTGAAAAAAAAGGTCAGAACTGGAATAATAAACAAGAACACCAGTTTCCATCTGCTAATAATATATTTTCCCTTCGTATACAACAGGGCCATTAACAACCATAAAACCGGGAAAAACGGAAGCCCTATGTATTGAACTTGATTCCAAAAGATCATTTCTTGCAATTCGAAACTGTTTATTTCTAGTAAATAACCAAATAAATAAATGCTTACGCAAAGACTTAATGCAGCAAAAACCTTTATATAGCTAGTTTTGCCCTTGGAAAGCATGTAAGTTGTAAAGAATAATGTCATAAGTACTGCTAGGAAAAGGTATAGGTTAACTACCACTCTCATCATATGATTCTCTTCTTTCTTAATTAAGAACTTATTTCAAACTTTTCAATATATTTTCCATATAATCATCTTATCTTCTCTCAAACCTTCAAAAATCCTGCACATCTCCACTAAATTCCCGTTTAAATGCTCGAGCCATTCTCATCCGGAATTAATTTCAATCTTAACAACAACAACCCTGCCTCATAATGAGACAGGGTTGTTGTTGTTAAGACGAGCTAATGATATTAATTTAGATGTTCATCCCTATTTCATATGCTTTCCAAATTGCAGCCATCAAGTTTGCTGGCATCTCCGCATCTCCTATAAGATAAACATGGTCGCCTTTGATCTTCTCGTACAGTGTGTTATTGCTTTCATAACCAACAGAAACTATGACATGATCCGCCGGAATTTCTTTAACCTGTTTGCCAAAGCCCGGTAAAGAGATACTAGCAGCTCTTCCCATAGCGTTAGGTATATTCATGGTTTTGCTTTCCACGGTGACAAGACCTTTCTCGTATCCTGTTACACAAGCGTTCTTATAAATCTGAACTTTGTGGTATTCCATTTCTTCAACAAGCATATTGTAGTTAGCGGCATTCAACCCTTCTACATTCAGAATCGTTGGGGCCATCTCAACAATACTAACGCTACATCCATTCAATGATAGAGCATAAGCAATTTCACAGCCGGTAAGCCCTCCACCAACAATAACGACGTTTTTGTTTTTGATTTCTTTATTTAGCAACGTATCGATAGCATATGTTACATTGGGGCTGTCAAACCCAGGGATGTCAAGTTTCTTTTCGCTTGCCCCTGTGGCTACAAAGATCTCATCATAGCTATTTACATCTGCTTCCTTGAATTCCGTATTAAGATTTAGTGTAATATCTAGGTCACTAATCTGTTTGCGATACCAATTTAACAGCCTCTTATCATCATCTTTAAAGTCAAAGGAAGACGCAGCGATGAAGACCCCACCTAGTTGGTCTGTCTTTTCATACAAGTGCACCTCATGGCCGCGAATAGCACAAACGCGTGCTGCCTCCATTCCTCCGATTCCTCCGCCTACTACCGCAATTTTCTTCCTCGTATCCGCCGTGCTCAGTGCATATGTTTCTTCTCGTCCAGTAGAAGGATTTATGGCACAACTGATGTCTTTGAAAGGAGCTTGGAAAATACGGCTAAGGCAACCTAAGTGACAGCCGATACACGGACGGATATCGTCTTCCTTTCCATTCATAAATTTATTTGGTAGTTCCGGATCTGCTAGTAACGGGCGACCCATACCCATCATATCTATCTCTCCGTTAGCAATAGCTTTTTCTGCAAGATTCGGATCATCGAATTTTCCGGCGCAAATAACCGGAACTTCCACGACTTTCTTTATTTCCGCTACGTCCGCTAAATTACAAGCCTTAGGCATGTATACCGGCGGATGAGACCAATACCAGGAATCATAGGTACCATTATCGCAATTCAGCATATCATAGCCAGCATCCACTAGCATTTTAGCTACTTGTCTACTTTCGTCAAGGTCGCGTCCAAATTCTTTAAATTCTTCTCCGGGCAAAGCCCCTCTATTTAGGTCTTTTACATAACTGCGCACGCTGTATCGCACTGAAACAGGATAGTCATTACCACATTTTTCCTTAATAGCTTTAACGATTTCGATAGGAAAGCGTAAGCGGTTTTCTAGACTTCCGCCGTATTCATCAGTACGATGGTTAAATCCAGCAATTGTAAACTGATCCAACAAATATCCTTCATGAACAGCATGGATTTCCACCCCGTCTATTCCTGCCGCTTGGGCAATGGAAGCTGCTTCTGCAAAATTATTAACATACTGGTGAATTTCCTCCACTGTCATCTCGCTACTTTTCTTCGTAGGATCCCATACCATTGGCATTACGCTTGGTGCTGGATCGCCCGGATGGACACTGGATCTTCCAGAAATCGCCGTAATCTGAATAAATACTTTTGCGCCATATTTATGTACACCGTCAACCAAATATCTCTGATTCTTAATGTAAGTCTCACGGTTTATACCCAGATAGGGAAGCCCTAACCAACTAATCATTGGAACTAGGCCAGTTATAATCAAGCCGGTTCCACCTTTGGCGCGCTCAATGTAATAATCAGCACCTCGTTTTGTATAACTCCCGTCTGAATGGTTCATCAATCCTTGGGAGAATACACCCATTGGCATCATAGCGATTCTGTTTTTCACCTCACATGTGCCTATCCTTATAGGAGAAAATAAGTGTGAATACTTTTTAGACATATGAACACTCCTTTTATTTAACTTTAGTCAGTTCACCGAACCAACTATAGTTAAATTATATTAATCACAGATTCATATGTCAACACCTTCCATAATATTCTATTTATATTAAACGATAATGGTCAATCAGTATTCTTAATTCACTCATGCCCATAGCAACTACATCATAGCTATTATTATGTAGACACCAATCATAAATCGTGCCCCGGGTAGCTCTTAAGAAACTATCAACAATCACATCAGTGGGATATTCGGACTGGTTTACAAGGTCAACATTTTCGCATAACTTTGTATAGAAAAATCGTTCTCTATCAAATAAATATGGTTTAATAATACCTAGCTGATTTTTAAAGAAAACAGCAGTAATCTCTACCCCTTTATGCTTTACATCCTGTAGTTGTGAATAAATTATATATTCAATCGTATCAATACCACTCGCTGGCCTATCTCTTTCAAAAGCCAGTATTAATTCTTCATCAAAAAGACGATATCCCTCATCTATCAAATTCTCTTTCGAAGGAAAATGATAATAAAATGCTCCTACTGATACTTGCGCTGCTTTTGTAATATCTTTAATTTTGACCGTATCATAAGAATGTTCCATAAATAAACGTATCGCACAATTAAATATTTTTCGTCTTGTATGCTCTTTCTGCTGTTCTCGCTTATTCATAAACATACTCCCCGTTTCAGATATTATGATTTTACAATAGGAAGATTATAGCATACCGAATATATCATCGCAAATCTGCCGTTTTGTATCGGTAGTAAAACCTGAAGTCCGGCCCGCCGTACTGTGTAATAACCCATTTTGCCAACTGGACGTTTTTCCCGGATACATTAACTGGATATTGTAGTTTTTTTTCATAAATCCACATTTTTTTTCCCCCTTTCTACATTTCCCAAGGCCAGGGGCACTCTACCCATCGCCAGGTATTACCATTGTTTCTGCCAAAACCGAAGTTAAGCAATGGCCCATAATACTGTTCATACTGGTGCTTCTTATTCATAAGTTCATCCGATACCCTGTTAAAATGCTCTATAGCCTTACCGTCTTCTGGATGAGTATCCAAATATAGATTTAACTCTAAGGCAGTAAACTCCAACTCTTGTATCTTCCTTAAACATAACATTCTTTCATTAGCAGCTGCCATAGGGAACACCTCCCCCTGGAAAATAAGTATGACAAGGTTGCGGTCCTTCACAGGGCCCATAAACTCCTTGAGGCTGAAATAATTCTGGGAACATTGTTCCCTTGTCAAGGGCCTCGGTTGGAGAGTAAACTACATTATAAAACTGCCAAGGAACACACGCATGTGCGAGGCGCACTTGACCACATGGATAACCCGGCTGTACCGGATATTGTGGTGGAGTTTGAGGAAACTGAGGACATCCTGGTGAATAAGGGTATGGTGTCATGGGTGGTACTCCGGGAACAATAGGTGCCATTGGTGGATGGTGGGGCATGGGTGGTGCCATGGGTGGATGGTGAGGCATGGGTGATGACGGCGGACACGGTGGCAATACGGGTGGTTTTTCGGGAACAGGACAGGGTTCTTGGGGAACTATCAATTTCTCTTCATTTTGCCTCATTGCCGCATTAGTTTGCACTGTTCCAGATGACGATGTCTTTTTTGACTCAATAGGGCGTGCTGGTTGTATTCCTCTTCTATTACGCTGCCCGAGCGGGGCAGGAAATACCTTAAAAGTAAAGTTATTCAAAATTATTACCTCCTTTGCTTATAGTACTTTAGTATATGCCTTGTATGTCAATGCTGTCCCTCATAAGCAAATAGAAATTAACAAAAATAGAGGATCATGTCTCATAATCGAGACACATCCCCTCTATTACTTGCGTTTATCAAAGCATCTGGTTAATTATAATTTTTACTCATTACTTTAGTTTAAATCTCTTCAAAGTTTCATTCACAGCCGGGTCTCGCAAAAACTCGTTTAAATTGCTGTTCAAGACTTCCTTGTCCTCAGAAGACAGGCTATTATATATTGCCTTCGCTTTATCAATATCCGCTAGTAATACTTCGTCTTTGTGTTGCATTTCTGTTAAAAAGTCCTGGAGCTGTGTTGAATTAAGCCCAGATTGTAGTACTTTAGCTTTTGCAAATACTTCTTGAATTAATTCCTTGTCTTTTGTAGACATTTTGGTCAATTCTACTGTTGCCACCGAGAGTCCCGCTACAAGCTGCTGTCCTTCTATCCTTAGATATTTTAAAGCAACTGGCATATTATTAATATTTAACCTTACACGTCCATTTTCAATTTTGATTGGAACCTCTTCTGGTATTGTCTTTTCTAATATATATAATATAGGTGACACCGGTATCGGATATTCGCCTAATTTTATCTTTTCTACTTTAAGTCTCAATTCTCTTTCTTTTTCTTCTGCATAAGGTATTATTGTAATTTCTAAACCTTTTTTCAGTGAAGCGATCTGAAGGTTTGTTTTAATAACTATAGATTTTTGTTGTATCGTCAGATCCAAACCATGTACCACTGAGGCTATATCATTATTCATTATTACCACTTGTTTTAAGAAGCCTTCGCATTCTTTTTCAGATAAACAGAAAGTGTTAACCTCAAGAGGCTCTCCCGCAAATTTCTCGACAATCTCATTAATCATAATCAGATAGTGTTCTACAGAATACTTTGTATTCATATCAATTTCATCATGCCATGTAGATGAGTTTATTGCCACAGCCACGTAGGACATACTAAGGCCTAATAAAATCACCACAACAATCATTATATATTTAAAAACTTTCATTTATTTGCTTTTCACCTCTTTTCAGCGAAGAACTAACAACTGAATTAAGTATAATATACTATATTTATGCTCAAAAGGTAAACTAGTAATACCTGAGAGGTAGTTCTGTAATGCCCCTTGTTTTCGACAACTCGTTTGTGTTATAATAAGTTGTCGGTTTATTAGAAAGGAGCGTGTAGCAAATTTTATGAATAACAAAAAATATATTGCACCAAAGCATTTAGATACTAAAACAAGTATCCATAACACAATAATTGAAGAGTGGAATGATTGGCATTGGCAACTAAAAAACCGCATAACAACATTAACGCAATTAAAAAGGTATGTTAGTATCTCTAGTGAGGAAACTAAAAGTATTAACGCTTGCTTACAAAAATTCCGAATGGCAATTACTCCATATTATGCATCCCTAATGGATCCTCATGATCCCAGTTGCCCTATTCGCAAACAAGCCGTACCATCCGTTCAAGAACTGATCCCCAATAGCTGCGATATGGATGATCCCCTTAATGAAGATACTGATTCACCTGTGCCTGGTTTAACCCACCGTTACCCTGATCGAGTACTATTACTCGTTAGTGACCAGTGCTCCATGTATTGTAGGCATTGTACACGTCGACGCATGGCAGGACAGCATGATACCTCATTACCTACGCAGCAAATTAAGAAGGCTCTAGAATACATAAAGAAAACTCCTGTAATTAGAGATGTCATAATTTCCGGCGGAGACCCTTTAACCTTATCGGATTCCCAACTTGAGTTACTACTGAGTGAATTACGAAACATACCACATGTTGAAATAATTCGTATAGGTACAAGAGTCCCTGTGGTAATGCCGCAACGAATAACTTCCAATCTTTGTAAAATGATCCAAAAATATCATCCCGTCTGGGTAAATACTCATTTCAATCATCCTAAGGAAATAACGCCTCAATCTACGCAAGCCTGTGAAATGCTTGCTAATCATGGTGTACCTTTGGGTAACCAGACAGTACTTTTAAAAGGTATAAATGACTGCCCCCATATTATGAAAGAGTTAATGCAAAAATTATTAAGAATAAGAGTTCGTCCATATTATATTTACCAATGCGATCTTTCGAAGGGAATTGGGCATTTCCGAACCACTGTGAGTAAGGGTATTCAAATTTTAGAACATCTGCGTGGTCATACATCTGGCCTGGCAGTACCACATTTTGTCGTCGATGCACCTGGTGGCGGCGGGAAAATTCCTATTGCACCGCAATATCTTATTTCTCAATCCGATCAGCAGGTTGTTTTAAGAAATTACGAAGGTAAGATTTTCGTTTACACAGAACCGGAAACTTATCGCAGCGACTGTAATTGCACCTCATGTAAAGCAGATAAATCTAATGATATTGTAGATTTCGAAAGCTTATTAGCCTAGTCAAAGCCCGTTTCCTCAAGAAGGAGCGGGCTTTTTTATCTGCTTTGTTTGACACCCGCTTTATAAGTTGATTTTCAATCAGGCGAAGTAGCTTTAGCTTAAGTTACTGTTTAGCGTTTTTCTTAATTGCTTCGACCGCCAGTTTATCACAGCGGTTATTGTACTCATTGTCAGAATGACCTTTTACTTTTATCCATTCAATATCATGCAGTAAGGATTGTTTTAATAATTCCTGCCAAAGGTCTTGATTTTCTACCGGATCTTTACGAGCTGTCTTCCAACCATTTAGCTGCCATTTATGCAGCCATCCATTGTTGAAAGCATTAACTAAGTACGCACTATCACTATATAATTTAATTGTACAAGGATATTTCAATGCTTTCATTCCTTGTAGCGCAGCTGTTAACTCCATTCTATTATTCGTTGTGAATAATTCACTTCCCCATAGTTCCTTTTCTTTTTCATTATACATAAGTATTGCAGCCCAACCCCCTGGTCCAGGATTACCACTACAAGCACCATCAGTATATATCTTTACAAATCCTTTTTGGGGCATATTACTTTTATCTCCTTTATCCTTTACAAGCTATTCTATTTTGAGACTATTAATATCGGGAATTACCTGTATCCAAGTTTGCCCTGTTTTAAATTTCATAGGGTTACCCGTTTCATCCATAAATTCAATATTCGATGCTTCCGATTTCTTAATCCACGATCCATTCATTATCTTTCCATCAATTAAATAACGCGACTCCCCTTCACCTACAATATCAACATCTGATAACACGATATTATCCTTGACAATATTTCTGGTACGAGCAGTTATAACTATCACATTATCTGCTTTTATGGCTGTTCCATCTTCCATCAAATGAGGACTTTCATTTATTTTTCTCTCATAACGATTACTCTTGTATTCCCAAGAAACTCTGTATCCATAAGTTCCCATAGAATAGTCAATACTAATTTCAAGCTCCTGCTCACCAGTCCATTGGGATCCTTGTGGTAGTAACTCCAAAGGTACAAAAGAATATCCTTTAGCTTGGGCTCCCTTTATTAATCGTTCTGTACTTGTATAAAGATTGTGCGGCATTTTTCTATTCTTATCTCTCCAGAAATAGTTACCCGCATTATATATTTCATCCATATCTTTTATTTTTAAACTAACCAACATATTTAAGGCTTCCGTACTACCACCAGCGTGGGCCAGGGGAGAATCATAACCTTTAGCAAGCTGGACAAAGTAATAACGCGCGCTACGAATTGGTCCAATTTTATCGACGTGTTGGTGGTAGAATATACCCATCAGTCTTGTAATACCAGCCTCAGCCATTATCTCGTAAACCATATCAGCCTTATCTAGCCCTGCTTGAGGACGGGCTTTCCAAAAATTATCATACATTACCATAAGTGCTCCAGGGAGTTCTGGCTCCTTTATAACATTCTTCTGTTGAACTTCTGGTCCATCGTACTTTTCGTGAAGTTCATTTTCGATGGTCTCCTGCTGGAGCAATTTATCAGGACTGCTTATTTCTTGTTTACCACAACTTACAAGAAAAAGCATTGTAATACTTAATATTATTACCAGACTCTTGTTCATTATCTTTCCCCCAAAAAAAACCTTCAATATATCTTCTTTAACTTGATAATTATCTTTTTTCACTCACTTTTCCTGCCTCTTTTTAATCTTTTTTTTTTTTATCTTATTCCTTTTTTGAAATTACTCAA
Source organism: Firmicutes bacterium HGW-Firmicutes-12 (assembly GCA_002841595.1). Lineage (GTDB taxonomy): Bacteria > Bacillota > Peptococcia > DRI-13 > PHAD01 > PHAD01. Next base: position 11,946 of record PHAD01000049.1, read on the forward strand.
GAAACACAGTACTGAACTATCATAAAGAGCCTCGTACGAGGCTCTTTTTTTCTATCATACTTTTATTGCTGATCAACTGTGCCGGTACATCAATTGTAATGCGTTCCTTTATTAATTATTGAAATTCAACAGCTATACGCGAGGGTATTGTTTGATAATAATCCCTAGAAACAAATTCTTCAACCGGACTTTCGGTAGTTTTAAAAATTCGATATGTTTCTGTTATATAGCCATTTTGCCCCTGATTTAATACTCTACTTCCTCCCGGAGGTAAATTATCGTCCAAGGTTTCAATCTTCGAAAAGGGTATCTTCCTTAATATCTTAGTATAGATTTCTATTTCTAAATCTGCCCCAGCTTCATTACCATATAAACTCATAGTCAATTCCAGACCGTTTAAAGAGGTCTTCAATAAGAGATAGCTATCTGTATTATTAAGAAAAACCAAATCCTTCTTTCCGTATACCACCGTTGCATCTCTGCCAAGCGGCACATAATATATTTGTACAGAGTGAGGGTGTCTTTCCATGATCTCAATTCCGGCCATAAGAAGTAAGTTATACAATGTACTTGAGACCTGGCATACTCCCCCTCCGAGTCCATATTCAAACTTTCCCCCTACAATTATCTTAGCCTCACGATAACCGCGCTCTTTTTCTCTTGGTCCAACAGTATCATTAAATGAAACAACCTCGCCTGGTTTAATTAATAACCCGTCTAACTCCTTGCTAGCTAATCTAACATTCTCAGTTCTATCAGGGATGTTAGATAATGTTGTAGAATACTGATACCATAAGTCATGCGGATACTTTTTCTTTAGATCTTCCGTTGTAATATCTGGTTGCTGCTTGTATACGAAAAGCTTATATTTTTCACGATATTGACTGGTACTACCTAGTTCTTTAAAGAGCGTTTCTATCTCAAGTTTGCAACCTTCCTGCTCTGGTTTTATTATTAGGTTTCCTTCTTCATCTATGTGAAAGCTAGCATTAACCGGATCATTATCTATTTCCTTTGAAAGGCAAAATAACTTATTGTATAGTAGCTCTTGATCCTCACATCTTATTAGATCACTTGTAAAACTTGATCCTTCACATTTTCCAATTCTTGTAAGGCCTAATTCTTGCAGTGAGTATTCATATGTTATTGAACCATACTCAAAGTTTATATCTTGCCTGAAGGAATCTGAATCCTGCAAAGCAGAAACCTCACTGTTTATTGCAAAGAATATGACCATAATCATTAATATAAGCGACAGGCTCATCCTTAAAGTGAGAGTTAGATAATCAAATATCTTGTAATCTTTTTTCATTAGTATCTCCGATTCCTCCTATCTCTTTTATTCATACTGAGATGAGACTGCTTTTATGTCACTTCTTTTTTTATCCAATGATATTTTCATAAAATATAATCAAAACAAAAAACTGCCGAACGTAAATTCGGCAGTAAACCTTGTATTATCTGATTATTATATTCTACCTTTCGCCCAACACATATTGAGCAATATTCACAGCATGATCTCCAATACGCTCAAGGTTACTAAGTATATCTATATATATTGCCCCCGCATCACCATTACACACACCTTCATTAAGCCTATTGATATGCTCACGTCGGAAAAGCATTTCCATTTCATCAATACTGTCATCATTTATTATAACTCTTTTGGCTAAATCCAGATCGTTCTTTTCCATGCTTTCCATCGCCCATTCAAACGTTTCTAGTGTTTTATCAACCATTCGACGCATATCGGTAAGGGCATCCATCGAAAAACGTATCCCTTGTTCATTCTTTTCTTGAGTCGATTCAACAATATTAGTAGCGTGATCACCGACCCTTTCGATATCATTAACCGCTTGAATGTAAATATATGCATAATTAGAATCCTCCAAGGATAGCCGCTTCTCCGAAAGCTTTACTACATAGTCTGTTATCCTCTTCTGTAGATTGTCTATAACTTCTTCAAGACTTAACACCATCTTAGCTTCATTTTCCAAACCGGTAAAAAAGTAATTTATTGAGTGTTGAAAAGCTTCTGCTGCAATGGCACCCATTCTAATGACTTCTCTCCCAGCCTGTCCTAGTGCAACAGTCGGGTTACTGAGCAACCTAGGTTCAAGATATTTAGGTTCCATAGCAATAATTACATCATCACCGGGTATAACCTTAGTAACAATAGCGGCCAGTACTGAAACAAAGGGTAGTTGTATCAAGGTATTGCTTATATTAAAAACTCCATGCGTTTGTGCTAACTGCATCTTAATATTCAAGGTTGCCCAAGTACCCTCAAAACCCGGGAGCAGAACGTAAATATAATCCGTAAATAAGCGAACTATCTCAGGTAATATTCCCAGCATAAATAGGGGTAGAAATATAATCACACCCATAAAGTTAAATAAACAATGTGTTAGGGCAGCACGCCGTGCAGCTACCGAGGTACCAATTGCAGCTAGAAGTGCTGTGATTGTTGTGCCAATATTGTCACCCAAAAGTATGGGTACGGCTTGATTATAAGAAACGGCACCTTGATAGGCCAATTCCTGTAAAATCCCAATTGTTGCACTGCTACTTTGTACGATTGCTGTAAAAATTGTACCAATTAGTACTCCCACCATAGTATTGTTCTCAATATTGGTCATGGCATTAATAAAAAACGGTAAGTCCTTTAGTGGCTTTAGTCCCGCTCCCATCGTTTTCATGCCAAAGAAAAGCATCCCAAATCCGAATAAAATTTGTCCAATCGTATTAAGCCTTTTATTCTTGAAAAAGAATATTAAAAACATACCTATTGCGAGAATTGGCAGAGAATAATTCTCTAACTTAAATCCTATTAAATAGGCCGTTATCGTGGTTCCTATATTCGCACCCAAAATAATGCCAATAGCCTGGCGCAAAGTCATCAATCCCGAATTGACAAGTCCTACTGTCAATACTGTAGTAGCTGAGCTACTCTGAATTAGCGCAGTAACAAGCATCCCTGAAATTACACCTCTAACAGGCGTCCTCGTACCCTTTTCCAGTAACTGGCGAAGCTTATTTCCGGCAATATTCTGCAAACCTTCGGACATATACTTGATTCCAAATAGGAAGAATGCTAGACCTCCTGTAGCATAGAAGATGATCTCCTGGTAATTAAATTCCATATCGTATGCCCCTTTGTAGAATTTTAAGTCGTCCTTATATTACTATTCTTTTAGCACAATTAACAGTAGAGATGCTTTCTCTTAACTCAAAATTAACATTCTCTTAACATTTCTTTATCTCAAATACAACTCACCACCTTCGCAATACAGCATACACTATGTAAAAAGAGGTGGTAAAATGAGTCAGAGCAATATGTCTATTAGAATTAACCTAAACGGGCGCTATCTATATCTTTATTCGGGCAGTCAGTTATATGGTTCTTATCGAATTGCAATCGGCAAACCTAGTACCCCTTCCCCAATAGGGAAATGGAATGTTGCTAATAAAAGTATATTAGCCGGCGGTACCGTTTATGGAACTCGCTGGATAGGCCTTAGCACTGATAACTATGGCATCCACGGCAATAATAATACAAACGCTATTGGCAAGGCTGTCTCATTAGGTTGTATTCGCATGTACAATAATGATATAGAGAATATTTTCCCACTTATAGCATTAAATACACCTGTGGAAATCTTATCTGGAAGTCAAGGGAGCGGATATCCCCTGCCAGAATATAAACCAAAACAAAATAATCCAAACAAACCTTACACTCCATCCCCGGGAAAAAAAATCTATGTAATAAAACAAGGAGATACCCTTTGGTCTATTGCTCAGCGCCACCAGACAACTGTAGATATAATTATCTCTCTTAATCCGAGCATTAATCCTAATCTAATTTATCCGGGACATCTTCTATATTTACCATAATGATAAACATATAAAGCGAAACTTCATTCAGAGTAGTTTTTACTCCAACTGAATGAAGTTTCGCTTTATACCATACTAGCTTAAATAACCTAACCTAGCGTTCTTAATCCCTCAATAATCTTATTCCATATTTTTACTATTGCCAAGGCTGGCTTTAACTCTACCTTCTTTTCATTTTCTTTAACTGCTGCTTCCACAACTTCTTTGCTTTCTCCATCCACAAAACATAACGGTGGAAAAAGCACACACCACCAGTTTGCCCCTTGCCCTTTGCCAATTACTAGTTCTACTGCCTCATAACTTCCGGCAGCTAGAGAAAATTCACCATAGTATTTTGTAGGAAAATCAAAAATGCCATAATACGCTTTTACTTCATCCTTACTTCCTTCTTCACTTAATATTATCCTCGCTTCATCCTCTAACTGGTCTAAGCTTGTCAATAATATGTCCTTTGATTCTTCCATACTAGTAGAATCCTTAAACTTTTCACTCATCGTACTGACAATATGATCCCTAACCCTATACTTAATCCTTTGATCTTCCTGGCTATTGCTATTTGCTAGGATATGAAGTCTAATTAACGGCGGTGTTGCCTCGGTTATAGTAACAATATTTAGGAAATAAATAATTATAATACCGATCAAT
>PHAD01000049.1:16560-22677 GCA_002841595.1 Firmicutes bacterium HGW-Firmicutes-12
CGATCAATGATATATTTAAACAAATTCTTCTCATATAAAAGACCTCCTCGTGAGTCTATACTAAAAGTATTGACATGAAAAGGTCTTTCTAATCATCTTACTATTTAAAATATAGTAATAAATAAGCTTAATAGATAATTAAGGACCGCATTTTGCAGTCCTTAATTACTTTTTAGCCCATTCCCATAGGACAAGGAATTTGGATAGTCCGCCCTGCATAGATAATGTTTGGTGTTGTTATCTGTGGGTTTACCGCTAGGATTTGGTTAACTGTAACTCCGAATTTCTGCGCTATACTAAACAGTGTATCCCCTTTTTGTATAACATAATCAAAAGTCGTTCCCGGCGGGCAGTCAGGCACTACTCCTACACCTCTTACTGCAGTTACTACTGTAATCTCCTGCGACTCTGTAACCATTGCACAAACTTCCAATACTGCTGTCTGTAGCCAGTTTGTAGTTGGAGTCGTAGCAGAAGCTTCTACATTGACATACTCTATACGTCCTGATACATCAACAGTATCACCTTCTTGAGTCCCCTCTAAATGTACAAATTCGGTAAAAGGCTCCTCAACCGTAATTTCACGAAGCTGATCATTATCCGCTACCACATAGTATATTTGTTTATGCAAAGTTCCCTTGATAATTACCTTATTTGGAATTGCTTCTGCCTCCAGGTCCTCAATCCTAGCATCTACTTTTGCAACTTTTCTTGCTTCATCTGGGGTAACTATATCTGCCCTGATATTGACCTGGCGACAAGCTTCCCCTATTATGTTTTCAATCATGAGTGTTCGAGTATCAACTTCAGCACCCGCTACAGCCGTGACAATGCTTATTACTATATGATCTACTACCTTAGCACATACTTCCAGCACTACCGTCTCTTTTACATACTGTAAACCGTTTCTGGTTACCAATTCGCTGTCGATATATTCTATGCGAATATCAGTTGTAACCATAGCTCCTTCTTGAGCACCTTCTACAGGTACAAATACGCTAAAAGGAACATCCGCACTCAATTCTCTTACGTCCCCACTAGGGGAAACTACATAATAAATCTGCTTATGTAGTTTCCCCTTAACGACCACTTTACCAGGTAGAATCTTCTTCTCAACATCACGAATCTCAGCATCGATACTCTTAATCTTCTTAACGGTGACTTCATCAGGTAGTTGAATTAGGCTATCGCTAATGCTAAACTGTTCACACCCCATACCTATTACGGTATCAATCTCTATTGTCTGGTAGGTAGGAGTTAATCCGGCTCCGACTACGTTTGTAACAACATCAATATCAACTACTTCAATAACCTTAGCCTCGATTTTGAGAATACAGGTCTGCTGAAAAGTCAAATGGCAGTCGTTATCGCCCGGCAAATCTACTGCTTCCACATCGCAGTACTCAATTTTCACATCTACCTTGGCATCCATTTCGGGCATAGCTCCTTCAAGATGAATGAACTCTGTAATCCTCTCGTCAGGTACAGTATATTCCTGCACGTCTCCTGTAATACACTCAACATAGTAGATCTGCTTGTGCAAAACTGCTTCAACAATGATTTTATTATCAATTACTGTATACTCAATATTATTAATTCTGGTATCTATACTCTCTATTTTTTTGGCTCGTACAGGCAGGGTAATCTTTCTTACAACATTAACCTGCTTCATTGCTTCCCCGATAACATTTTCCACCTTTATTCTTCTGGTGGTAACATTGATATCAGCCATTTATTTCATATCCCCCTTTCCTGCTTATATTAATTCACTTAAGTATATGCAACTGTTTAGATTTTGTGATAAAAAATTGCACAAAAAAAAGTTGTTGACTATAAACAGTCAACAACAAACAATGCAAAGCATCCTTTGTCATTAATAAGAGCCAGCTACTTTAATCAGCAGCTTCTCGCCTTAATCATAATATCTTCGTCTCCTCGAGAAACAGTTAACTGAACTGAATCGGTTAATATATCTGCATAACTGAAGGATATCCGCCGTTCTATTTGTTTTTCGTCGAGACGTATTACGAAAATATTTGGATACGTACTTTCTAAAACTCCAGTTTTTTCAATAACTTTTTTTCTTCCCCTGTTTGCTCTCAAGCGGATTTTATCTCCAACAAACGGTTCCAGATCCCGCTTTATATCATTTAGTACTTTCCGTGCAGACAACTAATCACCTTCTTTCCACATCAACAAGATAATTATACCATCGTTTGTCCAGGTTGTCAAACAAGAATCTATATTATACAAGAGCATTAAGCAAGCTGTCAACAGAAAAATCAGGGGATTGTGAATTTATTATAACAAGCACCCTGATTTTATCGGTTTTGTATTAAATATTTACTATTTAATATGGTGATCTTGGATAACCCAAACGCATACACCCACGTGTTTCTATTCCACCTAATCCATCTAGCCCTGTAATAGTATTCGCTATAATATCCTGCACTGCTAATGTATCATATATCGAGCTATATGCTAGCTTTTCAACAATAAAAACCGGGTCAAAGGCATGGATTAATACTCTTAGTGGTGAACTAGCAAAGTTAGCCCCAGCCGCTATTAACTCTTCATAATGTGACTGACATGCACCAGCAATGATTATAAGATCATCACGTCCTGGTTCATATTCTCTTGCTTTTTGAACTGCCTCAACAAAATAGCGAGAGTTTCTATAACTATTTATGTCCTTAAAATCTGTAGCATTCTTGAGAATACCATCATGTCCAGTCAGTACCACTATGTGAGGCTTATATTCCTTAAGATAGTCCATTACTACCTCCGGCTGTTTTTCTTCGTCCACTTGAACTCCATGTACTTTAATATTTAATTGAGAATACGTGGCTTTACATAAATCTAAATAATCCTTATCCCCATCTATATGTAATACCGCACCTGGTATTTCAAAATGCTCAAGTTCTGACTCGGACCTCATTAAACTCATGTTTAAAGGTTCTCCCCGTAAAACAACTCTGGTTTTATCCTCAACTCTTCTTTCAAATATTCTTCTCATTGCCTCACTATTTTTTTTTATGCATTCCTGCCTCATTTTGCTGATTTCGGAGGGGCTTTTTTTCACTAGATCCTCCAATGGAGCATCAGCAAATAACCGTACATCAACTCCTCTCAAAAGAGCATGTTTCCCTTTATCAGCATCTTTAATATCTATCACTTTAAATAATATATCGTTATTATGAGATTTTCGTGCGACCAAATCTCCTGCTTCAACTTGAGTATTCATAACTTCCCTCCCTCTTCTCTTGCTGATATTATTCTATGTCAATTAGCCTTCAATGGTTCAAAACATGCTCTTTCAACATAGTATAGATTAACCGAAGATAAAGGGGTCCTGATTAATGTGGACAGCAGTAGTACCCGCTTATAACGAGGAAAATTCTATATATCATGTTATGACAAACCTCAATATGCCATATATATCTAAAATAGTGTTAGTCACCAATGGCTGTACAGATCATACTCAGGAATTGGCTATTAAATCTACAAGAAAAGACTCCTTGCATATAATTGATTTCCCCGAGCCTCTTGGTGTGGATATTCCCCGGGCTATTGGAGCTGCGTATGCAAGAAAAATAAATTCAACTGGATTAATTTTCGTAGACGGTGATATGAAAGGTAATATATCCTATGCTATTTTAGAATTGATTCAATCAATTGAAAGTGGAGTTGACATGGCTTTAACAAATTGTTATCCCTATATATCAAATAGGTCAACTCTAGCTCTTTCCGTATTAAAAGAGCGTGAGAATCTTAACAGAAAACTTGACCTTTTTGACGAACTCGGTCTGGCTTCGCCTTGCCATGGACCACATGCCATTTCAAATAATTTACTGCAAATGCTTCCCCCAGAACTAATTGCCGTACCACCCTTATCTCTTGTTTTTGCAGTAATTAATAACTTTTCCGTGAGAGTAGCCACATCAATTCCTCATCATTTATTAGGGTCTCATGGACGTAATAATAAACATGCCTCGCTTATCGCTGAAACAATAATCGGGGACTGTCGGGAGGCTTTAGTTTATGCGAATAATGATGATCTAGAACACTCTTTGGATCAAGAAATCCTACCTGACGGTTATAGATCAAAACGTCGTTTTGACTTACTAAATAATTATTTAACTAATTTAAAATAGAAAATATTAGAATAAAGAAAGTCCCACATTTTTAAATGTAGGACTTTCTTTATTCTTAACTTGCAAATACATGGTTTCCAATTTGTTTAATTATTGGCCGCGACCAAATCCACTTGCTAGTTGCTTTCACCGGGTTCCAATAATATAACGCTCCCGCACTTGGATCCCATCCATTAATTGCGTCTCTGGCTGCCTTAATCGCAGTAACACTAGGAGTATAATATATCTGTCCATCAGCTACTGCTGTAAAAGCCAACGGCTCAAAAATTACACCCTTAATGGTATTAGGAAACTTAGAATCTTCCAGACGATTCAGTATTACAGCGGCAACAGCAACCTGACCTTCATAAGACTCACCTCTAGCCTCTCCATATACTGCCCTGGATAACCAGTAGATATCATCTTCAGAAATGCTTGTACCGCTACTTCGCGAAGAGATTACCCCATTAGATATTCGTAAAACCTGTCCAGGATAAATAGTGTCCTTTTTAAGGCCATTATCCCTTTTTAGCGCATTTACAGTTGTACCATACTTTTTACTAATAATAAAAAGAGATTCTCCAGCCTTTACAGTGTGTTTTATTGCTGCTAATAATGGGGCAGTTACCATGAACATGAAGACGAAGATCAGAACGACCGCACAAAAAACCGATTTCCTCTTCATAAAAACCATCAAATCATCCTTTCCGACTTACAACTTGATTTTATTTTTTGTTTTTAGGTTGTCAGTACTTTGCTTTATTATAACGAATATGCAAGTTGAATTATAGTTGAAAAGCTAGCCAAAAGAACCATCATTAACCTTTCGTATCCAACCTATCTGTACCCGAATGTTGCTGCCATATATTGGCAAGGTTTGCATATTCATGAAGGGAAAGGGTTTCACCCCGTCGTTGACTGTCTATTCCTGCTTCATCAAGAATTTTTATAAGCTTTAATTTGTCCATGCTCGGTTCGACAAGCAACAGTGAATTGGCTAGAGTCTTTCGCCTTTGGTTAAAACCTGCTTTTACTATCTTAAACATAAAATTTTTGCATCTGACTTCAACAGGAGGCTCTGATCTTAGGGTAAAGCAAACGACTGCCGAATCTACATCTGGGGCTGGAGTAAAAAGATGACGTGGGACTTTGTAAAGAATTTTACTTTCAGTATAATAGTTTACAGCTAACGATATTGATCCATATTCCTTTGTTCCTGGTTTAGCAGTCAGCCTTTCGGCAACTTCCCACTGTACCATAATAACCAATAAATCAAATCTATATTCATTCTCCAAAATATTCATTAAAATTGGCGTTGTTATATAATAGGGAAGATTAGCAACTATTTTGTACGGGATTTTGAGATTATATTCTTGCGCTAGCTTATCTATATTCATTTTGAGCACATCACCACAAACAACTACCGCATCCATCCCTTGTAGTACATCCCCGAGCACTGGTATTAAAGCTTCATCTATTTCAATAGCCAACACTCTGGCTCCTTCTTCTATCAATGCCTTTGTGAGGGTGCCAGCTCCTGGACCAATTTCCACAACGCTATCTCCAGGTTTTATATTTGCCCCCTTGACCATACGTCTCAAGAAATTCTTATCAAAGAGAAAATTTTGTCCCCACTTTTTCTTAAAACGGAAGCCATGTTTTTTTAAGACATCCATAGTTTTCAATTCGCTAGGCTGCTCCATTACTCACACTCCTCTAAGTTAGCTAGTGCTCTCTCAAATTCTTGTCTGTTAATATTATATGCATTTATTCGGTTTAAAAACTGTTTGCCATTCGTCTCTCCTAAGCCCAGCAGACGACCTAGCTTAAAACGTCTTTCCTTTGCCTGATTATATCCAATAAGCCCATTACAATATAGATCATCCATATTAAAACGTGTAACGACCACTTCCTGGGAAATATGGGCTTGGGTTAATGATTTCATTATTTCTTCAATCGAAGCATATTCCACACCTATTTTCCC
>PHAD01000050.1 GCA_002841595.1 Firmicutes bacterium HGW-Firmicutes-12
CTTTTCCCATTTTTCCTGCCATATCTTTTCCATTGTGCTAAAATCATATAGTTCCTGCATTTTTTAAAACCTCCTAAACTGCTTAACAAAGTAGATTATATATAAAAAGACATATCTAGTCAATTATTGCCATAGCTTATTCATGTATCCTATACAAAAAAAGGCCTCGTATTTGAAGCCTATAATAAACTAATTGCTATGTGTTTTATTAATCTTTTGAATATAATAAAGTATATCCCTTTTTATCTACAAAAAATAACATATACACCTCGGAGGTGATTATCTCGTTAATATCACCCTCATAATTCAAATATACTGCTGATACACAGCTTTTACTCAATTCTCTTGGCGCACTACGCATTTCATAAGTGATCCCTTGCTGGTGCAACTGTTTTGTATATTTAAGGATATGTGTCCGAATTTCGAACAAAACTATATATCTCATCTATATTCTCCTCCTCAATCAAAGGATATGCTTACTTAATTATTTTTGTGCAAAGCAGATTGAGAAATTTATTTTAAATACTTTATGTTCGTAAAACACCTCCTTTCATATATTAGGAAAGGAGGTGTTTTATTTGGATAGAATTTATCTGGACAATGCGGCAACGTCCTTCCCCAAGGCCCCTGGTGTAATTGAAGCTATGACAAACTATATGGCCAATATCGGTACTAGTGTACACCGCAATCTTTCCAAATCGTACCAAGCCGAAGCCGTGGTATATAATACGCGAGAGCTAATCTGTATGCTTTTTCACTATGATAAACCTGAAAACGTCATTTTTACCAAGAATATTACGGAGAGCCTTAACCTGATCATTAAAGGTCTGCTAAAGCCGGGAGACCATGTTATTGTTACATCTATGGAGCATAATGCTGTTATGCGTCCTCTGATCTCTCTATCTGCTACAGGTGTAGCCTTTAGCAGGATAATATGCAATAACAAAGGTGAGCTAGACATAACCCCTCTAAACGAACACATCAACCCAAACACTAAAGCCATTATTATGACCCATGCCTCTAACGTATCCGGTTCCCTTTTCCCATTGGCACCCATCGGAGAGCTTTGTAAAGCGCATGATCTCTTTTTTATTGTTGACTCTGCACAAACAGCCGGATGTCTAGAGATTAATATGGAAGAAATGAAGATAGATGCCCTAGCCTTCACCGGCCACAAGAGCCTGTTAGGACCGCAAGGTATTGGAGGTATCGTCATAAAGGATCATTTAGCAGAAAAAATACCACCTTTCATTGAAGGTGGTACCGGTAGCTTTTCCGAATTTGAAGAGCAGCCCATGTATCTTCCTGATAAATATGAAGCAGGCACACCGAACCTACCTGGTATATTTGGACTTAACGCCTCATTACATTTCTTGCAGAAAACCGGGATCAAAACCCACTTTGATCATGAGACATTTCTTTCAACCTACTTCATAAGCGAAATAATGAATATGAAGCAAGTCAAACTAGTAGGACCAGACCCTCTCCAAAAGAGGGCTCATCTTGTCTCAGTTGACTTTCCCGGGTTAGATAATGCCGAGATAGCCAATAAACTACTTCATAATTACAATATTATTACCCGTGTCGGACTCCACTGCGCCCCCAACGCTCATAGGACACTGGGTACTTTCCCTCAAGGAACCGTTCGTTTCAGTTTCAGTAGCTTTAACACTCAATATGAACTAAAGATTGCTGTCGATGCTATTAATACTATCCTAAAAGAATTAGGATAGTATTAATGCCAAATCATTTGTAAAAGAAACAAAAAAACAAATCCTTCCAATAAGAATACTATCGAAAACACACCGTTCCACCCATATCCCACCTCACTGGGGGAGCAATCTGACATTCTCGAGATTGTTAAGACATTGCCGGCAAAAGGAGAAAGCACGAACGATATTACTCCTCCAAGCAAGAGAGCTAACGCAATAAGAACCTCATAATTGGGTATTTGAATGGCAGTAACAAGTATTTTACCTATAAGCATTGTTGAGATAAACGGATGAATACCTACTAAAGATAGTAGGATTATCACAGGGGGGATAAGTAGAAAGCTGAATTTACCTAACAGTCCTACCCCACCAAGCAATCCCACCTGTATATACGAAATCAATCCGGCTTGGTTTACCATTTCCGCGAATATACCCATTGAGATAAAAAGTGCTGCCAAATCTCGGGCTACATAAATGGACTTCCCCCAGTACTCTTGCCAGGCCGGTTTCAATTCCGGATTACCTTTATATTTAAATGTCCATATACTAGCGATGACTAAGCCCGATACCAACACTCTGGTCGTACCGTTTAATACATGAAGATTTTCCATTATTACTATTGAAGCAATCAAGCCAACAGCTATAAGTAGCAGGGTACGAAGCTTTATGATCTCCTCAGCTCCTGCTTCTTTGTTTTTCTGCACTGAAATAACTTCTTTTTGAACCATTTTACCTTTTAAATGATATCTATATTCTAAGAATATAGATGTTGCAAGACCCATTATAGTCAGTAGAACAGCAGGAAATAATATATCCAGCCATTTAACCCCCGTTGCTTGCGATACCAGCACAACATTAACGGTGCCCGGTGCCCATAGGGTTACCAGAGAAAAGCTCCTAGACAGAGCAGTTCCAAGAAAGCGCTTCGAGTTATGCACCATTTTATCCAAGGGATCTGTAAATATGGTAAAAAGCATAGGTATACAGCCAAATAGCATGAAACTACCTAAAACATGGGTAATAAGATTTAGAAATGTAAATAGGGATACTTCTTTTTTATAATTTCTCTGGAGATATTCCTCTAAAGCCAGATCATAATTACCCACCTTAATAGGAATAGAAAATATCTGCAGAGTTGCGACAATAGCTGCTATAGCCAACATGGAATTGACCCCATCAACTATAACCCCAAATGACAACCCATACTTAACAAAAAGGAATATTGACAAAACAACAAAGACATATACAGGCTTTTTATAAGTGTTTCCCATATTTGGTATGCTGGTAATTAATATAACTACGCCGAGGATCCCTGTTAGACCATCGAGCTTCATAGGTATGAGAGGATTTAATATTAATAATCCTGATGCTACCAAAATAGCAATTCTACATATTGTTTGCATCATGTTGATTTCTGCTCGTTAGCAGTTCACCTGCCTTATTTTTATTCCATTATAGCAATGTTTTCCGGAAATATTAAGCCGGCTTCTGTTTTAGCCTGTATTTCCTCAGGAGTTATACCGGGCGCAAGTTCTCGCACAATAATCCCCTCTTTTGTAATCTCCATTAGGCCTAGTTCCGTTACAATCCAGTCTACTTCAGCAACTGCAGTTAACGGAAGGGTGCATTCTTTAAGAATCTTGAACTCCCCATTTTTGGTCGAATGCTCCATAGCAATAATGACTTTTTTTGCACCTACAACAAGGTCCATAGCCCCTCCCATTCCGGGCACTACCTTACCGGGTACCATCCAATTGGCTAGGTTCCCATTTTTGTCTACTTGCAGCGCTCCTAGAACGGTTGCATCCACATGTCCGCCACGAATTATCGCAAAGGACATGGCACTGTCAAAGCAGGCACCTCCCGGAAGTATCGTCGAAGGACGGCCACCTGCATCGATCACATCTTTGTCTTCATCGCCCTCTAAAGGCTTAGGGCCCATCATTGTAACTCCATTTTCCGAATGTATGACTAAATTGATCCCCTCCGGCAAATAATTAGCAACTGCAGTAGGCAAGCCTATGCCAAGATTCACAATATCTCCGTCTTTAAACATGCGAGCAACTCTCTTCGCAATTACTGCTCTTGCATCACTCATTTTCATATCCCCCTGGTATTATCATATCCACCAATATACTCGGAGTCATAACCTCATCGGGATCCAAGCTGCCGGTCTCAACAATGTTCTCAGCTTCTACAATGACAAGCTCTGCCGCCATAGCCATCAATGGCGTGAAATTACGAGCCGATCTTCTATAGACAAGATTGCCCATTCTATCAGCCTTCCAGGCTTTAATCAGGGCAATGTCCGCTTTTAACGGCAGCTCCAATATATAATCTCTGTCACCAACGCTTATTATCTGTTTTCCTTGGGCGACCAATGTCCCTACACCCGTCGGAGTCAAGAAGCCCCCCAAACCGGCGCCGGCACTCCTAATCCTTTCTACAAAGGTCCCTTGAGGATTGAATTCTACCTCAATCTCCCCGGCATTCAACTGACGTCCGGTTTCTGGATTAGTTCCGATATGTGTGCAAATAAGCTTCTTGACCATTTTTCTTTCAATTAATTTTGCTGGTCCCTTTCCTGGAAAACTCGTATCATTAGTAATTATAGTTAAATCTTTCATGTCCTTTTCTATCAACATATCCACTAATTTTTCAGGGGCACCTACATTTAGAAAACCACCAATCATAATGGTTTTACCGGCTGTCACACTCTTTTTTATCTCTTCTATATTGGTAACCTTATCCATCATACACACCCGCTTCCTAATCTAAGCTGTAGTTAACGTTTTTTTATTCAACGAAGGATGCTGGTTATACCAACATCCTTCGTTTTTAAAGGTAGATAGAGATTAATTGATTATTCTAGTTACTTATTCCTGAATTTATCAAAATTCTTGCCTAAATCTCTGATCGCACTACTTATAAAGGAAATATCATTTTGAAAGGCGATGTATTGAGCTCCCATATTTATATACTTTTCTGCTGCTTCCATATTACCGACCCATATACCAACCTTTTTGTTGTATTTTGCCGCAGTAGTAAAGATTCTTTCTACTAGCGCTACAACTTCAGGGTCATTAACCTGCATCGGCTTACCAACTGACTGACTCAGGTCCCCTGGTCCGGCAAACAAAACATCAATTTCTGGAACCTGGCATAGCTCTTCAATTTGTTCTACCATTTCTTTGTTTTCAACGTGTACAACAACAAGGGTATTCTCATTGGCTGCCTTAAAATACTCATCCTTATTCATAAAACCGAAGTTGCAGGCTCTCTGGCTCATATTCATGCCTCTTCTGCCTAAAGGATAATACTTCGTAAAAGGCATTGCCTTCCTCACATCAGCTACCGTTGTCAGACTTGGAATTTGCACACCTGTCGCACCAGAATCGAGGGAATGAAGAATTTGTTCTTCGGAACCACTCGGTACTCTGATTATACTGTATAGGTCTACACCATCAGCAGCTCTAATCATATTTTCCATATCAGGATGGCTAAAATTGGAATGCTCATTGTCAAAGATAACGAAATCCAATCCTGTATAGCCAAACATTTCTACAAGGCTGGGACTATTTAATTTGACAAATGTTCCAAATACAACTTCTCCATTATTAAGCTTTTGTTTTAATCCAGCTTTTATCATAGTAATATCTCCCGTTTACTTATTCTCATTCAAGAACTTCTTAAATGCTTCAGTGTATTCCGATCTATGAGGTGTAAATACGTCCAGATTAAGAACCGGCTCTTCTGAGTTAAATACATGAATATAATGCTCAACATTAGGCGGAACAACTACCCATGAGCCTGGTTTCATACGAACAGGTTTGCCATCAACATAATAGTCGCAGGTTCCTTGTATAATGATAGCAATCTGCTCATTCGGATGGGTATGAGGCTTAGTCTCATGTCCTTCTTCTACCTGTCCAATAGTACAGCTCATGCTTTCCGCTGACATAGCAAGTACCACTCTTTCAATACCAGGTCTAACAAATTCCCATTTAGATTCGTTCCAGTTACCATGATCTACAGTACTAAAATCAATTTTATTATAATCAAGACCCATTATCTTCTCCTCCTTTAAATACCCAGCAGTTTTGCCGGGGTTTCTTTAGTCATTAGATTGATTTGCTGCTCTGTAACCTTTAGATCCTTCATTAAAATCTGTAGAAAGGTTAATAGACCTTCCACCGGCGAACCGTTGCCATTTTGTCCATAGTCTGAGTCAATCACTATTTGATCAAGAGGTACACTTTCCAAAATCTTAGCCGCTACATCAAAAGAAACGCTACCAAAGTTCGATGGTGGGAATACACAGGCATTCAGCTCAATATACGCTCCCATCTTAGCCCACTCAACTATCTTTTCAATACTTGCACCAATTAGGAAAAAAGGATGATTGATGAATATCTTTTGTACACCTGCTTTTGCGGCTGCAGGGATTAATGCATCAATTTCTCTTACACTTCCATGACCGGTAGCTAAAATAAGGTCAGGCTTTTGAGCCACATACTTGATCAAATCTTTTACTTCTTCTTGTAGGTTGCCGTTTTCATCGACATAAATCATCGGCTTCTCTTCTACCGAAGCTGATCCGGCCCCGGGAAAATGCCCCTTATGCTCCGTGATATGGTGTTCCGAAGATACAGTAGGCATATAGACAAATTTTGCCCCCATACCATAGGCTACATCTACAGCTTTAACATTTATGCCCCCTACCGAGTTGTTCAAGGCGATGCCACCAAACACTTTAATCTTTTCACTTCCGAGATGTTTTTCAACCAGATTTGCACTCATCATGGTCGGGAAATAATGATCTTTTACCACAAAAGCGCGATAACCGGCCTCTAAACCTTCCTTGAGCATATCACCGGCATCTACAGCTCTTTTTGCAACCGAAGGACCTGCATGCACATGTAAATCAATAATACCTTGCAAGATTTCCCTCATTATTACACCTCCTCATAGTTATATTATATTAAAATTCTATATTGTATATGATATTATATCAAATTAATAATACCATTTAACCTCTAAATTAGCACAATGCTTAACTTAATCTTCTTTATTTTTTAATATTGAACATTATCCTTGCCCTTTAACTGCAATATTTCTCTAGCTTCATCAGGAGTGGCATTTTCCATTCCTAATATATTGGCAATTTCCTTGATGGCATAAACCTGTTCTGCGCTTGACTTAGCTAATACCTTAGGTTTTAGGTAGACGTTGTCCTCTAACCCGACGCGGACATTACCACCCATCGCTAGCGCCGCAGCGACCATCGGAAATTGAGCTTTTCCTGCCGCACCAACGGACCAATTGAAATCACCTATTAGTTCACGGGCTGTTTTATGGAGATATACCAGATTGTCCACTGTAGCCGGTATTCCACCCATTATTCCCATCATGAACTGAAGATAGACAGGTCTTTTTACAAGACCTTTATTTAGAAAATACGCAATATTATTGACCATTCCAACGTCATATACTTCAAATTCAGGCCTTGTTCCATTTTCATTCATAGTACTGATATACTTTTCCAATCCAGCGAAGGTATTGGTAAAAATCAGCTCCCTTGTACCCAACAAAAATGGAATTTCCCAATCGTATTTAGCTTCTTTGATTTTATCTGCGGCTGGACCGAAAAAGAAGTTAAAGGAGCCAGAATTGCATGATGCAAGCTCCGGTTTATAGGTAGGCACAGAGGCTAGTCTTTCTTCTAAAGACATATAGACACTTCCTCCGGTCGTCAGACAAATTACGACGTCGCACCTTGCCTTGATTGCCCGAATGATCTCGCCGACTAAAGCAAGATCTTGCGATGGTTTCCCTGACTCAGGATCTCGAGCATGGATGTGGACCACCGCTGCACCAGCCTCATAAGCTTTTACTGCATCATCGATAATTTGCTGAGGTGTTATCGGCAGATAGGGACTCATGCTCGGAACGTGTACTGCTCCTGTAATAGCAGCCGTTATTACCACCTTTTTTGCCATTCAAATCGACTCCTCACCTAAAATTAGTTACCAAAAACACGTGGTAAGAATAATACTAAATCTGGGATATATGCTAAGATAACCGTTAGAACAAAGGCTACAAAGGCAAAGGGTAGAATAGCCTTGCTTAATCGCGTTAAGGATATATTAGTTATATTAGAAACTACGAAGATCAACATCCCAATCGGAGGAGTTATCAGGCCTATGGTAAGCATAAGACAAATGATAACGCCAAAATGCACGGGATCAATATTAACCCCATTAGCCAGTACTGCTAATACGGGTGCAAAGATTATTAAAGATGCAAACCCTTCCATAACGCAACCTAATAAGATTAAGAACCCTAAGATCATCGCAAAGACTAGATGCTGGTTAGTTGTTATCCCTAGTATGGTATCACTTATCAACTGAGGTACTTTATCCATAGCCAGGGTCCAGCCCATGATATTACCGAAAGCGATAATCAGCATTATAGCAGCCGTTACACTACCAGTATTAAGCAAGATGGCAGGTATATCTTTCCATTTAAGTGTACGATACAATACACCGGCTATAATGGCAGCTGCAACTGCAACAGCACCTGATTCGGTTGGAGTAAAGAAGCCCCCTAGTACACCGCCCAGCATAATAACAGGGACAACCAAGGCTGGAACAGCGGCGATAAAACTACGTAATAGTCTCTTTAAATCTAAGCTATCATTCACCTTAGGAAAATTGTGTTTCTTTGAATAGAACATTATTACACCAGCATAACCTGCTGCAATAACTACTCCAGGAACTATTCCGGCTAGAAACAACTTACTAACGGAAACCCCTGTTAGCATTCCATAGATAATGAAGGTAACACTAGGAGGAACAACCGGTCCTAAAACACTAGATGCTGCAATCAATGCCCCAGCAAAGGCATCATCATACCCATCCTTTTTCATTTCCGGCACTAATACGGCACAGAGCATAGCTGCTACTGCATTCGCAGATCCCAGTATTGCTGAAAGGATCATAGCTACTACGACTACAACATAGGCGATCCCGCCTTTAACGCAGCCTATCATTTCACGAATAAAATCAATTAGTTTCCTAGTGACTCCCCCTTTGTTCATGAAGTCTCCAGCCATGATGAAAAAGGGAATACACATTAAACTAAAGGAATTCACTCCGCCAAAAAGTCTCTGGGTTATGATATTAAAGAAAAGAGGTTCATCTATGACAATTAAATGTGTTAAGCCAGTTAAACCCAGCACAAACGCTATAGGTATCCCTACTAGAAGGCTAGTAATAAATATAATCGCTATTAACACCAGCTACGACTCCTTTCCTAATTTCTGAAATAGAGCCGTATAGTTCTCTATACAGAAAAGTATCATCAAGCCAACACCCAGAGGAATGGCCGCATAAGGTATCGTCATAGGAATGCCAAGCCCTATGCTGGTTTGCCTTATAATAGTCGGTGATATAACATAGTTTAATCCGTTTTGAAGTAAGAATAATAAGAAGGCTAGGATTGCCGTATTTGTTACAATTTGTAATATGGTTGTAACTTTTTCAGACAGACGCCCTATTACCAAATCTAGTATTACTAGATTACCTTTTCGGAATGCAGCGGCTCCCCCCACAAAAGTTACCCATACAAGTAAATACCTTACTAATTCTTCAGCCCAGGGAAAGGATGCTCCAAAGATATAGCGACGAACAACTTCCAAAACTGTAACAATAGTCATGACTGATAAACACACTGCTAAGAAAACTGTAATTACTCTAACAAAATTATCCATCAGTGTCGAATACCATTTCAATTTTACTCATCTCCCCTCAGGTGACACCGAATGATCCTCCAATTACTAATATCATTATGGTCACTACAGGCTTTTATGCAAGCGCTGTAGTGACCTTTTTCCATATTTAAGGCTAGCACTCTTTTTTAAAGATTTTTCGCCATGTCAACAAAGTTCTTCATGAGAGGATCTTTTGCAGTGTATTCATCATAAAGGGATTCTACTTTCTCAAAGAAAGGATCCAAGTTTTCTACTTGATTGACTTCTACACCACTTTCAACTGCTGTATCACGACCATTTTTTTCTACCTCAGCCATGATCCTTAAGTTCTCATCCATTGCTTTATCGGCAGCATCCAACATGATTTGCTGGTCTTCTGCAGAGAGAGTATTCCAGAAATCTAAGTTGACAAGATACATACTTGGGAATGGGAACAGTCCAATTTCTGATACATATTTTAACTGCTCATAGAATTTTTCCGAATATATGGAGGTCCAGTTGATTTCACAGCCATCAATTACTTTGTTTTGCAGAGCTGTGTATACTTCACCATAGGCCATAGGTGTAGGGTTCGCGCCAAACAATTCCATACTTCCAAGTATAAGATTGCTAGGTACAACGCGGAGTTTTAAGCCCTTAACATCTTCAAGCGTATTAACGGGACGCTTGTTATTAGCGAAATGACGAATACCGTTTTCATATAGACCAATTATCTTTACATTGAATTTTTCTTCAATAGCAGCTGTAATAGCTTTAAATTCTGGAGTGCGAGCAGACGCAAATTCTTTTTCATAATTATTCAAGAGGAAGGGGAGCTGCAGCACTTCCAGTAAAGGAGTATGTTGGCTCATAGTGGGAGTCCCAGTCAAACAAAAATCAATGGTGCCGTTCATAACTTGCTCAATAAGCTCTGATGAACTACCTAGCTGACGTGATTCATAGAATTCTACTTCCATACGTCCTTCAGATTCATCTGACACGAATTCGTGCATGAATTTAATAGCCATATTCGGCGGTAAGGTAGGTGCTCCATCAGATCCACCTTTAATAACTACTTTTTGTTCTTCGGGTTGTTCCGGAGTCGGGGTCTTGTCTCCCGATGAGCATGCAGTTAACATTAAGGATAAAGCCAATAACGAAATCATAATTACTAGAAGTTTTCTTTTCACAATATTTTTCCTCCCTATTTTTCATTAATTTATATACTAATCAAAGTATATACCAATCAATCAAACAATCTCAAATCCAATACATCCCTCCTTTTATGTTAAAATACATGGATTTATATCGTTACTTCTGGACACGCTTTATTATATTATATATAATATCAAATATTATTTTTATTGTAAATGTTATTTTATTGTTTTGTTATCTTTAATTTTTTTGTTATGGTTTGTTATTCTTTGGTTGTTTGTAATATAAAAAAATCACACCAAAAATTGGTGTGATTTTTTTAATATGCTCAAAGACTACATACTTTTTTAATCAAAGCTATGTTCTTCCTCCATTTGCTTAAGATGCATCGCAGTAGACTCCACTTTTTGCTTCCTCAGTATAGCAGAGGCTGTTTCTCCATCTTTTTCTTTTAAGGCCTCTACCATGGCTTTATGTTCCGCCAAAGACTCTTCGTTTCTCTCCGGTAGCTTCTCAAAAATTCCTCGTGAGAACTCCGAGCGTGCCCACAGGGAGGAAATTAACTCTTGCAGAATAGTATGAGGACTCGCTTCATAGATAAGAGTATGGAACTTAATATTTAATTTACCATATCTTTTATTGTTATTATTCTTCACACATTCTTCCATCTGTAGCAATAATTCATCTAATTTAGCCAACAACTTTTCGTCAATATAGCCGCCAGACAGCTTTACAGCCAGACACTCCAGTTCCGTCCTAATAAGCATTATTTCTTTATGTCTTTCAATATCAAATGGTGTCACTCTAGCCCCTACATGAGGTATTACCTCAACAAAACCGTCTTGCTGCAACCGGTTGATAGCCTCTCTGATTGGCATTGGACTGACATTGTATCTTTTGACCACCTCAGCGATAACGATTCTTTCTCCAGGTCGTAGCTTTCCTTCAATTATTTCATCCTTTAAACTCTCATACACATAGTTATTCTTTGTACTAAACTCCATAATATCTTCCATTCTTTCTTTTAAGTATTAGTCGACTTGATATAAACAATATTGTATATAATATCATATACTTTGTAAAGTACAACTTTTAACCCTCTAAGTTCCACTGGGCAATAATCTCAGGAATTATTTCTTTATAATCCCCCACAATTCCGTAGTCTGCGACTGAGAAGATCAAGGCATCCGGATCATTATTAATAGCAATAATAATGTCAGATTTTTCAATACCAACCACATGCTGTATTGCTCCAGATATTCCACAGGCAAAGTAAATCTTGGGCTTTATGGTAGTACCTGTTTGACCGATTAGACAAGCTGCGTCAATCCAACCGGCATCAGTTGCAGCGCGCGTAGCTCCAACAACTCCACCGACTTTTTGGGCTAACTGTTCTAACATTTCAAAACCCTCAGTACCACCAATTCCTCTTCCTCCTGCACAGATGATATCTGCATCAGCTGAAAAAGCCTGTTCCTTTGCTGTTATGACAACTTCTACTACCTCAACGTTAATATCGGAGCTATCTAAATTACAGGGTACCTTTATCAGCTCACCCTTATGCTGGTCATCTCTTTCTTTTTTCTTCATCACCCCAGGTCTTACCGTGGTCATCTGTGGCCTTTTCACAGGACATATGATCTTGGCCATCAGATTGCCCCCAAAGGCTGGTTTGATCTGTATTAGCGTCTTATCTTGTTCGTCTATAGCCAGACTAGTGCTATCAGCCGTTAATCCAGTATCTATTCTGGCAGCAATCCTTGGAGCAAGATCTCTGCCGATATGAGTCGCCCCAAACAAAAATATCTCCGGCTTATACTCACTTATAGCGTTTGCAATCACTTTCGTATATCCGTCCGTTGTATACTTTTCTAACAGTGGGTCCTCTAGTATATATACTTTATCTGCTCCGTAAGCATAAAGCTCATCAATCAGATGAGAAACATTTCCACCGACCAGGACAGCGCAGACCTTGCGGTCTCCAATTTCTCTGGATAATCTATAACCTTCACCCAATAGCTCTGCAGCTACGCTCATCAACTCTCCATTTCTTTGTTCCGCATAAACCCAAACATCCATGCTCCTACCTCCTCGTATTAGATGTGCTTTTCTTTTAACTTCTCTAATAATATTGCTACCTTTTCTTTAGCAGAATCCGCTTCGATTACGGTCCCTTTACCCTTTGATGTAGGCACAAAAGATTCCACAACCTTTGTCGGTGAAGCATCTAAGCCTACCTCTGTAAGATCCACATTGATATCTTTAATATTCCACACCTTTATTTCTTGATTTTTTACATTATATATTCCCTTAATAGTCATGTATCTGGGTTGATTTAATTCTCTGGTTACAGTTAAAAGACATGGTGTTTTTAGCTTAAGCGTTTCATATCCATTTTCGAGCGTCCTTTTAGCTATTATTTCATTATCATTAACAGTAACCTCTTTTACATACGTCACTTGCGGAATACCTAGCTTTTCAGCGAGCTGAGGTCCTACCTGTGCTGTATCTCCATCTATAGCCTGCCTTCCGGTCAGAATAAGATCGAATCCTGACAACTTTCTTATTCCTGCAGCCAAAACATTCGAAGTAGCCCAAGTATCCGAGCCTACTAATTCTCTATCTGAGATTAATATTGCCTCATCTGCTCCTTGGGCAATACACTCTTCTAACATATCCTTGGCTTGAGGTGGCCCCATGGATATTACGGTAATATAGCTATCCGGAAATTGTTCCTTAATTCTTAGGGCTTCTTCTAGTGCATTTTCGTCTTCGTAATTCATTATACTTGGTGCACTATCTCTGATAAGTGTATTCTTAACTTTATCTATTTTAACTTCAGTAGTATCCGGTACTTGCTTTGCACATACAATAATTTTCATGTAGTATACCTCCCCTTCTTCCATTTACCCAAATGTGAACCTTATCTAAATATATCTCCTGATATTACCATTCTCATTACCTCTGAAGTTCCTTCATAGATCTCAGTTATCTTAGCATCTCTCATCATTCTTTCTACCGGGTAATCCTTTGTATATCCATAGCCACCGTGGAATTGGACGGCCTTATTAGTAACATATACCGCTGTTTCCGAAGCATATAACTTAGCCTCTGCAGTTTCAGTAGTACAAGGAAGTCCTTTGTCTCTTCTGTCTGCTGCATTTAATATCAATAATCTTGTACAATCTAATCTTGTTTTCATATCGGCCATTTCAAAGGCTAATGCTTGAAATTTATCTAAGGATTTACCAAATTGTTTTCTTGATTTCATATACTTAACAGTTTCATCAAAGGCTCCTTGCGCAATCCCCAAAGCTTGGCAAGCCACTCCTAGACGTCCTACATCCAAAGATGCCATAGCAACCTTGAAGCCTTTTCCAACTTCTCCAAGCAAGTTTTCTTTTGGGATGATACAATCCTTGATGATCTGTTCAGCCATCAAAGATCCTCTGATGCCCATTTTGTCTTCCTTCTTACCGCGGTTAAAGCCTGGTGTCCCTTTTTCTATGATGAATGCACTAATTCCCTTTGTTCCCTTCGATTTGTCTGTCATAGCCATAACTATATACACATCAGCAATGCCGGCTGCCGAAAGAAAGGCCTTGGTTCCGTTTAGCACCCAGTGGTCTCCCATATCTACGGCTTTTGTCTGTAACCCCGCAGCATCAGTTCCGGCATTTGCCTCTGTAAGTGCAAAGGCCCCAAGCTTTCTGCCAGCTACAAGGTCCGGTAGATATTTTCTCTTTTGTTCCTGGGTTCCAAAGGTTAATATAGGCCAACAACAAAGTGCCACATGAGTTTGCACGATTAACCCCGTCGAAGAGCATACTTTTGAAAGCTCTTCAATTGCTCCTGCATAAGCTACATAGTCTGACTCCGCCCCGCCATACTCTTTGGGCATAGGCATCCCCATGACGCCAAGTTTACCTAATTTATCAATCGTTTCTTGAGGATACCTTGCTTCCTCATCTGTTAGCTGAGCAATTGGCTTCATTTCATTATGGGCAAATTGTTTAATCATTTTCCTTACCATCAACTGTTCTTTAGTTGGGCTAAAATTCATAATATACCTCCTTATTTAAAGCAGATAATACCTGTCTGCTTTAATAATATTACATCTTGATGCCAGCTAGCAACCCCGTTAGATAATAAAAAGTGGCTTACACTCCATCCACTCTTCATATTTGTCCTGAATATTGCTATAATGAATTCAAATGTTCTGATTTCAGTTTTTTGATAAATTTAAAAGGAGGTCGATTTAATATGCTGCTCACAAAAGAACAAATCAAAAAAATCATCCCCCATAGAGACCCTTTTTTATTAGTTGATAGTGTAGAAGAGTTGGTTCCGGAAAAAAGTATCGTTGCTCATTTTTATGTTGACCCGTCCAGAGAAATATTTAAAGGACACTTTCCTGATGCCCCGGTATTGCCTGGAGTATATACAGTAGAATGTATGGCTCAGGCTTCAGATGTTATGTTGTGTTCCTTGGAGAGATACTCCGGGATGATTCCTTATTTTATTGGCATCAACAACGCCAAATTCATGAGCAAAATAGCCCCCGGTGACACTATTAGAATACAATCTCAGATGATGTCCGAAAGAAAAGAAAAGGCTATCGCTATGTGTTATGTAGAAGTATACAATGGTCAAACCCTCGCAGCTTCCGGAGAAGTCACTTTAGCATTGCGCTAGTTATAATAATAGCTCATATTTTTATATAATTATATCCTCGCTCGCCATATGGCTGTATTTTATCCAGCCATTTTTGTTCGAGCTTTTTTAATTCCTCCTGCTTATCAAAAAAGACCCCTTCTTCTTCTTCTTTTAATACCTCCAGCACTTCAATTACAAAGGCCTCCTCACCATAACGGCTCCATTCCTCCTGCAACTTTTTATTCTTATGCATACCCCCGCGTAATTCCATTAGTCTGCCATTAATCATTCTCAGATTAGGAGCTGCAACTATAAATGCCTTATTATTTTTCTTATTTTTAATTTGGAAAACTCCGGCTTCCGTTTTTATTTCCTTATATTGTTCTTTGAGCTCTTTTCTTCTATCCATCTTATCACCCCTCATTATATAATGGTTGTTTTTCAGCCTGTATTCACTTCCATCAGTTTGCCTTTCCATAAACCCATAATCAATCAAAGCCCTTCTTAATATCGCCGTATCCTCATGAACGGTTTCTAGTATTTCATTGATCTCTTTTTCACTGTACATCCGCTCTGCCTCAAAGCGTTCGCTAATGTGCTGCAATACGACTAGTTTGCTTTTTTCTTTAATATCAAAAGTGCTCAGGGGACCGTCCAAGCCGTGTTTGAAATATTTATAAAGAGTTTTCTCTTTTGCAGTATCGCTAGCATTTCTATTAGCTTCGGACTTGTTTACTCTACTAAGCGCATTATCATGCCTAAACTGCTTATTATTTGTGTCTTTAAGTAATTCCATTAAGGTTAAGAAAACCTTGGCCTGGCGTTCTTTCTCCTTTAAGATAAAGCGATGATTACGAATGGTAGTTGTACTGCCAATCTGCATAAACTGCTTGATCTCCTCATCACTTTTCCCATGGAAGAAAAACCAAAGGAGATTTTTTTGATGCTCTGTAAGACCGGTGATTTTCTTGTCCATTTTAAGTAAATACTCAAATACCGTGCCATGCTCCTTCTCAATATGCATCCGCATATAACG
>PHAD01000051.1 GCA_002841595.1 Firmicutes bacterium HGW-Firmicutes-12
AAGTCTTTATATGCTTACACAGGTGATGAGTCCGGCGGGCATAATTATTGTATTTTTGTTTTTTGGAATAACGGCTAATTCGGCTTTTGCTCCCGTGATGGTAGCCTGGTTGGGAGATTTGCTTAATCCACGTTACCCCGGCTATATTGGAGCAGTTGCCGGAATTCACAATTGTGCAATCATGACTTCGGCCATAGTAGCCCCGGTTTTATCTGGCGTTCTTAGGGATTACACAGGTTCACTCACCCCCGCTATATCTTTTGGTGCTTTTTTGATGCTGATTGGGACGATGGTTATGAGTCGTATACCTGAAAAGAAGATAGGTCAGACTATTGCTGTGACTGAAGAAGTCGAGACAGCATAAGTATAAGATTCTTATAAAAAAGATAGGGAGGTTTAATTATGGAACAAAATGAAAAAATGGTGATGATTTGGACGAGCGGAGACAAAGAGGTAGCTCTCAAAATGGTGTTCATGTATACTCTTAATTCTAAAAAGAAAGGCTGGTGGCAGGACGTAACACTGGTGGTATGGGGACCGTCCGCTAAATTACTAAGTGAGGATAAAGAACTACAGGATTACCTCGTTAAGATGAAGGAAGAAGGAGTAAAGCTGCAGGCCTGCAAAGCTTGTTCTGATATGTACGGGGTTTCAGATGAGCTGGAAAAGATGGATATAGAAGTATTATTTGTAGGTCAGACTGTTACTAATTACCTTAAAGAAGGTAGAAAGGTATTGACTGTATAACTTGACAAAAAGGCTTGGATAAAAATATAATACTCCATACACTATTAACTTGGATTTTTACGGGAGGGGTTCATTTTGTCAATGGTACATACCTTGGTAGTTCTGGTTGAAAATCGCCCCGGTGTACTTACCAGGATATCGGGATTAATCAGCCGTAGAGCATTTAATATTGAAAGTATTGTAGCCGGTTATTCTGAGGAAGCAGACATGACCAGGATTACGATAGCGGTAAAAGGTGATGATCGAGAAATCGAGCAGGTTGTAAACCAACTTTCGAAACTCGTAGATGTAATCAGGATAGTCAATCTTACTGCTGTCGATACGTTAGAACGAGAGCTGGCGATGATCAAGGTTAAAGCTAGTCCGGAAAAACGCTCCGATATTGTTGATATTGTTGATATTTTTCGAGCCAGAATTGTGGATGTTAATCGTGAGACGATGGTTATAGAACTGACCGGTGATCAGAATAAAATAGATGCTTTGTGCGAGGTTATGAAAGATCATGGAATTATTGAAATTGTTCGTACAGGTAAAACCGTGATATCCCGCGGACCACTCCCAGCCAAGGAACTTTAGAAGTTACAATTATTAATCATGTATAAAAGGCAGTTACAAGAATGGACTAAAAGAAGTCTATTCTTGTAACTGCCTTTTTGTACAAGTTTCACTATAGAGGTGGCAGGTAAAGACAGCATGATACGAGAATAAACAATAAAAGATATCAAAGTGGAATACTACCTTTTAGAGTGGATATACCAAGGAGGGGTAAGGATGTCCTTGCGCTTTATTATTGGACGAGCCGGTACTGGTAAAACCGAGCAATGTTTAACAGAGATAACCAAGCTTCATCAATATAATCCGAATAAGACAATCATTTATCTAGTTCCGGAGCAGTCTACCTTTTACACAGAGAAGAACTTACTGGAGTTTTCCGGCCTGAGAGGAACTATGCGGGTTCAGGTCTTGAGCTTTCAAAGGTTAGCCTGGCAGATACTGCAGGAAACTGGCGGGGCTATAAATCCGATTTTGAACGAGGTAGGCAAAAGCTTAATTCTGCGACGATTACTTGATAAGGATAGAAGTGCCTATAAAGCTTTTGCCCAGGTCATGGATACTCCTGGTTTTTTACAAGAGCTTATCAAGGGTTTGGCAGAATTGAAGGTTTATAATGTGACGCCAGAACAGCTTCAAGGGTGTTTAGGAGAAGTGGAAACACTAGGGTTGGGAGCTTTTCCGCTGAAACTTGCGGATCTGGCCCATATATATAAGGAGTTTGTTGAATATATTGAAAATAAATACCTTGATACGGAGGACTTTCTAGAGAAACTAACCCAGAAGCTTTCCGCGGCAAATTTTCTTGAAAATGCTGAAGTATGGATGGATGGTTTTAACGGTTTTACACCACAGGAGTATGAAGTAATACGGGAATTGTTGCTTAAAGCAGAGCGCGTAAACATTACTCTGTGTTTAGATAGTGAACATTTATTAGTAAATCTCGAAGAAACTGCTTTATTTTATCCCTCTTGGGAGACCTACCAAAAATTAAGTAGGATTTCCTGGGGAATAGGTTGTCCGCAAGATGAGGTATTGGTATTACAGTATGGTGAGAAACACCGTTTCTCTAAACAAAATGATCTAGCTTTTCTCGAAGAAAGCTTCTTTAGGGATGATCCTATCTATGAGGGTGAGTTAGAGGGTTTCCGGCTATTGGCAGCTGCTAACAGAAGAGTTGAGTTAGAAGGGGTGGCCAGAGAAACGCTCAACCTTTGCCGAGAAAAAAACTATCGTTTTCAGGAGATAGCCTTACTGTTCCGAGATTTCTCTTTATACGAGTCTTTGCTTCCCACGGTCTTTGGAGATTATGGAATTCCCTATTTTCTTGATGAGAAAAGGCCACTTTTACACCATCCTTTGGTCGACCTTTTGCAAGCAGCCTTGGATGTTTTGGAACAGGGCTGGAATTATGAGCCGGTCTTTCGCTATTTAAAGACGGATTTGATACCTATCTCACGCTGCGAGGTTGACCTCTTAGAGAACTATTGTCTGGCCCATGGTATAAAGGGTAAACGATGGATAGACACTAAACCATGGGAGTATATACGTCGCTATACATTGCAGGAAGAGAACAAAGAGGGGCACACAAAGCTAGAAGAAGCGGAGTTAAAGAGAATAAACACGGCCAGAGCTAAGGCTGTTATGGCTTTACATAAGATGGAAGAGAAAATTAAAAAAGCTAAAAATGTGCGGGTTATGACCACAAGCCTTTATGAATTGCTTGAGGATCTTGGGGTAGCGAACAAATTGGAGTTATGGAGCCATAAGGCCCAAGCCGAGGGCTGCCTGGAAGAAGCCAAGCTACACAGCCAGGTTTGGCATAAAAACCTGGAGCTCTTAGATCAGTTGGTGGAGGTATTGGGAGATCAGTTACTTAGTATAAAGGAGTTTAATCGGGTCTTTAAAAGTGGCCTGGAAACGATAGAACTGGGACTTATTCCGCTGGGACTTGATCAGGTCTTGGTTGGAACGCTGGGACGCTCACGTAATCCAAACATGAAAGCAGTATTCATATTGGGAGCCAATGAGGGGTTATTTCCGGCGAGGATTCAAGAAGACGTTTTGTTTACTGATGATGAGCGAAGGGCTTTAGGAAAAATTAAAATAGAGTTGGGACCTACTAGTGAGAAGCGTATTTTTGCTGAGCAGTTCCTTGTTTATTTAGCTTTAACACGTGCGAGTGATTTCCTTCAAGTGAGCTATTCTGTTGCAGATGAGGAGGGCAGGGCGCTTAGTCCCTCTTATCTGTTTAATTCTTTGGAAAAAATGTTCTTACAACGGGAGGGATCTAAAGGTGTGAAGTATCTGCAGGCTGAACCGGAACAGGATAATTCTAGTGAGTTTTTGGTTCATGCGGTGCCAACGTTAGGATATCTGGCTGCAAGCCTGCGTAATTCTTTAGAAGGAAAAGTAATTAATCCCCTCTGGTGGGATGTGTATGACTGGTACATTAATCGACCCGATTGGAATAAAAGGATTGGCTTGGTGATAGCAGGATTATTTGAAAAGAATAACGAGAATAATCTAACGGATAAGATGGTTCGAAATCTATATGGGAATAAGCTCCTGACAAGTGTTTCTAAATTGGAAAGGTTCAAGGCCTGCCCGTTTTCGTATTTCTTGAATTATGGTTTATCGCTTAAAGAAAGAGAAGAATACAAGCTAAAGGCCCTTGATCTGGGACAGTTCTTTCATGCTGCCTTGGAGAATAGTCATTGCAGACTGCAAGAAGAAGGGCTCCAGCTTGCTGATATAGGTGATGAAAAGTTAACGGATTTAGTGGAGGGTGTAGTTGAAAAGCTTGTACCGCAGCTGCAAAATGAGTTGTTGTTGAGTACTTCTCGCTACCGTTATTTGACACGCAAGTTGAAACGTACAGTTTTACGGGCTGTGCGTGTTTTGCGTGAGCATGAACTAAGAGGAACCTTTCGACCGGTCGGATTAGAAATATCCTTTGGCTTACAAGGTCAATTGCCGGGACTTCAGATTAATCTTAGGGATGGAACCGTTATCATATTGCAAGGGAGAATTGACCGTGTTGATAGTGCACTAGGTGAAGAGGGCTACTACATACGCATAATTGATTTTAAGTCAGGTCAACCAACTTTAAGCCTGATGGAGATTTTTTATGGACTCAAATTGCAGCTTCTAGCCTATTTGGATGTGGTAATGAGGTATTCTTTTCGATTAATTGAGGCTGAAGCCAGGCCCGGCGGGGTGTTATATTTCAAAATACGAGATCCCATTATAGCTGGGGAAGGTCCTTTAGAACAAGATGAGATAGAAGAGCGCATACTAAGAGAGTTAAAGATGAATGGTTATCTATTGAAGGATTCTCAGGCTGTGATGCTCATGGATCAAGAGATCAATGGACATTCACAACTTGTTCCGGCTGCCATGAAAAAAGACGGAGAGTTCTATAAGAATTCAACCCAACTCTTGAGCGAGGAGGAATTCAAACACTTACAGGAGTACGTGGAGAAAGTATTGCAAGAGATTGGCGAAGAAATCATATCCGGTAATGTAAGGATATCTCCGTACCGTTATAAAGGTAAAAGCCCTTGTCGATTCTGTGCCTATCGATCTGTATGTCGCTTTGATCCCGGGGTTTCTGGCCAGGAATACCGAAATCTTCCGGAGAGGGAACTAAGTGAAGTATGGTATGAAATCGGAAGAAAAAGGGAGGACAAAGCCAATGGCCAATTGGACTAGAGAACAAGAAACTGCCATCACCTTGAAAGACAAGAGCTTATTGGTATCGGCGGCGGCTGGGGCAGGTAAAACAGCTGTGTTAGTGGAAAGAATTATTCGTCGTATCCTCGATCCAGAAAAACCAGTTGATGTTGACCGCATCCTTGTAGTAACGTTTACTAATGCTGCTGCTCATGAAATGAAAGAACGGATAGCGCGGGAGCTTATGGCTAGAAATAGAGAATTTCCCCAGGATAGAAATCTGCAGCGCCAGCTACTTTTATTAGGTCGGGCAGCAATTTCTACCTTGCATTCTTTTTGTTTGGAATTAATCAGACAAAACTACTTCTTGCTTACGTTGCCAGAAGGATTAGCTCTAGACCCGCGTTTTCGTATCTGTGATGATACGGAGGCGGTTCTACTGAAGATGGAGGTTTTGGATAATATATTTGAAGATAAGTATAACGAAGAGGACGCGGGCTTTCTAAAGCTTGTGGATTGCTTCGGGGGTGAACGTGAGGATAAAATACTGCAGGATCTTGTTTTGAATTTATATGAGTACTCTAGGAGTCATCCAAAACCAAGCCAGTGGTTGGAGAAGGTTACTTTAGCTTTTCATGCAAAGCTTGAGGATAACTCGATTCAGAATATGTTTCTAAATCTAAAGGACAGCATCATTCTACCTCTAGAGGAAGCAATTATTAATTTAGGTGAAGCAGAATTGCTGGCTTCTGGTAGAGGTGGTCCGAGTGTATATGTAGACAGCCTGCGATTAGAAAAGGATCTTCTTCAACAAACTCTTACTATGTTTGTCGGAGCTGATCAAGGGGCCCCTTGGCAGCACTTACTTAATTCATTAGGGGAACTGAAGTTTACTAAGCTTAAACCTTGTCGCGATATAGATGTTGATGATGATATTAAGAAGGATGTAACTGATTTGCGCAATGGGGCAAAAGAGATTGTCAAAAAGCTGCAGAAGGAATTTTGTGCACGCACTCCGCAAGAGTTCCTTGAGGATATGAGACAGATGTATCCGCTGATGGAAGCCCTTTGTGTCTTGGTGAAGGACTTTGCTCAGGAATATCTCAAAGTGAAGTTACAACAAAACAAGGTTGATTTTGCAGACCTGGAGCATTTTGCTTTGGATTTACTGCGTAATACCAAGAGTGGACCTTCAGAAACATTTAGTTTGGCGAAACGCTTAAGAGAACGTTATATTGAGGTAATGATAGATGAGTATCAAGATATAAACAATGTACAGGAAGCCATATTACAGCTTGTGGGTAGAGAAAGTGAAGAAGCAAATATTTTTATGGTCGGGGATGTTAAGCAGAGTATATATCGCTTTCGGTTGGCCGACCCCGGACTCTTTATGGCCAAATATGAGCAGTACGCAGAATACGGGAAAGACGACAGATCAAGGACAAACAAGATTATTTTAGCGCGAAATTTCCGCAGTCGTGAGAATATAGTGAATGGAGTTAATTTTGTTTTTCGTCAAGTGATGGGTGCTAGGCTAGGTGGAATTACGTATAATTCGGATGCTGAGCTAGTTTACGGAGCAGGATATCCCCCCGCAGATGAAGATACTACGTTCCAAACGGCAGCAATTGAAGTACATCTAATTGAACGAAAAAAGGAAATAGGAGAGCCTAGTGATGCGGATGATATGGAGGACAATGAGGATAATGATGGAGAAGACTTAGATGCACAACAGTTGGAGGCAAGATTGACGGGTAAGCTTCTTTCTCAGCTTATGGAAAAGCAGATTTGGGATAAGGAAGTGGGCTCTTATAGGTCAGTTCAGTATAGTGATATAGTTATTCTTCTGCGCTCTGTTAAGAGCTGTGCACCGTTGTTCTTAGAAGAATTTAGACAGGTCGGTATTCCAGCTTATGCTGAAGTGGGAACCGGTTATCTCGAGGCACAAGAAGTCCAGATTATACTGGCCCTATTAAAAGTCATAGACAACCCCCACCAAGATATTCCTTTAGTAGCTGTGCTTCGTTCACCCCTAATTGGTTTAACGGCAGAAGAGCTAGCAGAGCTTAGAGGATATCGGACAAAAGGCTGTTTTTATAATGCACTACGCTTAACAGCCCGTTGTGATCGGGGTAGACTCGGGCAGGAAATGAAAGCGTTCTTAAAACGGCTCCGTTATTGGCGCACTTTTTCTCGGCGGCATTCGCTTGTCGAGCTGGTATGGTTGCTTTTTAGACAGACCGGTTATTATGATTATGCAGGGGCTCTACCTGGGGGAAGGCAGAGACAAGCTAACTTGCGGGCTCTACACGATCGTGCAAAGCAGTATGAGGCTACTGCTATGAAGGGGTTATTCAAGTTCTTGCGTTTTCTAGAAAAATTAGAAGAAAAAAACCAGGATTTTGGTACAGCCAGACCTCTGGGAGAGAAAGAGAACGTAGTTCGTATCATGAGTATACATAAGAGTAAAGGACTGGAATTCCCTATCGTTGTTCTAGCTGGATTGGGTAAGCTCTTTAATCAACAGGATCTTCGAGAGGATATCCTGATAGATAAGGATCTTGGATTAGGCCCTGTTTGGGTTGATTATAAAAAGCGTTTGAAATACCCCACCTTAGCGAGGATTGCCGTAAAGAACAAACTAAAACGTGAGCTCTTAGCTGAAGAAATTCGTATTTTATATGTGGCTATGACTAGGGCACGGGAAGCTTTATTCATGGTAGGTGCAATAAAGGATATCTCAAAAAAAATAAAAAAATGGCAGTATGTAGCTAGCTTGCAGGAATGGGAGCTTCCAACCGGATTATTAGGTAGTGCCACATGCTTATGGGACTGGCTAGGGCCCTGTCTCATAAGACATTCTTCGGGACAGGCTATACTAGATCTCGTGGAGTCTAAGGTAGTACCTGTTAAGGTTATGGGGGAGGATGCTTCCCTATGGAACATCAATTTCTGGGATTCTTTGTCTTTGTTGAAGTCGGCCGAAAAGGGACAAGAAGAGCAGGAGAAAAGCCTTGCCCAAATAGTAGCTCTTCTACCTCTAGAGGAGAAAGGAGAGTATCACGAGCTTGTTGAATATCGATTAGGCTGGCAGTATCCTCATTTACATATAGCAGATATACCGGCAAAGCTATCCGTAACGGAAATAAAGCATCGATTACAACGAGGCTCACAAGATGAGAGTAGTAGTCAAAGCTTCAGCAGTTGGAGGGAATTTTCTGCCAGACCTAAATTCTTACAAGAGGAAAGAGGCTTATCGTCCGAAGAAAGAGGGTCGGCCTTTCACTTGATAATGAGGCATCTGGATCTAAGTGCAAGTCTTACAGGTGAGAACATTAAAGAACAAGTAGAGCAGATGATTGAAAAGGAGATTATCAGTCCGGCTCAGGGTGAAAGTGTTTCTAATCAGGATATAGCTGCATTTTTCCAAACCTCATTGGGGGAAAGGTTAAAAAACGGATCGGAGGTTATGAGAGAGGTTCCGTTTACTATCTTGCTTCCAGCGGCCCAAGTATTGGGAAAACAAGGGGTTTATGAACAGGAGAAGATCCTGGTACAAGGCACGATTGATTGTATATTTGCCGAAGAGGATGGCTATGTGCTTTTGGATTATAAGACGGATTATGTTACTAAGGAGAAGCTTTATATACTTAAGGAAAGATATCAAGTACAGATGGATTTGTATAGCCTCGCCGTGGAGGAGATACTACAAAAGCCCGTAAAAGAAAAATTACTTTATTCCTTCACGATAGGTGAGGTGGTTGATTTAGGTAAAAGGCTTGCATAAAATGAAATTAGTATTATAATAAGATTTGGACTAAATTGAATAGCAAATCTCTTCGGGGTTAGGTGAAATTCCTTACCGGCGGTATAGCCCGCGAGCCTTTCTGATTGAGGGAAGGTTGACCTGGTGGAAATCCAGGGCCGACAGTAAAGCAGATTCTTGGTTTTTAAAGGGTGGTGGTACATCTTTTGAATATTAAGAAATGCGAATGCATGGCTTAATAAGTCACGCTAAAGTCTGGATGGGAGAAGGGTCTTAAGCATAGTTTTTTATATGCATAACTTTAAAACTCCCTTGCCCGAAGGTGTTCATGACCTTCGGGTTTATCTATTTAGGTTTGCGAAAGATGGTCCAAATATAAATTAAAGGGGAGTTTATATGTTTCAAGTTAGACAAATGGTAAGAATAGCAATGTTAAGCGCAATCGGGATTATTCTGTTTTACTTTATTTCCTTTCCGCTACCTTTATTTCCGGAATTCTTGACGTATGATGCTGGAGATATCCCGGCAATGGTAGCAACATTTGTTATGGGACCTTGGGCAGCTGTGCTTATCCAGTTTATAAAGGCCTTTTTAGGACTTCTGCTTGGTGCATCAAAGGCTGGCTGGATAGGGGCTACCGCAAATTTCCTTGCAGGCGGTACAATGGTTCTTGTCAGTGGGTTGCTTTATTCTAGATGGAAGACTCGTACAATGGCTATTGTCAGTATGGTGGTAGGATCTGCCGCTACTGCAATTGTAATGGGTGCTGTTAATTACTATTGGTTATTCCCTATCTGGGGAATACCTCAAAATCAGCTGATGCCCATGCTAATATCAGCAACAATACCTTTCAATTTTGTTAAGTTTATAATAAGCTCCTTTGTCACTTACCTGCTCTATAAAAAAGTCAAGCATCTACTCTAATAATTTGCTAGCTTTTGTCTTTTGTGATAATATCTTTTTGTTATACTATCAAAAGAGAATAAGTTTTATTAAGAAGATAGTAACAAAGTTTCTTTACAAAGGACAAAGGAGGAGTGTCATTTTGAAAATAGGAATAGTGGGACTGCCTTTAACAGGCAAGACAACCCTTTTTAATTTACTTACCCAATCCAAGATAGATACGGGTAAATTTTCCGGAAAAACTGAAACAAATGTTGGAATGGCCCGTGTTCCGGATAAACGTGTAGATTTTTTTTGCGAGCTGTACAAGCCTAAAAAAACAGCCTATGCCCAAATAGAGTTTGTTGATGTAGCTGGCTTGACTACCAGCCAAGAAGGACAGAAATCCGGGGCAGCAAAATTTCTTAATGATGTCAGACCTTGTGATGCTTTAGTCCATGTTTTGAGGGCTTTTGATGATCCTAACGTAGCGCATGTTTCAGGTGCGGTTAACCCGGCTAATGATTTGGAAACGGTAGAGATGGAACTGTTATTTGCGGATCTGGAATTGCTAGATAAGAGGATAGAGCGAATTAAAACAGGAAAAAAGATAACGAAAGAAAACGCAGAAGAACTGGCCTTGTTGGAAAAATGCTATCCTGTACTGGAAAAAGGTGGTTCAATGCTTGATGTGGATCTATCGGAAGAAGAAAAGTTGTCCCTAAAAAACTTTTCCTTTTTGACAGAAAAGCCTCGTCTTGCCGTAGTGAACTTGGATGAGGAACAGTTTAAAGAAAAAAAATATCCAGGTAGAGAGGAACTTCTGGTGCTTTGTCAGGAGAAGAACATTCCCGTTCTTGAACTCTGTGCTAAAATGGAGCTTGAAATTAGTGAGCTACCGGAGGATGATCGGAGAATGTTTATGGAGGATCTAGGACTAGAAGAGACCGGTATCGAAGCTTTAGCTCGGACAGTTTATCGCCACTTGGGCTTGCTCTCCTTTTTTACGGTCGGTGAAGACGAAGTAAAAGCGTGGACTATTAAAGAAGGCCTCAATGCTCGTGAAGCAGCAGGAAAAATTCATTCTGATATAGAAAGAGGATTTATTCGTGCTGAGGTGGTAAAATATCATGATATTAAAGAGCTTGGTTCTATGAACAAGGTTAAAGAAAAGGGACTTTTTAAACTTGAAGGGAAAGAATATACCGTTCTAGATGGGGACGTTGTTCATTTTCGTTTTAATATTTAGCAAAAAAACATATAATTTCTGCTAAAACACCTCTAGATAGGAAAAACTAATGCTATGAAGCAAGTATAGTTTTTCTTTTTCAGGAGGTGTTTTATTTTGCAACCAGAATATTTTCGTACAGCCAGTAGATGTCCGCTGTTTGAATCTATTCGATCTACTAGGGGTGTAGAAATGGGAGTTGTACATTCTAGAGATATTGTACCACGCTGTGATCATTGTTGTTTTTGGGTAGGAGGAAGCTGTGAACTTTTTTTATCTAAAGGTTAGATGTTAAGAATATTTCTATGAAAAAATTAATAAAGTTAATTTAAGTTTAAGTTCACGTTAAATACTTGCAGGAGAAATTCTTTATTTTGTCGAAATTAAATGTAAGTAGTTATTACCAAAATTTACGGTGGGGGGGTTAGCCTATGTTAACTAGAATATGCGCAGGCGGAGTAATTTTTTGTAATGACCGCGTCTTTATTATGAAAAACGATAAAGACGAATGGGTATTACCCAAGGGAGTTGTTCGTAACAAAGAAATTTCTAGGGATGTTGCTTTGAATAGGGTAAATCATGAAGCAGGGGTTGATGCGCAAATAGTTTCACCTGCTGGGGAAACAAATTATGAGTTTTATTCACAAACTCGCAAAATGCCGGTTTGCAATAAAGTTGATTGGTTTATTATGGAGTCAAACAGTGAAGACTTTTCGCTAAACAAGGACGAAGGTTTTCAGGAAGGTGGCTTCTTTTCAATTGATGAAGCCCTCGAAAAGATAACATACAGTCAGGATAAATCTCTAGTGCGTTTAGCCTATCGTAAGTACAATACTTTTTGTAAGCAGAACATGACTGCTACAGGTAGCTAAGAAAACTTTCAAAGGGTGTTATGAGAGAATATGTCTTTGTTTTTCTTAAGAATTTTAAAGAAAAACAAAGACATATTTATTTATAAGCTAACATAAGTTTTATGTTAGCTTATAAATAAATACATTCTAAGAAAGGGGAGTTTATACTTATGAAAGGTATAAAATGTCCTATTTGTTTATCTATCAGTGTTATTGAAGATTTTAATGAAGGTGAGATGACAAAATGTTCTTACTGTAAGGCAAAATATACTGTGATAAAGGAAAGGCTTTATGGTTTAGTACCTCATGGCAAGAGAATAGGTTCACAGGAAGACTTAGAAACTTTAATGTTTAAAGAATGTATTGAAGAATTTGATAATGAGTATTTACTACAAATTATGAAAACCATTACGGATGAGCTCTTGTTAAGGTGTAGAAAAAAATAGGAGACATTAACGTTCTTTTTTAGTTCAGGTTATTATATAATAAGCTTATTGTTTATGAGCATATGCAATTATGAAGACAAGGAGCGATAAAATCTATTAAAAGACTAGTAGTATTATTATAATTAAATGATATTATACTGGTTTGTAGTATTAAGGAGAGTGATTAGGAAGTGAAGGCTACAGTTATTTGTGAAAACAGTGTATTTAGGTGTAGAGGAGCTATAGCAGAGCACGGTTGGTCAGTATTTCTAGAGACCCCAGAAGGGAATTATCTCCTTGATACAGGGCAGGGTCAGGCAATCATAAATAATGCGCGAATCTTGAATATAGACTTAGACTCAATTCGAGGGATCATCCTTAGTCATCATCATTATGATCATACCGGAGGTCTTTTCGCTGTGCTTGAAAACATAAAAAGAAAGATTCCTGTCTATGTTCATGCTGATCTGTTTAAAGAAAGCTTTTTTCAGCGTCAAGGGCAGGTAAAGCATATTGGGATACCTCATAATCGCCTACTATTGGAGACTATGGGAGCAGAATTTGTATTTAATAAAGAGGTACAAGAGATAATTCCCGGCGTTTTTATGACTGGGGAAGTACCTCGTATAACTACTTATGAAAAAGGCGATAAGGATTTGGTAATTAGAGTTGGGAACGGTTTCATAGCAGATACTGTTCTTGATGATCAATCGTTGGTTATTAAAACGCAGCAAGGGCTCTTTATTATACTGGGCTGTGCCCATTCAGGTATTATTAATACAATCGAATATGCACTGAAGATAACGGGGGAAGAACGGATACATACGATTATAGGTGGGACTCATCTTGGGCCAGTCAGTGAGGAACAAAAAGCTGAGAGTATAAAGGCTTTAAAAGAATATAGTATAGCAAGGCTGGGTGTGTCACATTGTACAGGATTGTTAGCCTCAGCTAGACTATCGCAGGAGTTTGGGGAGAGGTTCTTTTACTGTAATGTTGGAACAGTTGTCGAGGTTTAGAAATATTATGACAAAAATACATAAAAGACCAGGAAAAAGCAGTTGACACGACTGTCTTTGACGTGATACAATATCACTTGTCAACTCAGCAGAAACCTGCCTCGGTAGCTCAGTCGGTAGAGCAGAGGACTGAAAATCCTCGTGTCGGTGGTTCGATTCCGCCCCGAGGCACCATTTGCGGAAGTGGCTCAGTGGTAGAGCATCGCCTTGCCAAGGCGAGGGTCGCGGGTTCGAATCCCGTCTTCCGCTCCAGAAAAACCCTAAAACCTGGCTAAGCCAGGTATTTTTGTACTACAGGAAAATATCAACCTGGGGAATAATACTCCTTGACGGGAAACTCATGATTTGATAAAATAGTTCTTGCGCTAGTTTTGCAAAATTAATATGGTGCGGTGGCGAAGAGGCTAACGCTGCGGACTGCAAATCCGCCATGCGCCGGTTCAAATCCGGCCCGCACCTCCAAAATATTATATTAAATATGCCCGAGTGGCGGAATCGGCAGACGCACGGGACTTAAAATCCCGCGAGGTTTACCCCTCGTACCAGTTCAAGTCTGGTCTCGGGCACCACTTTAGAGTCTTGGCCAAGTTTTGTTTTTTCAGTGATCAAACACTGAATAAACAAAACTTGGTTTTTTGCTATTTCTAATGTATTGAATATCATATCATCTAGGGCATCGATCACTTGCTTTAGATAACAGCTATTGAAAAACATCTTAGGGGTAAGGGGGTGTAATCTAGCATGGGACAAAGCATCTATAAAATTACTATAATTGAAAAACGTGAAAAGGGTGTTGTAATAGCAGCAAATACCGAAAAGGATGCTATCAAAACTGTTACAGAAGATTACGAGAGCGAAAAATATATTCTGGATAAATCCAATGTTGTTACATACGGATTTTGAGGTGGGAAAAATAACAAGTGATTAATAATAATAGGAGGATTTTCTATGCAAATTATTTATACAATTAATGATCTTGAAAAGCTGAATAACGATAAAATATCGGAAAGTTTAAAGGAACAAGTAGTCACGCTTTTTAATAAAATGCTACAAAAACTTGGGAAGGGCAACGCAAGTGAATTTAGCCTTAAAAGGCATGGACCTATAGTGATTTTGGAAGATCCGGAAGAGGTTTATGATCTATCAGATTTATTTCTTCCCCCTTTAGAATATATTGATACAGAGCATGTCATCAAACACGAAAGCTGCTACGAAATAATCATTGAGACAGCAAACAGTTATCTAATTACCATCTACATACCTATGGAAATTACAGAGCAATTTGATGAAGAGATGCAAGAGTGGCTTCAATACAATTTAAGTTTTGATGAAACTATAGCGGTATCATCGTCATTTTATAGTAATAAGGCATTTGAATCTATAGGTTTAGGGGAGAACCAACTAGATCCTAGACTGAAGCGGAAAACATAATTTGAAATACTAAAAATAGACAGTATTTTTAACATATGTCTATTTTTAGTATTATTTTGTAAAGTGGTGCTAAAATAACAGGTAAAATGTGTTAATATGTAGAAGTTTAGATGATAATACATTTGTTACCATGCTTGATGATTTATATTCTGAATACGGAAGTAGGTGTGTAAGGATTAGTAATGTAGAAGGGAGTAGTCGTCAGAAGATATCCCGAATACTTTCCTTGTATGAAAAACTAAATAATGGAGTAATTGTAGACAAACAATTCGAAGCAAACCGTTTTCAAGTAAGTCCAAAGTCCATACAGCGGGATATAGAAGATATTCGAGAATTTTTAGCGGAATATTATCTTGGTGATGAAGGGTCCTATGTTGAATACTCTCCAAAAAAGAAGGGGTACATCCGAAACCGAATGCAAAAGAAAGGGCTAAGTAACGATGAAATCCTCGCAATAACGAAGGTTCTTTTAGAAAGCCGAGCTTTTCCAAAAGATGAAATGGATATGCTTTTAGATAAGTTGATTTATAATGCAGATACTGAGAATATGAAGCAGTTAGAAGAATTTATTAGCAACGAACGATTTCATTATATGCCTTTAAAACACGAGACTCTAATCATAAAAAGGTTATGGCAATTTTGTGTTGCCATCAGAGAACAGCGCATTGTAGGCATTGAGTATCTTAGGGTCGGCGAAGAAAAGACAGTTTCGCGTAATGTGAAACCACAGGGTATCGTATTTTCGGAGTATTACTTCTATTTGGTGGCTTATATTGATGATCATGACTATGACTTTCCAGCTATTTACCGCCTGGACAGGATTAACAAATGGGAGGTCCTAGATAGAAGGTTTCCTATCAAATATACGGATAGATTCCAGGAAGGGGAATTTCGTAAAAGAGTTCAGTTTATGAAAGCCGGCAAAATCCTTAAATTCCGGTTTAGGTTTTGGGGCCCATCTATAGAAGCAGTGTTAGATAGATTGCCAATGGCTAGAATAATTGAATTTCGGGAGGACAAATACTTGGTTGAAGCGGAAGTCTATGGACCGGGGGTAATCATGTGGCTCTTGAGCCAGGGGCAGTTTTTAGAAGTGGTAGGTCCGGAGGAGTTTAGGGCGGAGATTAGCGATACGGTTCATAGGATGGCAGAACAATACAATAAAAAGAACGGCAGCTGTGGCAGGGCACCTTATTTTTAATAAGCACCATTTTTGGTTTTTGGTCAAATGTGAATTTGCCGAAGATGCTTTAAATATAGAAAAATAGATGATAACCAAGGGGTAAATGATGATGAAAAATAAGCAATCGAAAAAAAATACGCGTTTAGCTGATAATATACTTTTTAGTTGTGTTGGAGGTTTCATAATCATGACAGCGGTTGTAATTTTTTTAGGATACAGCCAGTGGATAAGTTTCTTGCAGCTCTTATTTGCCTCGGCAATGATAGGCGGTATTGCTGATTGGTACGGTGTTACGTCTATCTACGGCAGACCTCTGGGAATCAATTGGAGAACTGAAATAATTATAAAGCAAAGGGCGGAGTTGACCAGCGGTATCAAGGAGTTTATCTGTGAAGAGATATTATCAAAAGAGAATATATGTGAAAAGCTTCCAACATTAGATATTGTGGGATAAATTTTGTCACGGCGGTAATATGGGAAGTTTTGAGGGGAATAAAGCCAGATGAGGTGGGCAAATATCTTAGCGATCTTTTAAAGGTTATTCT
The DNA here is from genome assembly GCA_002841595.1 of Firmicutes bacterium HGW-Firmicutes-12. Classification (GTDB taxonomy): domain Bacteria; phylum Bacillota; class Peptococcia; order DRI-13; family PHAD01; genus PHAD01. The sequence continues at coordinate 16,305 of PHAD01000051.1, forward strand.
ATGCAGTAATCGCCCTTCACAAGAAATTCTAAGAATTGCTGAATCGACCCTCAAAAATGGATACATCAACCGGTTTATGGATGTTGGGGCAATCGAACTGAAAAAAATTGCAAAAAACGATAGTCTAACGGATTTAATTTTTGAGATGACAGAACGAGCCATTGAGAGATATTCTCAAGACAGAGGTTTGAGAGAGTTTTTTTCTTCTGGGTTTAGAAAGAAAGTTTATTCTACCGGCCTTCAGCGTGTGCAGGAGTTTTTGGATGAATTTGCTTCAAACCCATCGCACGAAGGGAGAATAAATATTCTCAAAAAAATAAAGAAGACGATTGAAGAGTATAAGGATGAAAAGAAAAGTCAAGATATTGACAAAATGATCGTCGACTTTTTTGAAGAGGGAATGGTTGCCAAGGCAATTACCTCGGAAATTGATAGATTAAAGAACGATGATTTTGCCAGTGAAGCCAGTCTTAAGAAGGAAATCGTAGCATTTGCTCAACAATTTCTTTCTAAGTTGGAGAAAGATAGAGATTTGCGTGAACAAATTAATACTTGGCTTATATCAAAACTTAGCGATGTAACTGAAAAATATCATACTAAAATTGGAGTTTTTCTTGAAAAAAATCTTTATGAAATGAGTGAAAGCGAACTTGTCTCTTTTGTTAGGGAAAACACGGAGAAGGATCTTCAAATGATTAGAATCAATGGAATGGTTTTTGGTGTGGTAGTATTTCTTTCTATATATGGGATAAGAGGCATACTTGGATTAATATAGGAGTGTGAAAAATGCGAGGAATTAATTTTTGGAGAATTAGCAATGGAAACTCTACTACAAAGAGCTATCTTCATAATAAAAGAATAGCGAATCTTATATTGCTAGGTTCGACACTTTGTATCGGCCTTATTTTATATTTGGAATACACGATAGGGAAATCATTTGGGTTGTCGATGCTTGGGTATATTATCGAAGCCATCTTAATAGCGTCGGTTGCCGATTCGATCGCAATCTATGCGCTTGACCATAGAATTCAAATCCCGATTTTAGGTAAATTTACCGGTTTAATTCAAAATAAGAGAAGAGAACTTATTGATGGCATTATAGTCGCCTGCAAGACAAAATTCTTTCCGAAGGAAAAGCTTGTCAAGTTGATTTGTAGGATAAGCATCACTACATATCTGAAGGACTTACTTGAGAAAGGGATAATTTCTAGTAAAAACCGGGAGAGCGGAAAATTTCTTTCGATGATAATGACCAAAAATAAAGACAGTATTGCCGAGGGTACCATGCAAGCTTTAGAAAAATATATTCTAAGCATCAAGGCAGACAAAGCAATTGTAAGCATCCATGATATGGCAAAATCAAATGGCTGGTTGAACAAGCTTGCTTCCGATCTATTTGAAAACCTCTATGCAACTGTCAAGGAATATGAGTTCAGGGATAATTTGGATACTGCAATTAGAACAGCGATATATGAGAAGAAGAATAGTGGAAATATTTTTACAAATACATTTAATAAAGCTGCATATGGTTTTTTAGAAATAACTGATACACTAAACTATTCAGAACTAGCTTCTTCTATTCAAAGTGCTATTGTTGAAATTTTGGAAAATATAATTGAAGAAGGGAATCGACGCGGAAACAGGTGGAGTGTATTAGAAAGCGAAATTTCTAAGCTGATATTGAAACTGTCCCAAAACAAGAAGTTTATAAAAGAGATTGATAACTGGAAAGCGGAGCTGGTTCAACGCAGCAACCTGAAACAATATACTATAAGCGCCATAGAAAAGATGGCCGAATGGATTGAGGATGGAATAATTACTTGGGAAGAGATAAATCGAGTACTAAAAAACTTGGGTTTTGAAATGAAGGGGATATCTCCAAAGGACATCAATATAAGCGAGTGGATCTCCAAAATAGTATTAATAGGATTGGATAGGCTTATTCAGAGTGGTAAGAATGTTCAGATTGAGTTTGAAAAGCTGTTCGAGAAGCTGATTGAAAATGAATATGAGGATTGTTTAAATATCGTTAAAGAAATTATTGAAACCTTGAGTGATAAAGGATTGGCAAAAAAAATCAATGATGTTGCGGGTGGGAATTTACAATGGCTTAGAATATCGGGTGCTTTGGTAGGGGGTATTACAGGTATCTTTATTTTCCTCATTCTTGCTTTTCCTGTACCGGGGTTTGTGCTTCTGTTCATACTGGCTCTTGCAATAATATTTTCAAAAAATCTCAGAGCTAAATTGGTTCGATATAAAAACGAAGATTACTTAACACAAACCATAATGAAGGAAGAAGCAATTCAGCAATGATTGATGGTCTATAAAAAACTATAATCAAAATATAAAAGTTATCAATTAATCTATTACAGGTGGACATCTCATGTCCACCTGTTTTGCTATTCTGATACTAGGAAACGGAAGAAAAACTGATAAATAATGTAAGGGGGCGCTGTTAAAAAAACATGGGCTTAGGTAAGCTCGAACTATTGAGAACGAGGTGATACTTTGACGGATTTTAGACGTTCTACAGAAAAGGAGTATTGGTGTTGTTCGAAGGCCGATTACATCAGTGCTTATTTTAACCTCAAGCCTATTAAGGCCAAAGTGTGCTTGCATTGTGATGAAGCAATCCTAGACTGTTCTCCTTTTTGGGAGTGGGTATTTTGGAATATTGTTTCACATTATAAAGGTTGCGCACTTACTTTAAACGCAGATGAATATGAGGAAAAAAGGGGAAAGCCTAAAGGTATTTTACACAATAATTCTGTAAGGGTAGGATTCAGTAACATTAAAGAACCAGGAGAGTAACCAGTCTTTGAAGGTTAATAGCAAGTGTACATTTCGGAAGTAGCAAATTCCTAATAAAAATTAAAGGAGGATGTTTATGGAAACAATGAAGGTGGAAATATTTCTGGCAGGCATGAGCAACAAGTTCCCGTCTGCAAAAATTATGATGTTGAAGGAGCGACTCGAAAAGCTCGATGATAGCAAGTTGATCATCGTTCAATCTTTGGGTTATAAAGATCCAACAACCATGCTAATCATTTCGCTATTTTTAGGCATATTCGGGGTGGATAGGTTTATGCTCGGAGAGACCGGAATGGGTATCTTAAAGCTTCTGACAGGCGGGCTTTTTGGGGTTTTGGCGGTAATTGATTGGTTTCTTATCATGAATAAAACAAAGGAGAGAAACCTGCAATTACTATACTCAGTAGCGTAAATCCATAATAATACGAAGGCTCCTAGGTGTGAGTTATAACCAGGAGCCTTCGTATTAAAGCATTTAATTAAAGGAACTGTTAGGAGGGCTATAATGTCAGAATATGATTCTTACTTAACCATATGCAACACTTGTGGAAAGGAAATCCTGAAAACAGTATTATCTTGCCCATTTTGTGGCACAAAGCTGAAAAAGAAAAATATACTTAAATGGGTTCTTTTTAGCATATTGGGTTTAACATCAATATTCCTGATCATTGGGATTTTTATAGATAGTGATGATAGTGTTGGAATTAACACGATCCCTGTAGTGAATAAGACTAATAATGAGACAAAAGCCCCTGTGGCTCCTTTACCTAAAAAGGAAGCTGATGACTGGAATATAAGTGAGCTGGATGCTATGGAGAATGGAAACATAATGATTGCTTTAAAAAAGCTAAAGTCAAATGGAGATATAGCTGACAGGAACGTTTTTAAAAGGCCATGGGACTTTTACGGTAAAGTTGTGAGATTTAGTGGATTAATCTACATAGTCCAGGATTATCCACCTGGCAGTGATCTATCAGAACAATTTGGTGGAAGTGCGGCTGAGGTTGTGCTGGAAACAGATGATGGCACGATAGTAGATATTCTAGTTAGTGGAACGTGCGGGAAACTAAAGGTCGGAGATATAACTAGCGTATATGGTTATCCCGTAGGCCTCGCTGAAGTTCCCAATGAACTCGGTGGTAACACTACTCAACTGATTGTGGTAAGCAGCTCAAAGATACTGGAAGAATGAGCAAATAGTTTGAGCGGAGTAGTTAATTGTGCGGAATTGAAGCATAAGGTTTCTAGTCTCATATAAGCTACATTTTTAAGATGCTTGCAGGTTAGAGTACAATTAAAGCTAGTCGGCGATAATAAGGAGTATTTAAACAATCTATAACAAGATATGTCCCCAGTACTTACTGAATTGATCAGAAGTCCTTTAAGTGCGGCACAGATATCTCAGACAGGAGAGGGATATATAAGATAGCTACCTTACAAGATGCAAGGCCTGGAAGGTGCATTAAAACCACTTAGACGAGGTTAATAAGTGTAATAGAGCATAACCAATTATGCTAGCTGATATGGGTAATGCGGCAATAGTTTTCGGGAAACCAAGCAATAAGTGACGCACCAGAATTTTTATGCATTGACAAGGTAGAGGACATAAAGAATATTGTAAATACTCAAACAATAAAAGCTTAATGAGATATATAACTGTTTAAACTGGGAAGGAAGAGATCCTGAAATTAATGAGCAAACCATAAAAGCAATCAGAATGTTAAGTGGAAAGGCAAAAGGGAAAAGTTTTAGTAAAGTATTCGGTTAGACGGTCTTCATGATCGTCTTTTTATTATGGTAGTGTTTATGCGCACAATAAATGAGCGTTTATGGTTGCGTTTATAGGCGCGTTTAAAGGAGCATTTATGGTTGCGTTTATGGGGGCATTTATGCGCCTATTGTTCACCACCATAAATGCCCCCATAAACGCTCCTTTTTCAATCTTGCGCAAACACCTGGGAGACATGACTTCCCGCTATAAACAAAGCTGATTTTTAAATTTCAGTTGAAACCATGACTTACCGTATTTTTTTTAGGGGAAAACATACAATATATATTCTGTAATTATTATTGGAGCTTTTTAAAACAATTTTAACAGGCAAATATCGACTACAAAAAACTTGTTAAAGCAATAATATTTTTAGTTCAATCGGTAACTCTCTAGCTCATAGCTATACCCTTTAAGGGATAGCTATGATTTTTTCTTTGTCTTTGTTAGGGTTGTTTGATTTTTATAGACAAGGTTTTAAAATAATATGGAATATCATGGTATAATTAATTATTATGTACATGTAATTTTAGATAACAGATATGCGGAGAATTGTTCTATGCTTCAGGAAAAATGTTGGAGTTATTATTAACTGTTATAGAGGTATTCTTAGGAGGTATTATTACTTTTTTGTTGTACGGTGGCAGATATCTAAAGAAGAAAGCTGTTTAATACTCTAGTGCTTTGATACTTCATTGTTTTAATACTATAATTCTTGAATATTCTACATCTTTGATACCTTACTCTTTTAGTACTTAAGTACTTTAGCGTGACTACATATGCAGATGCGTGTCCAAAAGCAGCATATAATTATTTATTCAAATCCGCTTTGATGCGTATTATCCGACAGATGAGCTTAGATCAATTGATGAGATATATCAAGCAATTGAAAAATTGAAGTATTGTGTGAGCCGTGCTTAGTATCATATAAATTCTCTTTCTGTGTCTTAAATCTTATTAGAAAGATGGTTGAGATTATGAAAAGGAGTAAAGAAAACTTTAGAGGTTGTCTTTTAGGTGGGGCTATTGGTGATGCCTTGGGCTGGCCTGTTGAGTTTTTAAGTTTGGATGAGATAAAAAAGAATTATGGTGAACAAGGTATAACTGACCTTATTGTCGGAATAAGCGGTAAATCGGAAATTACCGATGATACCCAAATGACCTTATTTACTGCGGAGGGGTTACTGCGAGCCGAGAGTAGGGGTAGAGAAAAGGGTATCTGTCACCCCCAAACTGTTGTGTATTATGCCTATCAAAGATGGCTGAACACACAAGGTTATCCCAAAATAAAAGATCTAGAGTGGATATATGACGGTTTACTTGTAGGCGTTAAGGAAATGCATAAAAGAAGAGCGCCAGGAAATACTTGTTTATCTGCTTTATTAAGTGGCAAGCAAGGTTCAGTTGATAATCCGATTAATAACAGCAAGGGATGCGGTGGGGTTATGCGAGTTGCCCCAGTAGGATTGTATTATAGAAAAGAAAATGCTTTCAATATAGCATCAGAGTTAGCAGCACTAACGCATGGTCATTCATCGGGTTATTTGTCAGGCGGTGCACTTGCTTATATGATTGCAAGCATTATAGAAGGAGAAACTATTGAAACTGTTGTTGAAAACACGCTTGTAGAGCTAAAGAAACATGAGAATCATCAAGAATGTGTAAAGAGTTTGAGCCAGGCTTTAAATTTGTCTAATAGTGGCCTCTCTGATATTGATGCAATTTTACATATCGGTGAAGGTTGGGTGGGTGAAGAAGCCTTGGGTATTTCAACCTATTGTACATTAAAGTATAAGAATGATTTTAATAAGGCATTAATCGCTGCTGTTAACCACAACGGAGATAGTGATAGCACCGGTGCGATTACTGGAAATATTATTGGCGCCTATTTAGGGTTAAAGAGGATTCCTCAAGACTGGGTTTTTAAAGTCGAGCTAAAAGAGGTTATAACTCAATTAGCAGATGATCTGTTTGTGAAGTACCAAGAGGGTGATGAATGGTGGAGTCGTTATCCGGGCTATTAGGAGGAGATAGATGAAAAAGAACATTCCCGAATTAGATAAACTTTTCTCCGGCAGGGAAATCCATAAAGGGTATACAGATGGCTCTCGCAGTGAATTGATGTTGCTACTTATGATGATTGGAACGCAGATACTATACTTGACCCTGGCTTAAAGCTAGTAGATTTTATGGAAAGAAGATGGAATATCAAGTTTGAGAAATACTGTTTTTAGATTTTATGTGTTGTTATGAGGGGAGGGCGAGGCGAAAAGATGACTCCGATAAGGATAATTACATATGATGTCTTACAAAGGGTTTCTAAGGCCGACCAAGAGATAAGTAAATGGATGCGCACCAATGGTACATATGAAATTTATCCTGAAAGCTGCATGAGTATTCTAGTAGAGAAAAACATTTATGAATATGACTGGAACAATAGAGGTCACTATTTTAGGGAAGACTTAAGGACTTTACGAGACAATAATAGTCTTGATGTTTTTACCAGTTTAATTATTGAACAGAAAGCATCTCGTTCAAAGTGGATTATAAAGTTAAAAGAAGGATAAAAAGTTTCGTATTAAACATAAGGTTGGCCTATAAAAACAGAGATGATATTAAGCTACCTCCAGTTCCTGGGAGCATAGAATACAGACATTTAGGCACTATGGAAATGAGGGATTATTTAGCTTGATAAGTATAGTTACTACAGTTATATTAGAGGTTATTCTCTTTGGTATGTATATTAAATATTATTCCAGAGTAACATTGGCTCAGTTGCGTTTGGAAAAAACGACAGGATTACATTAAAGAGATCCTGATTAAGGCTGGAAGACTGGGTGAATTTAAGATACTTCAACGTTCATAATGTTTAAGTACTTTGTACCAGGAGGCCATATGAATCGGAATAGCTTTTTACATATATCAGATTTACATTTCTTTAGACCAACAAATACAAAAAGCTGTAAAGAAGAAATAAGTCAGTTTGAAATAAAGAAAAGGATTCTGAGCTACATTAGCTCACTAATTAAGGATAAACAGATTGGAGCCATTCTCATATCGGGGGACCTGGAGCTGGACTCAGCTGAAGATATAACCCCATTTATTACTGAGTGCTTACATGCCGATAGCAAAGTATTTATAGTATTTGGGGAACATGATACCAGGGAAAAAAGAGAAGAGCTTATATTAAAAACAAAAAACTTAAGAGGACTATACATAATTGATGAACCTGAGATAATTAACGATGATTCGCTCAGTTTTTGTGTATATGGGATGAGCTGTGAGTCAAAACAGAGTGGGTTCACTCAAAAATATCAAGCTCTTGATATATATAATCAAAAGAAACCAGCTATCTTTTTGACACATCCTTGTTCGATAACAAAAGACAAAGTAAGGGAAATAGGTTGCCAATATTATGCTGTCGGTCATATACATAAGTATTTTAAAGAAAAAATTGATGATAATATCTATCTTGGTCGACCTGGCCACTTATATTCAATATGGGATGGCGACGGTAAAGCCTGGCCAGTAGGGGGTATCATAGGAAACTTTATAGAGGATAGAGTTCAATTAAACTGGTTACCTTTCCCGGTGCCACAGACTATCCGAATTTATATAGACAGATTGAAACTAAAAGATAATAAATCAATGCTTGTTATTGAGAATTGTTCTCCAGATAAGGCTAAAAGGGTAAAAAAGATAATAATGGGTGAATGGGAAGACCAGAATTATCGGGGAGTTTTCACAGGATATATCGATGGGGAAAAAGATGATATTTATCATATAATTGAAAGGCTATCGAGGATTTTTATTAATGATATTTTTGTTACACCTAGTGATTCTGGAAAAATGAAAAAGAAATATGGTTACAATAGGATTGCAGTATCAGCTGAAACGTTATTAAAAGATAAAATGTTGTTTCATGAATATGTGGAGAGAATTTACAAGGCTTCAGAAAAGACTCAGTAATTGGAGAGAATAACATGAATGATGTGAGTTTTAAAAAAAATGAGATAGTAAGTGCATTAATAAAAGCTATGAGATTTGGGGATTTTGGGGAAGCTGCCTACTGGATGATAGTGTTATTGGAAAACAATATTGAAGAAAAATATATTACTCATCGTTTGGCTATTTTTGCATCAGAAGACTGTTTTGATGCAGATTTAATAACTCTTGCAAATTCAATAAGGATAATGTACGAAATGAAATTAGGAAACGGTAACATGCTTTGGCAATTGTTATTTAGATGCTGCAAGGCGAAAAAGTTCTGGGAGTTACCGGATGGTCAAGAATATGAAGAAACCATGAACAACGCCATAGAAAGATATAAAAAGAACGGTCTAGAAAAAGCACCAAAATGGGCTATTGATAGCCATACTACTCTTTACCATGAGTTAGTAAAAGAAGGGCGATTAAATGAAACTGATGAAAGATTTAGTGGTAACGATAAAGGACGCTTACATATGATTAAGATGTATAAAAAGTATGGACGGGTATCACCAGACATTGTTGATGATAAAATTTGGAAAGAGGCTACTGATGAGATAGAAAAACTAATCTAAGTACCAACTAAACGTAGTTCATGTCCCATCCATAATTGTCGAGAAGATAGCTTTTTGCCAAGTCATCGGAGAGAAACGCTTCGCCGGTCTTGGCGGAATATTTCGCAATCCTGGCAAACGCTTGCCTGTAGTGTATGATTGATATCCTCGCGTAGTATTGTTTCTCTAGCTCTTTTAGATCACTGGACACAACTGGCTAATTGTTCGTCGTTCCATGTTTAAGCCTCCAGAATTAAGATTTATTACATCTCCTATTCTGGGGCATTATGATTTTCGAAACAAATCAACGGTCTACAGTCGGTCTATACGGCAAACTGCAGACCAGTTTCGATAATGCAAATATTTCGGTAATCATCTGCATGAAGCACATCCCTTTTCAGAAGTTCTTGTCTCATAGCCGATGGGTATTCAATAGCATTAATTACATTTAATCAATATCTGCCTCATAATTAATTGTTCCATTATTACCTGTGATTATTTTTTTAACTAGAGTTTGAACTTGCGCTTTAGAAAGATCCCTAAAAGCCGGACTTAAAGTAAAAATATTGTCGGTGTAATAATAGTATTCATATTTGGGCTTATCGAGTTCATCAAATAAATATGATTTTTTATATAGCACCTTATTCTCAGGTATAATATGTTGAATATACCCTAAATCTTTTAAAATCTTCAGCACATTGTGCTTTTGATATGCAAATTTAAAGTCCATTGAGAGCACTATATTATAATCAATGTCTTTGTCATTGTATCCCTTTGCTTTATCTTGGGTTACCAGTAAATTGAGTTTATGGACTGGGTTAAGACTTCTCTTTTTGATATGTGTGTTTCCTTCCTCGCATGTATGAAAATCCTCTTTTATCCCTAGCAGTTGTAAGATTTTCAGCGTCGCGTTTGGGCCTGATCCACTGTATCCACATAATGTGTGGAACCAAAATTCGTCTTCTTTTTGGTCTTTAAGAATGAAAGTATAACTCTTTATTTCTTCTTCCTCTCTAACTACATAAGGTGAATCCTCTTTGTTTCGAAATACCTCAAATTCAGTTATATTTCCTATTAAAGGCAAAATTGTTTCCACATATTTAAGCGTTGTATCAGGTGCCACATCGTAAAATTTATAAATCATAATCTTCGACCTCCACAATCATAAAATCCTATAATTTATATGCTTATAAAACAAGCATTATGCTTCCTGTCGATTGACAAAGAAAATAAGGGGCTGCCCCCTTATTTATTACACCGGCAAAAACTTCTTAACATGTACCTTATATGTTCGCAAATGGCATTCACACTTCTATTCTTAAATTCAGGTTGAGTAGACAGGTTATAAGCGATTTCATTTATCACAGATCCTCTTGCTCGTGAATTAGGTATTGTTTTGGATAGGTTAAAATCAACAACTGATTTGAATATTAAAAACTCCTCATTTATACTCCATTTTTCATTGTACATATTCAACATATACCTCCTCTGTGTTTAAGGATTTTCTCAATAATAATCTATGCCGGGAGGCACAAAATAGTACCAACATGTTAAAGGTTTTTGTTTCAAGTACAAAAAGGAGTCCGTAGTGGACCCCTTTAGTCTAATAAAATATCAAAGTGTACCCTTTGTCAAGGACAAAATTGGGTTTTTGGTATTCCAACCAAATAGGTATTTATGCTATACTAACCGTGCTTTACCACACGTGAGGATAGGGCAACGCTGAGGAGCGACCCGAGCGCCTGTGTGGGTTTACAAGGGAGGCGGTATGTATCATCACCGTTTCTTTTTACTATAGGCAATCACTGACTTCCTGGAAACCAAAGCGAAAAACCTCGGGGTGTGGGCCAGAGCCCCACCTTCAATCTCCACCTTTGCTTAGCATCAAAAGGACTTCATCACATCCAGAAGCTACATCTATGGTGACTTGTCCAATACGAATAGAAATATTTGATGGTTTCAGTTTCACAGGGATGTTGATCCATTCTGGTAGTTTTTCAGCTATTTCTGCATCACTTTGGTCTGTATCCAATTTTTTAACCCAATAGTACAAGGTATTGACCTTGATACCTGCATGTTTACTAAAAGCTTTGGCACTAAGACCACTGGCTTTGTATTCTGCAACAGTGCTTTCCCAGTATGTCGTTCTTTTTTGCTTATCCATGAGACATGCCCCTGATTTTTAGGACATTATCTCGTATTTCTAGTTTACTTTGTAGGTGTGCACAGTTTTATACGCTTACCCTCTAATGGTTGAATGGTTACTGTTGGGGTTTTAATCTTATATAAATTTTTTACAGGATTCTGATTGACACTGCCCTCATTTAAAAGGAACTCGTATAGTTGTTTAATACTTCGAATCCGTTGATTGACTTCACCCATATCAATCTCAGGCAACAAAAAAGGTCTTCGAGTATTCCTTTTAAGAATTCTCGAAGACCTTGTCATTACTAAATTTGGTGCGAAAGGCGGGACTTGAACCCGCATGACTAAAGCCACACGCCCTTCGTGGTGGCGTTACTTCATGGTCAGGTTGATTATATATTTTCGAGTCCGCTCCTGGACTCAATTGACCACGAAGAGTAAAACCAGTATGTAGGCTACATAAACCAGATCTGGTCTACCTTTCCTATAGAATTATGATCAATGGAATGTCATGATTTATTGGTGTTGGAGGGGCTTGGTGAATTAACAGGAATAAGTCTAATCGGAGCCAAATCATAAATAGCGGTCGATACATTTGGTGTAGTGGTTTTATTGTAATACAATATTTTACATAATTAAACAAAATTGTATTTACCTTTGATATGTTAATGTGGTATAT
>PHAD01000052.1 GCA_002841595.1 Firmicutes bacterium HGW-Firmicutes-12
TATGGTTGTTCGAGGTATAGCTGGCAAACTATTTTTTAGCTTTGGGCAGTAATATGCTTAATTATTACTGCATAAACTCCATCCCTATCTCATGTTTAAGAATTTCCTCTATCCTCTTTTCTATCTTACCAATATCTAGCTCCTCAATATAAACAAAAGTCCGACGTCCGGGGCCTCTATCATCTTCTATTCGCTCTAACGCTACAATTTTATCTGAACGCACATATTTACCGTAACCTAGCGGAACAATAACATTTTCTCTTAGTTCCATCTTATACCGCCTTACAATTTTTATTATTTTTCCCATTCTCGCATTTTTTATTTAATTGTAATTTTACCAGCTATCTATTTATAACTATAATTTTATATTATAATAGCATCTAAAGACTGACCTGAAGAAGGGTCTTTTTGTTTTGCTTATAGAAAAAGAACATGAGATTATAAGCCCATATACGTATTACTTGATTAAAGAAAGGTATTTAGCAATGACAAAACTTATTCTCATCCTAGCCGTAAGCTTTGGTGGCTTATTAGCAGGCTATCTCTTTAAATTACTTTGTGAATACTACGGACTTTTGAACTTCGAAAAACTCAACCTGCTTTCCGGCAACCTCAAAACCATCGCGCTACTCTTTATGTACCCGATCGCAATCATAAATTCTTTTTGGAAGCTTTCTATTTCGGATGTAAGCTTTCTAATTCTACCGATTATAGGTCTAATTCCCTTGCTGCTAGGCAGTACCAGTGCCCATTTCCTAAGCCGCAAATTTAAAATTTTACCGAGCAAATCTGCTTCTATTTACATCTCCGGCATGTGTACGAACCAGGGTTCCTTTGGAGGACTGCTTGCCTTTTTCCTCCTCGGTGACCAAGGATATTTCTATCTCCAACTTTTTATAATTCTAGAGATAGTTCTTTATTATATTCTGGGATTTCCGGTATCCTCCGATATCAGTAAGGGTTCAACAAGACTACTGCACTTTAATTTTCAAACTCTGACCGAAAAACCGGTTTCCCTTATCCCGATAGCAGCTATCTTTGCAGGTATCCTCCTAAACTCCACTCACATTTACCATCCTTCCTTTATGGATACTGTTGCTGCCTTTTTCATCCCAGCCACCACCGCAGCTAACTGTCTAGCCATCGGTATGACTTTACAGTTAGGCACAGTCAAGGACTACTACAAAGAGATTTCACTAGTGTTTATTGCCAAATACCTTATTAACCCCATGATCGTTCTGCCTTTAACATATATTCTAGTAATCAAGGGAGTGATAACTTTGCTGGCCTTCAAGGTCCTTGTCATACTGGTCTTCATGCCGGTGGGTTTCACCGCACTACTGGCGCCTATTTTATACAATTTCGACCTTGATCTGTCCAACTCAATCTGGATAACCACCACTCTTACATCTTTGTTCGTCTTCATTCCTGTCTTGTATCTGATCCTGAGTTGAGGGTAATTAATCAAACATTTCCTTATTTTTCAATATCGTTTAAAAGAACAACAACATAGTCTTTGAAATATCGTAAAATAATGTACAATTGTAGGTAAAAAAATACCTCAACGGAAAGGTGTGTTTAGTCGTGTCCATCCCTAATGATTATAGCTGTCGTATTCGTAGCTATGAAGAAATTACACTCGGAGCAACTGCATCCATCTCCAAAACCATTACCAACGAGGATGTGCATAAGTTTGCCTCACTTATCGATGATACAAATCCTGTACATCTAGACCCAGAATATGCGAAAAGCACAATGTTTGGGGAACAAATAGCCCATGGTATGCATTCTGCATCCTTTTTTACTACCCTAATCGCCGACTACCTACCGGGTCTAAAGGGAGTGTACCTGTCCCAGGAAATAAAGTTTCTCCGTCCCGTTCGGATTGGAGATACCGTAACTGCCCAAGCTGAAGTGATTGGGAAGAACGAAGAAAAACGTCGGCTTACCCTAAAAACAACGCTACATAACCAAAACGGTGAGCTAGTTATCGACGGTCAGGCTGTAATTGCGGTCATGAAATGAAGTATTATATAGTGAAGCCTATTTTTGTATAATTCTTAGACACTTTATCATGTGAATAGGTTACATAATTTCTATTGCCTTTTTTAATCGATTAATAAACACATCTTTCGTATACTTTGCTTCTACAGTATATAGATAATCAATCTTTCTTAATAAAGATAAGTTTTTAAAATGTTCTTTTTTTAGTTCTTCTGTTTTCGCTTGATAATGAACTGTAGGTATTTCTAGATTATGGTCTTTCATAAATTTGATCCATAAATAACATTTGCATGGCTTATCTGGATCAATCAGATTACAACGCAATGCAAACAATTCTTGAAGCTTTTTTCGACCTCGGTGTAAGGTAACCTTAACATTCTCAATAGATATATCCAAGACCTCAGCAATTTCTTCATTTTTAAGATTCAAACACGTTTTAAGCAGAAAGCATACTCTTTGCTGCTTAGGCATACACTTGAGAAAACCTTGTAAGCATTTTTCCCGCATCTCATCAATTATTAAGTTATCATCATAATTTGGAGTATAATCAATACTAGTAAAAAAATCCTTTTCATCTATTCCTAAACGCTCGGTAATACAGGTCACTGGCAGTTTGTTAATACGTTCAAAGCATCTATAACTCTCGTTGATTACAATTCGATATATCCATGTATATAATTTTGATTCCCCTCTAAAGGAATCAATTTTTTTATATGCTTTTATAAATGCTTCTTGTAAAACATCCTCTGTATCTTGATGGTTACCAACCATCCTGTAGGCACAGGCATACAGTTTCTCATAATTATCATTATAAACTCTTTCAATTTCTGCTATTGGATCATTAGTATTTAGATATTTTGGCATACCCATCACCTAACAGCCCCCCTATTCTTATGATCTTTTTCACCTTTTACTATTAGAGTTTAATAACAGCTCGATGACCTTTATATCCGTGGGGAAAGCCATAGTCGGATATGAAAGTAAATCAAAGTAGGCTACATCGAGCAAATCATCACCAGCCTCTAACTTCCCGCCTTTTATCTGAGACAAGAACCAGATACCCACAGTATGACATTCCGGTTCATGAAAATTTGATTGTACTGTAAATACACTAGTTGGCTCAATATCAAGATTGGTTTCTTCTTTTATCTCTCTTATAACCCCAACATAGACATCTTCATCATATTCCAGATATCCACAAGGAATACACCACATTCCTTGATATTTGCCACCTTTTCTTCGTCCAAGTAAAATATGGCCTTTATGGTTATAAATAATTGCCGCTACACCTACTATGGGGTTTTCATAAATGATATAAGAACAGGAAGTACAGGTTGGCCGAAATCTATCATTGTGCTTCTTATATTCTAGCTTTCCTCCACATTTAGGACAAAAGAAGAAACGTTGTTTAATATTTGTAGTCATATAAATCCTCCCTTATAGGGTGATTAAAATTGGATCAATCAACAATGATTGTGTTAGTGGTGAATTTAAATTACTTTTATGTTATTTTTTAGAGGGAAAAAGTAGAAAATACAGAATATTAGAATATATTACCATTAAAAATAAGACTTATAAAGGGTGATAATATTGAAATCAAATAGTAAAAAGCTTAATATGAAATTATTATCTTTGTTTATACTTATCTTAATCTACACAGGATTGATTTTCTATATAAAACTATATACACAAATTGAGACTGTCTACTCTCATTTTTTTTATATTCTTATTGGTATAACAGCATTAGGGTGGGGTCTTAAAAGTATCTGGACAGCAATATACTTGGGCATCTTGCTAAACTTGTTGAATTATCTATTTCATAAAACTATTTTACTAGATGATTTATGGCGTGCTTTCGTGTTTATCTTATTTGCCTATATAGTTGGAATTCTTAGTGCTAAAAGTATGTTTTATAAAAAATGTCTCAAGCAATCTCAACAGCAAATGGCAGATATTATAAATTTCCTACCTGATGCTACTCTTGCTATTGACTTAGAAGGCAAGATCATAACCTGGAACCGGGCAATTGAAGAAATGACGGGTATAATTGCAAAAGATATAATAGGTAAAGGCAACTATGAGTACGCTTTACCTTTTTATGGTGAAAGAAGACCAATTTTAGTTGATTTAGTGTTAAACGATTCAGAAGAAATAAAACAAAAATATCCTTATATTCGAATAGACAAAGATTGTATTGTAGCCGAGACCCCCGCTCCATCTTTAAAAAATCCTGATGCCTTCTTGTGGGGAAAAGCATCTCCCCAATACGATGCAAACGGGAATATAGTAGGTGCTATTGAGTCCATAAGAGATATTTCATTTCGTAAAACAATTGAACAAGAAAGTATAAAAACCAGCAAACTGGAATCTATCAGCCTTCTGGCCGGCGGTATTGCTCATGATTTTAATAACTTTTTAACAGTCATACTAGGTAACGTGTCACTTCTAAAACGATTTATGAGTTCGCAAGACATAATTATGAGGTTGCTTTCCGAAGTTGAGAAGTCTGCCTTACAGTCAACATATCTTACACAACAATTATTAACCTTTTCCAAAGGCGGAACCCCTATCAAGGAGATCATTAATATCTCACAAATTTTAGTAGATTCCGTTAATCTTGCACTAAGCGGTTCTAATGCAAGATGTGAGTTTAACATTCCAGAGAACCTCTGGTTTATTGAAGCCGACAAAGGACAGATCAATCAAGTAATAAACAACCTGATAATAAATGCATATCAGTCCATGCCCCATGGCGGTACTATTAATTTAAATTGTGAGAATATTACGGTAGAAACAAAAGAAGCGCTTCCTTTAGAGCCAGGGAAATATGTAAAGATAACTATCAAAGATGAAGGTATTGGCATATCTGAGGAAAACCTCTCAAAAATATTCGACCCGTATTTTACAACAAAACAATATGGACATGGTTTGGGCTTGTCTACAGCATATTCTATCATTAAAAGACATGGAGGTTATATATCCATTGAATCAAATACTGGCAAGGGAACCTCATTTTGTGTTTATATACCTTCTACTACAAAAAAAGACGTATTGTTGACCGATCAAAGTGAAGTTTTATTGTATGGCAGTGGGAATATTCTAGTGATGGATGATGATATTAAAATAAGGTCTTTACTAAAAGAAATATTAAAATACCTTGGCTACAAGAGCGATTTCGCAAGTGATGGTATTGAGGCAATTGATTTATTTATTAAGGCCAAGGAATTAGGGGAACCTTATATAGGTATTATTATGGATTTGACAATACCAGCAGGTTTAGGTGGAAAGGATACTATTGCAAAATTAAAAGACTTAGACCCTGATGTAAAAGTGATTGTCTCAAGCGGATACTCAAATGATCCTATCATGGCAGATTACAACCAATATGGTTTTACAGGGATTATACCAAAACCGTATACAATTGAAAAACTAGGTAGTGTATTAAAGATTTTACTTTAATTGTTGAAAACTCTTCCAAACCCATGAGCTACCTTCAACTTTTTCTGTTACAATACTAGTATTATGACTCTATTAAAAAGGAATATCATATGAATCAAGTATATAAGAAACAAAAGCCCGATAAGATATGGCGCAGAAGGTTGTATGAAATCATTTTTCTGGCAGATACTCCCGCCGGAAAAGCATTTGATGTGGCTCTCATTATATCCATTATTTTAAGTGTTCTGGTTGTTCTTTTAGACACTATTGAGAGTATAAACGTAGATTATAGGGCATTTATACTTATCTTAGAGTGGTTCTTTACGATTATATTCACCGGTGAATACGTATTACGTATTCTTGCTACTCCAAAGCCCAGATCGTATCTTCTTAGTTTTTTTGGCCTGGTCGACTTAGCTGCCATCTTACCAACCTATATAAGCCTATTATTTCCCGGCACACAGATTCTTCTAGTTGTAAGAGTTTTACGTTTGCTTCGTCTTTTCCGGGTATTTAAAATGGCCCGTTATGTGGAGGAATCTAGCATACTGATCAATGCCTTACGGGCAAGCCGACACAAAATCACTGTCTTTCTCTTAGCCATACTTACTATATGCATAACTGCCGGATCAGTAATGTATCTCATTGAAGGAACTGAAAACGGTTTTACTAGCATACCCACTGCAATGTACTGGGTCATCGTAACTCTAACCACCGTCGGTTATGGTGATATTTCGCCTCAGACTCCGCTAGGTCAGATAATTGCATCACTATTGATGGTTATGGCCTATGGCATCCTAGCAGTTCCAACCGGAATTATCACCTACGAACTGTCAAGATCTACTGATAATCAAGTTAATAAAGTAAGCAGCCAGTCTTGCTCAGTATGTAGCGCAGTCGGACATTCACCTGATTCTTTATATTGTAAAAAATGTGGCGCAAAATTATAAGCTCAACTTTATCACTAATATCTGGGAATACCCCTATTACACGATAATTAGCATATACACATCGGTTATACATCTAATATAATAAGGAAAAAATGTCGTTATTGGCAAAAATATAGTAAACTATATTTAACGCTACAGCAACATTAAACATTTATAAAAATTGAGAGTATTGGAAGTGATCTAGTCATGGAAAAAAGAATTATGGGATTAAGCATCATTCCTCTAGGAGGAGTAGGTGAAATCGGCAAAAATATGATGGTTTTTGAATATGATAATGATATTATCGTTGTCGATGCGGGTATTGCCTTTCCAGGTGATGAGCTTAAAGGTATTGACCTTATCATTCCAGATATAACCTACCTTACTAGTAATAAAGAAAAAGTCCGTGGCTTCTTTATTACCCACGGGCATGAAGATCATATAGGAGCTCTTCCTTATGTGCTCCCTGATTTAAATGTACCTGTTTACGCTACTAAACTAACAATAGGACTCATTAAAAAGAAACTAACTGAACATGGACTTTTAGATAAGGTTACTCTCATAGAAATTGTTCCTGACGATGTAATTAAAGCAGGTATATTTGAAGTAGAGTTCTTTAGGATTAACCACAGCATCCCCGACGGTGTTGGACTAGCTATCAATACTCCTGAGGGGTTGGTCGTTCATTCCGGCGACTTTAAGTTGGACCAAACACCAATTGATAACCGAGTGACAGAGTTTCATAAGCTGACCAAATATGGAGAAAGGGGTGTCTTGGCCCTTATCTGCGATAGTACAGGTGCGGAAAATGAGGGATATACCCCTTCGGAAAAAGTGGTGGGAGAAAGTTTTGAAAAGGAGTTTGATAGGGCACCAGGAAGAATAATCGTTGCAACCTTCGCCTCAAATGTACATAGAATCCAACAGGTCATTGATGCAGCTATCTCACATGACCGCAAGGTTGCTGTAGTTGGCCGGAGTATGGTTAACGTGGTTGAAGCAGCAATGGATCTAGGATATTTAACGTGTCCTGAAAATGTCTTAATTGAACTAAATGAAATATCCAGATATCCTTCAAATAAGTTGGTTATCATTACAACCGGAAGCCAGGGAGAACCAATGTCAGCACTTACCAGGATCTCAAATGGTAGCCATAGACAGATCTCTTTGGAACCGGAAGACACGGTAATTATCTCAGCTACCCCCATCCCTGGGAATGCTAAGCTCGTTTACCGAACAATCAATAACCTATTTAAAAGTAAAGCTCAAGTGATTTATAAAGATGTTGCCCCTGTTCACGTATCAGGACATGCTTCACAGGAAGAAATTAAGATTCTATTGAACATGGTTAGACCGAAATTTGCCATGCCTTTTCATGGTGAATTCAGGCATTTTGTCAAATTCAAAAAAACCGCTACTGAAATTGGGATCCCCGAAGAAAATATCATAATTAGTATAATAGGTAAAAGGAATGTTTTTTATAAGGGAAATTACAAATTGCAAGGTAAGGTACCCTCCGGCAGTATTATGATTGATGGTCTAGGCGTAGGCGATGTTGGCAACATAGTTCTGCGTGATAGAAATATACTCGCAGAAAACGGAGTGGTTGTGGTAACCCTTACACTAGATAAGAATACAGGAACTGTTGTGGCAGGTCCAAGTATTCTATCAAGAGGCTTTGTTTATATCCGCGAATCTGACGAACTACTTGCTAAAATGTATCATGAACTTGAAGAAGTTGTTCATAACTTTGAGGCTCAACATATCCGGGATTGGACAACTATAAAAAAACAGATCACAAAGGCATTGGACAGTGTCATATATTCTGAACTAAAACGCAAACCTATCGTGCTACCCATAATTCAAGAGGTAGAGCTATAGGTGAACATATATAACATGGAGGTAAACCTTGAAAGAACTGGTTTTAACGACGGAACGCGTGATACCCAAGGCAATGAATCCTCGTAATGGTATGTTACAAGAACATATTGCAAGATACATTTTTGCAAATAATATTGTCCATGGAAAGGTTTTGGACCTGGCCTGCGGGGTTGGATATGCAGTACCCATACTATTTGATATACCAACAGTATCGAGGGTAAAGCAATATGTAGGAGTAGATATTGATAAAAAATGTATAGAATATGCCAAAGTTCACTACAGTCATCCCAAAGCAGAATTCATTACCGGGGATGCTTGTGATACTAGCCTTATAGAACAGCTCGGCTCTTTCGATTATGTAATTAGTTTCGAGACCATAGAGCATTTAGAAAAAGATTCTGATTTCATCAGGAATATTATCACTCTACTAAAGCCTGGTGGGACAGCTCTTATATCAACACCTTTTGGTCGCGGCAGAGATATAGAATGCAGTAACCCCTATCATGTGTGCCAGTATACAGAGGAAGATTTCAAAGACCTCCTTACACCGTTTAAAAAAGTTAAGATGTACCATCAGATTGACGAATATATTGAAGAGCCTCTTCCTGAGAAAAAGTATTACTTAATGCTTGCCGTCTGTACTATTTAAGATCCCCACTAAGAAAACTAAGCCTGTTGGCAAGTAAATATAAATGCCAACAGGCTTTCGCTGTTATAATATTGTATAACTATTGTCTGTTTTAAATGTAGGCGTTAACGCCTACATTTTTCTCACTTCTTCATATTCGATCCCAAAAGTTTCTACTGTCATTTCTTTTATTCGCTGCTCGTTTAATGGTCTATCCTGCGGCCCTGTCTTTTCGCTTACAATCTGGTCTGCGATCTCTAGCCCGTTAATTACTCGACCAAAAGCGGCGTATTGACCATCTAGATGAGGCGAATTAGCTACCATAATGAAAAACTGTGAACCGGCCGAATTAGGGTTCGAGGATCTTGCCATTGATAGTATGCCTCTATCATGCTTAAGTTGATTAGGGAAGCCATTAATTCTGAACTCTCCGTGAATTGAATAACCGGGGTCCCCCATACCGGTTCCCTGTGGACAACCACCCTGAATCATAAAGCCAGGTATTACCCGGTGAAAAATTAAACCATTATAAAAGTTAGCCTGCACCAAAGAAATAAAGTTACGTACAGTATTTGGGGCAATATCGGGATATAACTCTATTTCGATTTTACCGCCGCTCTCCATTTCAAGTGTTACCAGTGGATTTTTTTTATTATCCATATACATCTCCCTTTATCAAGTTTTTTGCAGTGTTATTATACCATAAATGCTAATTATTTCATTCATAATAGTTAATGTTCCTTTTAACCTATTAAAGGACTTATTTATATAGTTACCGCGAATATATCTTTGCATAATCAATCAATTTTAGTCAGATAATAAATTCATATCTTATTAGCACTCTTTGAAGGATGATGTTTAGATGGTAGATATGCCCCTATACTTTATTTACTTCTTATATACAGGAGTTTTATCTATTATTGCCGTTTTCTTAGTTCCCAAAAGTGATTTGAAAAAGTTAGCATTATATAGCATTTTCTTTGGTGGCGTCTATGATATATTATGGATTTTACTAATTGGTTTATTTGGTATAGGAGGATATTTGAATTATGGGCCTTTAGGTTTTCTTAAAATACCTTTATTACCTCCCATTGCATGGACTGTTTTTTTTATTATGTACCTATATTTATTACCGGAAGAAACTCTTTGGAGTTACTTTTTAGCTATAATTGGTGCTTTGTATAGTACATTCTTCTCAAACGCATTACAGAATTTGGGAATATTCGAATGGAGCCATGGTCGTATAGTTATCCCCACTATAATCTATTTAACGTGGTTTTTATCAGTTACTTTTATATACAGGCGTTACATTCTAAAGAACATAAAAGAGTAGGTTAATATTTTAATCAAAGTACTTAATGTAATAATCGGCGTACATAATCAGTGTCGAGAGAATACAATACATATAGCTCCAGCCCCATCTCTTATATAAATGCCAAGTTAAAAGCTTGTTTGGATAGAGGTGCTAATAAATGTATAACAAAATTAAAGATGAAGACGACCATTTTAATGTTAGTGATATCTTTAATAGTTTTCGAAAATTTGCACCATTATTAAAAACTTGTACCTTTCAAACAATTTTAAATCAAAGCAGCGGATATCATAATCTGGCCACCCTTGAAGCCGTAATTACCCTGCTAATAAAAGAGGGTATCGGATTTAATGTTGATTATTCTGGTGGTTCAAGTAGAAATGCTCCTTCGGCTCAATTACAAATCTTTATTACACCAACATTATATTTAACAATCATTTTTTACTTTGCTCCAGGTGATAGGTGATAGTACTTTTGGGTCAGGATTTTAATATCTTTGCCTAATCTACTAACATATGATATATTTTACTTTGTTTATTACTTACAAAGGATGGTACAAATTTTGATTAATGTAACAAATGTGAGCTTAAGATATGGCGGTCGCAAACTTTTTGAGGATGTAAATCTAAAGTTTACCCCTGGCAACTGCTATGGAGTTATTGGTGCTAATGGTGCAGGAAAGACCACTTTCCTTAAAATTCTTTCCGGTGAAATCGAACCAAATACTGGGGAAGTCAGTATCCCTAGCGATTTACGAATGTCAATTCTAAAGCAGGATCATTACCAATACGATCAAAATCAAGTTCTTGAAACAGTCATTATGGGTAATACCCGCCTCTTTGAGATAATGACTGAAAAAGAAGAACTTTATGCGAAAGCTGATTTCACTGATGAGGACGGTCTCAAGGCAGCTAATCTGGAATATGAATTTGGCGAATTGGACGGTTGGCAAGCCGATTCAAATGCCTCATCCCTGCTGCAAGGACTCGGTATCGGAACAGATCTTCACGATAAATTGGTAGGCGAGCTATTTGATTCGGAAAAAGTGAAAGTTCTCCTGGCTCAGGCTCTCTTTGGTAAGCCCGGGATACTAATCTTAGATGAACCTACTAATCACCTGGACATTAAATCCGTCAGTTGGCTCGAAGAATTCTTAATAGACTTTGAAGGTACAGTGCTAGTTGTTTCTCACGACCGCCACTTTCTAAATAAAGTCTGTACGCATATGGCCGATGTTGATTATGGCAAGATTAAGCTTTTCATGGGTAATTATGATTTCTGGTATGAGTCCAGCCAGTTAGCCCTCCAGATGCTTAAAGATGAAAATAAGAAAAAAGAAGAAAAGGCTAAACAATTGCAGGATTTTATCGCCCGTTTTAGCGCTAATGCTTCAAAATCCAAGCAAGCTACCTCCCGCAAAAAGATACTCGAAAAACTCACCTTAGACGATATTGAGCCCTCAAATAGAAAATACCCTTTCGTCGGCTTTAAGCCGGAAAGGGAAGTAGGAAAAGACATACTGACAGTTGAAGGTCTAACTAAAACTATTGATGGTGAGAAAATACTGGATGATATAAGCTTCACAGTAAGTAAAGACGATAAAATTGCTTTTGTTGGATCCAGTGAACTTGTAATAACCACCTTATTTGAAATTCTTATGGGTGAAACGACACCAGACAGCGGCCACTTTAAATGGGGTATTACCATAACCAAAGCTCACTTTCCAAAGGATAACTCCTCTTATTTTAATGATATGGAGCTTTCCCTCCTTGATTGGCTCCGCCAGTATTCTATCGATAAGTCCGATACCTATGTAAGAAGCTTTTTGGGAAGAATGCTGTTTTCCGGTGAAGAGGCCTTAAAAGAGTTAAAAGTTCTATCAGGGGGTGAGAGGGTAAGGTGTATGCTCTCTAAGATGATGTTAAGCAATGCTAATGTGCTTATCCTTGACCAGCCCACTAACCATCTAGACCTTGAGTCTATCACCGCCTTGAACAACGGCCTAAGAGATTATAAGAGCAACATCCTCTTCACCTCACACGACCATCAGTTTATACAAACGATAGCCAACAGAATTATTGAGATTAGACCCTCCGGTATTATTGATGCAAGAATGACCTATGATGAATATCTAGAAAGCAGTTTAAATGTAGGATGATAAATCCTACATTATACCAATCTATGGAAAAGATTGTGGGATTATTCCACAATCTTTTTTGCATTAATAATAATAGTAATATGGTCTCCTTCTACGTAACAATTCTCGAATAAGAAGTTTGATAATTAGTTTTACATTTCCCCTATATTATCCCAATTTTTTCGAAGGAGTAGAATAGCTGCTAAGGACTCAAGTTTTTCCTGGCATTCTATATAGACACTAAGTATCACGAAATTATCCTCAATAATATTTACGTAATCATGATCGATATCAAGTTGTAAGAATGGTTTTAACCCTTTCCATGCTTCTTTAGATATTTTCAGATTATCTGCGGCTTGTTCCCAGTTTCCCTGGCGAATATTATCTTCAGTTGCCTTTAGTGATTGGGAAAGGCCACTCCTTTTATCCAGTGTGCCTCTTAAACATGAAGATAAGACAAGAGAAAAAAGCATTACAAGAACTAATACAAAAGCAATTTTTTTCAAGTTTCTCACCTCAAGTACTCTAGTTTAATGAAGAAATAATATAATAAGGACTATCACCATCAAGATCCACATACAGAACTCCTTTGGTATCCAGTTGTGCTAGTGAAATAAGTTTAATATCTTGAATGTTTACCTTATCCAACTGGTGATACAGCCAGGCCTTAGAAAGCTTTAAAGACTCTATAGCATCAACCAGTAATATACCATCTTCAATTAGATTAGTAGGCAATCCTTCATACATAGTTGAAAGATTTAAATCACTGGGTGTAACAGGTCTTTTTTGAGACTTCTTTTGTAAACTCAGCCTGCCATTACTCTCAATAATTGCGAATTCCACATCAGTTATATCAAAGACACCTTGTGTTCTCATTTGCGAGAGGAGATCATCAATAGTAATCCGTACCTTCCCTAAATTCTTTTCTATAATATTGCCATTTTCAATAAGTACGGTACCCTCTCCTTCGACAACTTTTCGTATCCAGATATTATGCAGGCTTAGATAAGCTAACATAATCGGTAGAATGGTCCATACACCCATTCCGGCCAAGGTCGCAATAGTATTCTGATTTACCTGTACTGAAAGAGTGCTAGCTATAGATCCAATAGTAATACCAACCACATAATCAAAGAATGTCAGTTCGGCAACCTGCTGTTTACCCATTATTCTTGTAAGTATTAATAAAGAAAAAAAAGAAATAATCGATCGAATAACAACTACTAGAATAATTGACAAAATTAATTAAACCTCTCTTGTTTTGTATTGAAACAAAGAATAAATAACTTATATATGATGTTTTATTCTAACCATATACTCTTTAATAAATGTAGATATTAACCGAAATAATAACCGGAGTATCTAAGGATATATAGCAAAAGGACCGACACATAAAAAAATGTGACGGTCCTTTTGCTATATAATTGAAGTCTTTAATTCTTCCAGAAACTGCTCAGCTTGTTTTCCCATAGACGCTCATCGTCTACATCCACTTCTGTGGGTACCAGCGGACCCTGAAGGATCATATATCCACCTTCATCAGCCCAAGGGTTCTTGATGACTTCTGCAGGAGACCAACTAGCTCCTTCTTGTACCACAGTATCGCCAATCTGAGGAATGGGATTACCTTGCTTCAAGTCATATAAATATTGAACAGCCAAAGCAGCTGAATCGTAGGCAGGCTGTTCTACAGCAGCCAACATTTTTCCTTGTCTAATCAATTCAAGTCCTTCTGGTCCGATACAAATACCAGTAATACCATAATCTTTAGGATCAAGTTTATGTGACTCAATTGCAGTAACAACACCAGGAGCCATGATATCAGGCGTATGTACATATATTCCTAAGACTTCTTCACCGTAACGTGTTAAAAGATCACTAGCTCGTTCATGAGAGATAGTATTATCCCATTGACCCTCCCCTTGAGCCACTTCTAATTGGGGATACTGGCTGATAACTGACATAAAACCCTTATTACAAGTCTGTGTGAACATGTCTTCGAGGGCCCCTGTGATTTCAATTACTACTCCTTCAGGTACCTCTCCACCATTACGATCCTTGATTCCTTGTACAAAAGCTTCGGTTGCCTTTTTACTAGCTTGTTCGATATCAAAAGAAATAAATAAATCAACCTTGCCACCTTCCGGAGAAGTGTCTAGGGCCATAATTGGTATATTGGCCTCGTTTAGTTTTTCAACTCCGGGTACAATGGCTCTTAAGTCTACCGCACCGGCCATAATAAATCCATCAATATTCTGGGTAATATAATTATCCATCAGTTCCATAATTTTTAATGAGTCAGCTTGACCATCCTTAATATCAATTTTGATACCCAATTCCTCGGCTTTGGCTTTGGCTCCTTCAGCAAAGGCTACCTCATAGGGAGCTGTGGGGTCTTTTATGACCATCCCAATAGTCATTACTTTTTCTTCTGTATCCTCGCCATCCTTCTGAGCGCAACCGACAAAAGACACAACCATCAACATTAGAATTAATACTAGTGCAATTTTTTTCTTCACCATAATAGAATCACTCCTCAATTTTTATATGGGCGCCGTACCAATTTCGCCTTCTTGCCCTTCCGGAATAAGCTTACGTAGCTGCTCTTGATGAAGCAGCTTATTACGTATATAAATACGTAAACGATCGATGATAATTGCCAGGAAGATCAAGGCCCCCTGGGTCGCATATACCAAAGTGGCTTGTACACCTAAGAGTGTTAACGAGTTGGAAATCATCCCGAGCAAAATAGCTCCGCCTAACATACCAATAGGTTTTCCTTTCCCACCTTCTAGACTAGCCCCTCCTAAAATAGCACCGGCAAAAGCAAGCATGACCATCCCGGTACCCATGGAGTTATTTACCGAACCCTGCCGTCCGGCTGCCAAAAGACCGGCCATGGCCGCTAATAGTCCACTTAGGGCAAAGGCTATGATTATCATGCGAGACGTGTTAATCCCAGATACGAAACTAGCCTTTGGATTCCCTCCTGTTGCCATGAACTTACGGCCAAAGGTAGTATACTGAAATATAAGGTGAAATACGAGATACACCAGAAAAACCACAATAATAGCTACGGGAATTTTATCAAAAAGCCAAGCTTGACCAATGTAAGTGTAAGCTTCGGGTAACGGAAATATAGAAAAAGGTACCAAATATAATACTAATCCCCGTAACATTATCAGCATAGAAAGAGTCTGTAGAAAAGCATTCACTTGAACCCGGGAAATCATTATACCGTTAAACACCCCAATTATAACTCCTATGAGAAGTGTCATAAGAATACCGGTTATCGGTCCAAAAGTACCTGGTAATATGTTGACACAAATAAGCATAGCCACACCTGGTGCAAAGGCTAAGGTTGACTCAAGGGATAAATCAAGGTTTCCTATTATCAAAATCAAGCCTTGACCAAGGACCAGCATACTCATTATCGAAGAATGATAAAGTATATTTATAATGTTACGGGATGTAGCAAAGTTGGGCGTGACGAAGGCATTAAATAAGAAAAACGCTACGACCAAAACCCAGATTAAATTCTCTAATAGAAACAGTTTTAGTTTTAAATTTTTTGACATTTAGTTCACCCCCTTGCACAATCAAAAGTATACTTCTTTCACTATATTTTAAAAGCATGGTCTTACTTGTTGCCTTCACCCTGCATATTCTGAAATAGCAGTCCTTCGTTAAATTGCTCTCGCTCATATTCGGCAATAATACTGCCTTTATATAGGACAAGAATTCTATCACAAATTAGCATGAGATCATCCAGCCCAGGTGATGTCATTACGACACCGGCTTCTTTTGCTAA
>PHAD01000053.1 GCA_002841595.1 Firmicutes bacterium HGW-Firmicutes-12
TAAAGGAAAAAATATAGCAATTAGGGAATAGAAATAATTATATAATGAGTAATAGTTACCGGGAGGATATATGTGTATTAAAGCAAAATCTTTGGAAGAACTGCAGGACAAGGTTCTGAATTGTAGAGCTTGTCAACTTAGACAGACTTGTAATCAGGTTGTTTTTGGTGAAGGTGATCCAGATGCAAATATTATGCTAATTGGGGAAGGTCCAGGGGAAGAAGAAGACAAAAAAGGGCGTCCGTTTGTCGGCAGAGCTGGGAAACTATTGGATAGTATACTTGCTGAAAACGGCTTTGACCGTTTTGAAGATGTTTATATTGCCAATATAGTTAAATGCAGACCACCTAGGAATCGTATTCCCACACCAGAGGAACGAGGCAATTGCCTTTTACATCTCTACAAGCAAATAGAGATAATTCAACCGGAAATCATTATACTTTTAGGTGCAACTGCACTTCAAGGCCTGATTGACCCATTGGCTAAGATTACTAAACAACGAGGAAAATGGTTAAGCTGGCGAGGTATCTGGGTTATGCCAACATATCATCCGGCTGCTTTACTACGAAATCCAAGACTGAAACAACCGGCTTCGGAAGATTTTAAAATGGTGTTTGAGAAATATCGGGAATTAATAGACACTAAACATTTTTATTAAAATTGTTAAAATGACACCATTAGATTGACTACATAAAAGAAGGACCTTCTTGAAGTTTGATATGAGACGGTCCTATTTTATTTTTAAACAGAAACTTAACCATTCGTTAACATGGGGGGCATAATTGTTTAACCTTGATGATTTATAGTTATTTCTAGTAGAACATACAATTTATCGAGGAGGATGGAAATGAATAAGACCCAGAAAATGAAAACTGTTGTTATTATTGCTGCCTTAGCGATGGCCTTTGCAGTAGGTGGATGCACCAGTAAAGAAGAAGCACCGAAAATTACAGAAGGACAGGCCCCAGAATTAGAAGGTACAATCCAAATCGCAGGCTCAACCTCAGTACAACCTCTTTCCGAAGAACTTGCTAAAGGCTTTATGGTAATAAACCCTAAAGTAAAAATAAACGTAGCGGGTGGCGGGTCTGGAGCAGGTGTAAAGGCTGCTCAAAGTGGAACAGCTGATATCGGTGCAGCCTCACGTGAATTAAAAGACGCAGAAAAACCAACAGTTAAATACCTAGCAATAGCAATGGATGGAATTGCTGTAATAGTTCATAAAGATAATAAGATTGCTGACTTAACAATAGAAAATATTGCCAAAATATTTGCTGGAGAAATTACTGACTGGTCAGAGCTCGATGGAGAAAAAGGAACAATACATGTATTTAATAGAGAAGAAGGTTCCGGTACAAGAGGAGCATTTGAGGAAATTGTTTTAGGTGATGCGGCATTTACAGATAAAGCCGGCATTCAAAACTCAACAGGTGCAGTAAGAACAGCCGTTGCTGGAGACATAAGTGGTATTGGCTACATTTCCTTAGGTGGTGTCAATGACGAGATTAAAGCGCTGAAGGTAGAGAGTGTAGAAGCAACACTTGCAAACGTTCAAAGTGAAAAGTACAAAATAGCTCGCCCATTTAACTATCTGACTCAAAAGGATCCTGAAGGAATAGTTAAAGCATTTATTGATTATATTCTTAGCGCAGAAGGACAGGAAGTTGTTCTGGAAAACGGTTTCATCCCAGTAAAATAAGTTAGCTTAAAAACAGCATGCAAAAGTATAGTTTATGACACCTAACAGGGGTGCTACACCTCTGTTAGGTGTTAATTCATAATACAAAAGATTGGAAGGTATAGTATTATGTTTAAACGATCACAGCGAGAAAAAGCCTATAGTATAATTTTGTTCGGCAGTGCCTTAACCGCACTAATAATAATTCTATTAATTGCTGGTTTCATCTTTAAAGAAGGAATTCCCATATTTCAAAAATATGGTTTTTGGAATGTAATATTTGGAAATAAGTGGAACCCAAGTAACATGATTTATGGGCTTTGGCCAATGATCATAGGCACAATATATGTTACTTTGGGTTCCTTGATAATAGGAGTACCGCTAGGAGTGCTAACAGCAATCTTTTTGGCAGAACTTGCGCCTGGTAGGCTAGTTAGTACTGTAATTAGACCATCAATAGAGCTTTTGGCAGGGATACCCTCAGTAGTTTATGGCTTATTTGGTATGACAACAATAGTGCCTTTAATCAGAAGCCTAACCTTAAGGATACCTGCCTATGCAGATGATCCGGCACTTTCTTCTGGTTATGGGATACTAGCAGGCTCTATTATACTGTCGATTATGATTTTACCTACAGTTATAAATATTGCGGAAGATGCAATAAGAAGTGTACCGCCTGACTTTAAGGAAGGTTCATTAGCTTTAGGTGCAACACATTGGCAGACGATATATCGAGTGATTGTACCTGCGGCACGTTCTGGTATCATGGCCGGTGTTGTTCTTGGAATGGGACGTGCCTTAGGAGAGACAATGGCAATAATTATGGTAGCAGGCAATGCCACAATTATACCTGGGTCTATCTTTTCGTCAGTTAGAACCTTGACAGGTAATGTAGCCATTGAAATTGCATATTCTTCTGGTGAACATACTCAAGCCCTTTTTGCTACTGGGATAGTGCTGTTTATATTTATTATGATTATTAATTCAGTAGCTCTTGCCTTTGCAAAGAAGGAGGTATAGATATGATTAAACCACGTCAATCAGAAAAAATAGCTAAAGTTATTTTAGCAACTGCAGCAGCGGTAACAGTATTAACTCTAGCTTGCATTCTTGGATATATTTTTATTAACGGCCTGCATGTGATTAACTGGGAGTTTCTTACCTCTGAGCCGGAATCTATGGGCTCTAAAGGTGGGATATTTTCAGTGATTATCAGTACTATAATATTTACAGTAACTACAATAGTAATAACTGTACCAATAGGAGTAACAGCAGCAATATATTTAACGGAATATACAAAAAAAGGATTTGGTTCAAGTATAATCCGTTTTGGTAATGAAGCTTTAGCAGGCATTCCCTCTATAGTATTTGGACTTTTTGGTTTTGCTTTGTTCGTTGTAATATTAAAGCCTATAACAGGAGGATGGTCTTTAATATCAGGGGCACTTACAGCTGCATGCATGATTTTGCCGACACTAATTAGGACTACTGAAGAGGCAATAAAAGCAGTACCCAATTCGTTTCGAGAAGGTAGCTATGCAGTGGGTGCTACCAAGTGGCAAACAGTAACAAGGATTGTTATACCCTCCTCTCTTCCGGGTATCCTAACAGGAATTATTCTAAGCATCGGTAGGATTGTAGGGGAAACAGCAGCACTACTTTTGACTTTAGGGGGAAGTATCTTTATACCTACTGGATTAACAGATCCAGCCAGCACTCTATCAATGCATCTTTACAAAGTAGCGATGGAAGTCGGAGCAATGGATATGTGTTATGGTACGGCTTCAGTGCTTATATTTACAGTATTTATAATTAACCTTACAGCAAATAAAATTATGGGTAGAATGAGACACAAAAAGGTTGCCTAATTCAAAGGCTTGCCTCATCTTCTAAGTTTACCTTATAATAGAAACTAACAAAGAAACTTTTACCAGGGAGATCCCAAATGAAACAAAAGATTACTTATTGTTTTATCGTAATTACACTAATCCAGGTGTTGCTACCTTTTTCCCTTTTGGCTACACCGAGTCTGACTTCATTACAAATAAATGAAGATATTGCGGCAGGACCGAATAGAATTTATCTTACTGTAACCGGGATCTATTCAGATGGTACATCAAGGCTGGTTAGCGATCCTATTTGGAGCACATCTAATCAAACTATTGCAACTATAACTTACAATGGAGTCTTGCATTTCACAGGTGAGGGTGGGGCGTTATCGGTAAGAGTATATAAGGATGGTATCAGCACAACAAAAACACTCACTGTGGCTCCATGGCCAGAGAAAATTAAAATTGAAACTGACCTGATTGAAAGTGCAAATCCCTATCGTCTAATGCTTCTTGGTGAAATGAGTGATGGTGAAGAACGCTATTTAGGGCCAGAAGATGGTGTGGTTTGGTCCACCTCAAACCCCTTTGTAGCCTGGGTTAACACGCAAGGTATAGTTACCTTCACTGGAGAAGAAGGATATGTGAATATTAGAGCAGTAGTGAAGGATTTATCAGTTACCGATAATGTCCAAGCATTGGGCGGAGACAATCAAACAACGGCTTGGCGTAAAGGTATAAAAATCACGGAAGATATTGAGTACTCTAAAGATCCTCTCGAATTAACCTTGGTAGCCTTTTTGACCGATGGGACAGAAGAAGAACTTGATAATAGTAGTGCTGATTGGTCATCTAGTAACAAGGATGTAGCGTTGGTTGACAGTGAAGGGGTTTTGAGATTCACTGGCAAACCTGGTTTTACAACAATTGAAGTAGTCTACGGTGGATATCGCTATGAAGAAGTAGTCTCTGTGGGTCGCTTCATAGCCAAACTTTCTATTAATCAAAGCCTGAATTATACCACGAACTGGGATGGTAATTCACTTCCCCTTTCAGCAACGGTCGTTTATAATGATGGATCCGAATATATCCAGTCAAGTGGCTTAGTCTGGTCAATAGATAATAATAAAGTAGCAGAAATAACCTCTGATGGGATACTGACCTTAACCGGTGAGGTTGGAACATTGACAATTACAGCAGTCGGTCAGACTGGAAGCAATAATCCTGCTGAAGATACCCTGACAGTAGAAGTGCCGGATATAGATAGGCCGGTACCACAAAGGCTCTTTATTGACAATAATCCCCTGACCTCCCAACAAATACTCGCAGTCAAAGCATACTGCATTTATAGTGATGGTAGTTTGCGGGATGTTAGTGATAAGGTAGCTTGGACTTCGGGCACTAGTGATACGGCAAGTGTTTTTCGGGGGAACATTTATCTTACACCCATACCTGGTGCGGTAAGAATTAATGCATCCTATCAAGGGCTAAATGACCAAATTACAGGCTATAATTATGGAACAACTGGAAACTCCGAAAGAATGTATCAGTTACGTATAAAGCAACACGGACTTCCGTTTAGTTATAAAGCGTTGAAGCTGACAGCATTAGTTCAAATGGGGGATGGGAATATTAAGGATGTGACTTCCAAGGTAACTTGGCGGTCTAGTCAACCCTTGATAGCACTCATAAATAATGGTGTCTTAACATATACAGGTAGGACAGGGAAGACAAGTATTACAATACAAGGCTATGGATTTAGGGATAGACTTGAATTAGAGATAACTCCGGCCCAACTACAACTACAGGTGGAGAGATTGGAAATTAAAGGGGAATTGACAAAAGGTGCGGTGCAGTTAAAAGCTATAGCATCATATAATGATGGAACAATAAGAGATGTGACAACTGAAGCAGTATGGAATACTAACAATAAGAATAGAGCAATTGTTACATCGGATGGTATGGTAATGTTCCTCGATGGATTTAAGGCCGTGGAAATAACCGCTAGTTTTGCTGGCCAAGAGGCAAGCGTGGTACGATAATGGTTGTTTTAATCTCCAATATAATATTTTTTTGCGTGTACATTTATTATTTGATAAGATAGTGGAGGAATATTAGTAGGAGGTTTGACGCATGCAGCGCTTGGATTCGGGATATTCACGCTATGAACAGATTGCTCTTGATATTGCACAAAAAATTGCACGTGGAGAGTATAAAGAGGGTCAGAAATTATCAGGCCGCTCACTTTTGGCAGGGACTTACAATGTCTCACCGGAAACAATAAGAAGAAGTATAGCTCTATTGCAGAACATTGGAGTAGTTGAAGCGATTACTGGCAGTGGCATAGTTATTAAATCTATCTTGTTAGCTAGAGAATATCTGACAGAATATAATGAGCGACAAGAGATAATTACATTACGGAATCGTATCAATAACACGCTTAATCAACGTCGTCAACTAGATATTGAGCTAGAAAAGGAACTATCAAAGCTCTTGGAGTATGCTTTTCAAAAGGCCTCATTTTTACAGCAAATTGAGGAGATAGTCATTGGTGGAAAATCATGGATGATAGGACGCACCATTGCGGATACAAATATGCGCAATCGTACAGGCGCAACTGTAGTAGCAATTATTCGCAGTGGGCAAGAGATATTTTCTCCTCCGGCAGATTTTACCCTTCAGGAAAATGATCTGCTGATTGTTGTAGGTAATACAGGAGCTAAGGAATTGGCTAAAGAATTAATAAACGAAGCTTTACAAGAATAACGTACCGACACCACCCCTCATGATGAGGGGTTTTACTTACAAAATAACTTCTAAAAAACTGTGCAGGATTTAGTCCCGCAAACAGCGAAAGTTAATTTATATTAGGAGGAGTTAAAATGAATATTGTTGATTGGATTATAATAGGGCTCCTCTTATTGGGAGCAATTGCCGGGTACAAAAACGGTTTCATAGGAACCGTTGTTAGAGCCTGTAGTAGTATAATTGGACTTATTGTAGCCTATAAATATTATGCGGATTTAGAAAAATGGTTAGACACTAAAGTGGGTTTTAAGGAAGGGCTAGGTGACTTTCTAAGAGCTCACGTAACCTTACCTCAAGCGATTAGTGAATTTAAACTCGAGAATTTACTTAGTAATAATGTGGCTAGTTATTTAGATAGAATAATACCAAACGCGCAAATTAAAACCAAAATGCTTGAATATTTAGAGAGTCTTAGGACCGGGATAGAGGGGCCGCTACAGATCTCTTTAGCTGATGTTATTCATCAATACCTAGCCTCGGCCATAATGAATGTAGTAGCGTTTCTCATAATTTGGTTGTTGATTGATTTAAGCCTGCAACTTGTGGCCAGAATATTTCGAGGATTAATTAAAGATACAATCTTAGGACAATTTGATCGCTTTAGTGGGTTAATCATCGGTACACTATTTACTGCAATAGTTTTAACAGTAACAATTGGCCTGATAACACCAATTTTCAATTTACTAGGCATGGCCAAACTGGGGATTTTTTCTACAGTAGTAACAGCTATTGGACAAGCAACGCTAGTACCGCACTTCGCATCAGCATTCACTTTCGTTTTTAGTAAGTTTACCATGGGAAGTCCCATTTAGCGGATAAAAGAGGAGGACCTTTCGGATGTTGAGTAAAAAGAGTAAGACACCGGAGGCAAATCGGTTAAAAGAACTAATAAATGGTGAGGAACAGTCGCCCCAAAAAACAAAGAAACATTTGCTTAGTTATAGCCTTGAAAAACGCTGGGAATTTGCACAGGATATTGTGCCGGAGCTAAAAAGAAATAAAGCTAGGGATTTGGTTCGACTTCTTTTTGGTAAAAACCAAAATTTTGTAAGAGATAAGCTTAAAGAGGATAAAAGTATTTATTTTGCAATTGAGTGTTTAGGATATTTTCCTTCTTCTGACACAGTAAAAGTATTGGCAGGTTTACTGCAACATAAAGACAGTAATATCCAACTTAGTGCAGCGGGTGCCCTGAAAAACCAGGCACCTCGCCATGTAGTTCCTGTGTTAGTAAAGGCCATGTTATATGAGGATATCTTGCCGGCACGTGCGGGCGAGGTTCTGCTGACAATGGGGCCATTGGCCTTGGAACTTATTCTTGAGGTTTATCCGCTGGCAATACCAAGAGTAAAAATACATTTTTTAGAATTGCTTGTCCAAGGTAATAACCCAAAATGTAAGAAAATAACAGGGGAAGCACTTCTTTCATCAAATATAGAGCTAATAAGCAGAGCGTTAGATGCAGTAGCAACGTTTCATTTTGTGGATTTATGGCCAGAGGTGATTAGTTGCTTAATGCAAATGACTCATTGGAATATAAAAGCTAAAGTTCTATATGTCCTGGAAATACTAGCAGTAGAGGAAACAAGAAAAGCTATTCAACTACAACTAGCGGATGAGGATCCCTGGATATGTGAATGCGCAACTAAATGCCTAAAGGTACTCGATGAAAAGGGAGCAAATGCTCCAGCTATAATAGAACAAAGGGCAGTCAATAATTAATACCGATAAAGAAAAGGGTGGTAACATGGCACAGTTCTACCTGGGTGACATTGTTAAGATGAAGAAAAAGCATCCTTGCGGTAATGACGAGTGGGAGGTTCTACGTACAGGGATGGATTTTCGTATAAAGTGTATAAAATGCTCTAGACAGGTATGGCTGTCGCGGCCTGACTTTGAAAAAGCAGTTAGGAAAGTCATTAAAAGAGGACCTGATGCACCCCCCGAATGATCTGGGTTGGGGCAAAAGAACCTCTATTGCACAACAATACCAATTGTGATATAATTTTCTGATGTAACGTCCCTGTTCCATCTTATATGATGGAGCCGTGAGTCCATAGGGAGGAGGTGAGATTCAAGATGCGGAATTACGAATTGATGTATATCATTAAGCCAGACCTTGATGAAGAAAAGCTCCAAGCGGTTATGGATAAATTTAGTAACATAATAACCAATGAGGGCGGCGAAATAATCACTGCCGATAAATGGGGCAAAAGGCGCCTGGCTTATGAGATTAAAGATTATCGTGAAGGTATCTACATCTTGGTTAACTTTAAGGGTGAGGTTGGTACACCCAAAGAGCTCGACCGAGTAATGAAGATAACTGATGATATTCTCCGCTTTATGATTATTTTAAAAGATAAATTGAATTAAGTAATAAAATTTTCACGCTTATTAGGTGGTGAAATATTAATGCTAAACCGAGTAATATTAATCGGTCGACTTACCAAAGACCCAGAGTTACGTTATACACAAAACGGAACCGCAGTTGCATCGTTTACTCTTGCAGTTAATAGAATGAGAACAAATCAGCAAGGTGAAAGGGAAGCAGACTTTATTCCTATTGTGGTTTGGCAAAAACAGGCTGAAAACTGTGCTAACTTTATTGGTAAAGGAAGCCAAGTTGCGGTTGAAGGTCGACTGCAGGTTAGGACCTATGACGATAAAGAAGGACAACGCCGCTGGATAACAGAAGTGGTTGCAGAGAACGTACGCTTTCTGGATAAACGAGAAGCTGGTGGAGGCCAAAGTATAAAAGGGCTAGGTAATGAAGTTGATTTTAATGAAGATGATATTCCCTTTTGAACAGGAATCTAGATAATTAAATAGTAAGGAGGGAAAAAATTGAGACAGGATAGAGGACGTCGTCCACGCAAGAAGGTTTGTAGCTTTTGTGTGGATAAAGTAGATAGTATAGATTACAAAGAATTAGGACGCTTACGTAAGTACGTTACAGAAAGAGGCAAAATACTGCCACGTCGTATCTCGGGTAACTGTGCTAAGCATCAGCGCCAGTTAACAATAGCAATCAAAAGGGCCAGAATTGTTGCCTTGTTGCCCTTTACAGCAGAATAGAAGTACTATTAAATATGAAGGGAGCCGTGAGCTCCCTATTATATTATCTAAATTTCCGAGTATTGCTTGTGGGTTTCACAAGAATATATTGGAAGGAGTTTGTTTTTACAAGTAGAATTATTATATAATGCAAGATAACAAGTTAGAGCGAGGAGGAACGATATGTCGGGAGTTGAAACGGATTTTGCCAAAAATATTAAAGCGCTGGAATGGTCTAAGACAGAACTGGTTCACTCCTTGTCCGGAGTGTTTAAAGCTATTCTCAAAGGGGACTCGGAAAAAATAATTGATAGCTTGGCCCTGCTCGTGATTAACAGCTTTCTATTACTAAAAAGACTAGGGTTAAACTATGGGCAGCTTGAAATACGAATGTATGAAAAAACAGCCGCTATGGCAAACTCTGGGCATCCTCTAGAAGAGGGGTATGGCGACGTATCCTCGCTGAAAGGATATTTAGACTTGAAGAGGTGACGAATTAATGAATAGCTCACTGCAGACCAGGGCAATAGCAGAAGGTGGATTAATGGCAGTAATGACTACCTTGATAGCTCTAGCTGGTCTATATATTCCCTTTATGCAGTTCTTTATATTTTTCATTTGGACGATTCCAAGCGTAATAGTTATAGTTCGTCATGGTCTTACGGTAGGCTTGATTTCTATAGCCGCTGCTAGCATTCTGATATTTATGCTTGCAGGTCCACTTAGTGCAATCATGGCGGCTATTCAGATTGGGAGTTTAGCTCTTGTATATGGATATGCCTTTCGCAACGGGTGGAAGGCAGCTAGTACACTTTTAGCAGGTGCTATCATAATGGTAGGCGCAACTCTGCTTCTGTATTACACAGTGTTTTTAATAACGGGCATTAATAATTTAAATATATTTAGTCAATTAAATGAGGTTTTAGAACCTACCATCGAAATGTATAAAAATTTGGGAATTATAGATCCGGCAAAGGGTATTACGGAGGGAGCGGTAAGGGAAATAATACAAAAATATTTCCAACTACTTACTTATCTTTTCCCTGCATTTTTTGCCATGGCAGGAATAGCTTCGGCATATTTAAATCTTTTTGCAGCACAAAAAATATTGCATCGTTTTGGAATTGATGTGCCCATACTCCCACAATTTAGACATTGGAACTTGCCTTGGTGGGTGGTCTGGGGGTTAATAACAGGGTTGGGTTTAAATTTAGCAGGTAAGTATTGGGGCAACTATATAATAGAAATGCTCGGAAGCAATATAATGTTACTTTATATGCCGATGCTATTCATTCTCGGACTTTCGGTAATCATGTTCTATTATCATAAATATCTGAGTGGCCAGGTGATTTATCGAATAATGATACCTTTTTTAATCTTTTTCATGCTTCCATATTCTACCATGCTTCTGAGTATATTAGGATTATTGGACCTATTTTTTAATTATAGACGTTTATCCGGGGAAAACTAAGCTATTCAATTTTAATAGGTGGTGACACGCCTAGTGCTTAAGGAATGGCTACTAATACTCTTTGCTAGCGGATGGTTAATAAGTATATTGTTATTAATACTATTATATGACAACAAAATAAAAGGAATTTATTTACAAAATAATAACAAAGAAGTATTAGTTGCGACCCCGGAAACTTTAGAACATAAGCGTAGAATGTTCAAACATAAGGATATCCAACCGGTTCTGGCTATTATGCAGTATGATAACCTTTTAGAAGTCTTTAAAACGATGGAGGAAGAGAATAAGCCA
This sequence comes from Firmicutes bacterium HGW-Firmicutes-12, assembly GCA_002841595.1. GTDB lineage: Bacteria > Bacillota > Peptococcia > DRI-13 > PHAD01 > PHAD01. Next base: position 11,132 of record PHAD01000053.1, read on the forward strand.
TATATTCTTGGAACCTTAGAAAGAAATCTCAGTGAATGGGCCAATAGCTTGGATGGATACTTAAGCAGAACTGGTGAAGGTAACTATCTTCTATTTTTAACAGAATGGGGATATAAACAAGCAGAAAAGACAAGGTTTTCGATTTTGGACAAGACTAGGGAAATTGAAATGGGCAATGATCTTCCAATAACAATTAGTTTAGGAATAGGAATTAGAGAAGATAACATAAATGAGTTAGGACGACTGGCACAAAGTGCTTTGGATATAGCACTTGACAGAGGTGGAGATCAGGTTGTTGTTAAGACCCCTACCAATATCAAATTTTATGGGGGGAAATCCATAAGTATAGAACGACGTACTAAAATTAAGGCCCGTGCGACTGCAGATGCCTTAAAAAATATGATTTTTAAGGCATCACAAGTAATAGTAATGGGCCATGAAATGGCCGACTTTGATAGTCTGGGTGCATCCTTTGGTATTGCCAAGGCTGCTAATGATTTAGGGAAGAAGGTCTTTATAGTAATAGATGATTACAATCAGGCTACAGATCATATCTTAGCAATATACCCTCAAAAGACTTACCCAGGGATGCTTGTTAGAGCCAGGGATGTTGAAAGTAAAGTAGTAAAAAAGACTCTGCTGATTATTGTAGACACACATAAGCCATCGCTTCTCCCTAACCAGAGGATATTGAGTCTGGTCTCTCAGATAGTGATTATAGATCATCATCGACGCGGCGAAGAGTTTATTGGTGATGCCAGGCTTGTTTACCTCGAAACCTATGCCTCTTCGACCTCGGAGTTAGTGACGGAGTTGTTGCAGTATTTGGGTGAACAAGTTGAGATAGGTAAGGCGGAGGCTACAGCTCTATTAGCGGGGATTACGGTTGATACCAAGCACTTTATGATACAGACCGGAGTAAGAACGTTTGAAGCCGCTTCTTATTTGCGTAGTATGGGAGCGGACCCGGCTGTAGTACATAAAATGCTGAATGATGATATTTACACAGTGGTCAAAAAGGCTGAAGTTTTAAGAAATGTAAGGATACTTTATGGTAAGATAGCTTTAGGTGTATATCGAGAAAAGTCACACGATGCACAGTTGATGGCGGCAAAGACGGCGGATGCTATGTTGAACATAGCTAGTATTAGTGCCTCGTTTGTGATTTGGCCACATCACGAAGGTGTGGCTGTGAGTGCCCGCTCAAACGGGGAGATAAACGTACAGACGATAATGGAGGAGTTGGGTGGCGGTGGGCATCTTAATGTCGCTGCTGCTAAGCTTGAGGAAAGCTTAGAAGAGGTAGAAAAACGATTACTGTTGCAAATCGAGGCTCAATTCCATACTTAGGATCAACGCGAATAGCAAAAATATCATGCTGTAAAAATGCATCAATAGGGAGGTAACCTTATGAAAGTAGTATTGACAAGCGAAATTAAGGGTACAGGTAAAAAAGGGGAGGTAATTAATGTTTCAGAGGGATACGCCAGAAATTTTCTGTTGCCTAAAGGACTAGCCGTAGAAGCAACAGATAAAAACCTGAAGGAACTTGAAAGGCAAAAAGCTAGTTTGAACAAAAAGAAGGCAGAAGAACTTGAAAAGGCACAAAAACTTAAAAAACAGTTGGATGCCATAGTAATAAAAGTATCAGTTAAAGCTGGTGAAGGTGGCCGACTTTTCGGAGCTATCACAGCCAAGGATATTGGAGAGGCAATAGAAAAGGATCATGGACTAGATATTGATAAAAGAAAGATTGAATTAAAATCTCCCATTAAAACATTAGGTGAGCATCAAATTACAATTAAATTACATCCAGAGGTTTCTGCGGTATTAAACGTAATTATAACTGCTATCGGATAAAGAAGAACTGTATTAAGCCCGCAAGCTATTGTTTTAAGAGAGGAGGAGTGGGATAAAAAGTGAGTATTTTGATGGAGAAGATACCGCCACATAATCTAGAAGCTGAACAAGCTGTCCTAGGATCAATGATGATTGATAAGGAAGCTATTTACTTAGCTATGGAGACATTAGAACCAGAAGATTTCTATAAAGAAGCCCATCGAATTATATATAGTATCTTACAGACACTAGAGGCAAAAGGCGACACCATAGATATGATTGTTCTTACAGAAGAGTTGCGGAGACAAAACAGTCTGGAAAAAGTAGGCGGGATAGGATATATTGCTACTCTAGCCAACACTGTTCCAACTGCCGCTAATATTAGGCGGTATGCAGACATAGTTGAAGAAAAAGCAATATTGCGTAAATTAATTCGTTTTTCTACACAGATAGCCAGCCGTTGTTATGAAGACCAGGAAGATACAAAGGTGCTTCTTGATAATGCTGAAAAAATGATTTTAGAAATTTCATCAAACAGAAATGCGGACGGACTGGTATCGTTAAAGAAAGTCCTAGGTGAAACCCTTGAAAAGATTGAACTGCTGTCCACCAAAAAAGGAAGTGTTACTGGTGTGCCTTCTTTTTTTTCTGATTTGGACCGCATGACCTCTGGTTGGCAGCCATCAGATATGATTATTCTTGCGGCTCGCCCGGCGATGGGAAAAACTACTTTTGGTTTAAATATTGCTTACAATGCGGCAACAAAAGGCAAGATGCCTGTTGCCATCTTCAGCCTAGAAATGTCAAGAGAGCAGCTCGTCCAGAGATTAATAAGTTCTGAAGCCATGATTGATCAGCATAAATTAAGGACAGGGAGACTGCAAGATGAAGAATGGCTAAGACTTACGCAAGCGGCTCAGCCGCTATCGACGGCGCAGATATTTATAGATGATACCCCAGCTATTTCCGTACTGGAATTAAGAGGCAAAGCACGTAGGTTGAAAGCAGAAAAGGGGCTAGGATTAATAGTTATAGATTATTTACAGCTTATGCAGGTTAACAACAGAAAAAATGATAACCGTCAGCAAGAAATATCTGAGATATCACGATCCTTGAAGGCACTGGCCAGAGAACTTGAGGTACCAATCCTTGCCTTATCCCAGCTTTCTCGTGCCGTTGAGCAGTCCCAAGATAAAAGGCCTGCTCTCAGTCATTTGCGCGAGTCGGGTGCATTGGAACAGGACTCTGACTTAGTAATGTTTATATATCGGGAGGATTACTATAACCCAGAATCAGAAAAACCGGGCATTGCAGAGATAATTTTAGCCAAGCATAGAAATGGTCCTACTGGAATAGTGGAACTTGGCTTTATGAAGGAATTCACGAAGTTTGTTAACCTGGAAAAGCATTATGCAACGGATTGAGTCTAATAAATACGAATAATAGCATAAAAGCATTGCATCCAGTTCGTGTTTTGCTTGACTTTATGAAAAGTCACTGTTAGAATTATAGTGCCGAAACTAAGAAAATGTAATAAGGCTCAGGTAGTACAAGGATGCTATTTGAGTTATTTTTGTTTGTGTAGAGTAAAATAACCAATATATGATGGTTATAAATATAAATAGATACAATAAAAGAAAGACTGATAAGTAGGAATTAGGAGAGTGATAGTGTATGCCGGCAGTTGTTTTGATTGGTAGTCAATGGGGAGATGAAGGGAAAGGGAAAATAACGGATTATCTAGCGGAAAAAGCAGACGTAGTAGTTCGCTATCAGGGAGGTAATAATGCAGGCCATACAGTAGTAGTAGATAATCAGGAATTTAAGCTTCACTTGATACCATCGGGAATCCTATATCCCGGCAGTACATGTATAATTGGGAATGGTGTAGTAATAGACCCACAGGTGCTAGTTGAGGAACTAGAGTATTTGGAAAAACGTGGGATATGTACGGATAGTCTGAAACTTAGCCTTAGGGCACATCTAATTATGCCTTATCATATTCGCTTAGATGAATTGGAAGAAGAAAGAAAAGGCGTTAACAAGATAGGTACAACTAGAAGAGGAATTGGGCCTGCTTACATGGATAAGGCAGCTAGGATAGGTATAAGATTGGTAGATTTGTTGGATGAAGAAGAGTTTGCTGAAAGATTGAAAAGAAATCTTGATGAGAAGAATAACTTGTTTAACAAGATATATGAAACAGAAGGTTTTGAGTTTACTGAAATCTTCGAACGCTATCGCGGCTATTTACCAAAAATGAGAAAATACATTACAGATACTTCAGTTATTATTCATCAATTTCTATCGGAAAAAAAGAATGTTTTGTTTGAGGGAGCCCAAGGAACTCTTTTAGACATGGACCATGGGACGTACCCTTATGTAACTAGTTCTCATCCAGTAGCGGGTGCAGCCTGCATAGGAGCTGGAGTAGGTCCCAGTGAAATTAACAAGACTATAGGAGTTGTTAAATCTTACACTACAAGAGTTGGAGAAGGGCCGTTTCCGACAGAGTTGTTAGACGAACAAGGGGATTTTATTAGAAGGCAGGGTCATGAATTTGGGACAACTACCGGTAGACCACGTCGTTGTGGGTGGTTAGATGTTGTTATATTACGTTATGCTGCCCGGATTAATGGACTTAATAGCATAGCAATTACCAAGCTTGATGTCTTAGACAATATTGAGAGAATAAAGATTTGTACAGCATATGATTATCGTGGAGAGGTGCTCACGGAGTTTCCGGCTAGCTTGAAAGTACTGGCTGAATGTAAACCAATCTATGAGGAATTTGAAGGTTGGATGGCCGATACAACAACAGCACGTTGCTATGAGGATCTACCTCCCAAAGCAAAAATGTATCTAGAGAGGATTAGTGGACTGATTAAAGTTCCAGCCTCCATAATAGCCGTAGGTCCCAAACGGGAACAAACGATAATACGGGAAGCAATATTTACGCGATAGTAGCAAGTTCATAAGTAGTTTCCATAAAATTGTTTGGTATTACGTGTTGACAGAAGAGGATACCTACTGTAATATATATACTTGCGGGGAAAACAGTCGGAATTTTTGCAACTAGTGCAAGTTATATGGGCCATTAGCTCAGCTGGTAGAGCACCTGACTTTTAATCAGGGTGTCGATGGTTCGAACCCATCATGGCTCACC
>PHAD01000054.1:0-16096 GCA_002841595.1 Firmicutes bacterium HGW-Firmicutes-12
ATAATCTGCCCATAACTGTTGTACCAGCAGTATCAAAAGCAAATCCAATCCAGAACATAAATGAATGCCAAATTAGGAGTTGTCCTTGAATTTTTTCACTCCAAACACCAAGAGTATAAAACACAAACGCAAGATTGATCAGAATAATTGCAGATAGAAGCATTATCGTACTCCTACAATAATTATATATTTTCTATTTAGCTTTTTACACCTAATAAATAGCATGACATATTCCTCTAAAAAGTATGTTATATAATTTTGATCGGCAATACATATCCGTTAGACGAAACTGTACGCAAAGAAAATGAACCTTAATAATCTACCTTTCGAGAAAGGACTCGTATTACGTATTCGGAGATATTAGAATGATTTTATTTATATTCAGGAGGAAAAGATGAAGTTGGAAGAGTTAAGAAATGATTGTGCTGTAAAACAAAAGAAAGGATTACATTTCATTTTAGCATCTTTAGTCATTTGGGCTATTGTTTTAATTGTCCATTTAACATCATTACCAATAATTACAAAAAATTTTCTGACCTTCTGTAGTACAGCTCCACTTTTACCATTGGCATTTCTTATTTCAAGAATCATTAAAGTGGACTTTCAGAACAAAGGAAATCCTCTGACGAAGCTGGGTATGTTATTTTCCTTAAATCAAATGCTTTACTTGCCTATTGCAATGTGGGTATACCCAACTGTTCCTGAGAAAATGTTAATGGTAATTGCAATGATATTCGGAGCCCATTTATTGCCATATGGATGGCTATATAACTCTAAAAGCTATATGGTGTTTGCAGTTATTATTCCTATATTAGCACTAATTATTGGGATTACTTTTGAATCCTATGTTTTGGCTATTGTTATGTTAGCTGTAGAATTGATATTCAGTTTTTGTTTGATTATTGAAAACAAGAAACTTACACTAACCTATTAACAGGAGTAATGAAAATATTTGCAGGTGTATCATGTGGTGGCTGCAGAAGCGATAATGTAAAATGTCCTATTGATTGTCATGTTAAGACGTGTCATAAAGAGAAAAAAGTAGATTTTTGTTTCCAATGCAATGAGTATCCATGCAATAAACAGATAGATGAAAGACTCACAGCAAGATGGGTAGAAAAAAACGATCGAATGAAAGAAATTGGAGCAATAAGCTATTATATAGAATAGTGTAAAATATCACGGTACTAGATATAGAGCTACAGACTAGTTAATTCTAAAAGGCTGCTGACTTTTCCAAAATTGCGAAAATAATCCGATATACTCTGGCTGATGTGGCCACAACGTAAAAATGCTCTCACAAGGCGCGGATTAGCGAGGTTGATAGGTAGTTTATTGTCATTCATCCTCAAACTTAAAGGTATGAATAACTTGCTCAAATAATTGTTGGTCTAATTCATTAACTTCACAGGAATAAAACATTATGCCAAAAATATACGTGCCGTTACTTATATAGTAAGAATGAGGATACCAGTTTGGAATTTCATTTTGACTGATGATTCTTAAGCATTGATAATCATTAACCGCAGACAATTCTTTAAAGATTACTTCTTCTCCCGCTACAACTGAAGGTTGATAATTTTGGTATAAGTCATCTATTGTGATAGCAGCCTCTGTTAATGGAACCAACTCTGCAACTTTGTTACTTTGATTATTAAAAACGCTGAACCCATTGAATTTCCAATTACCGGGAAAATCAAGCGAAAAGGTTGTCATCTTTTTATTGGATAAAGGTGACCAAGAAATTCCTTCACTATTTATATTCAGATCAAACAGAGTTACCTTAGCTTTTAGTTCCTTCCAACCTAATAAACTGTCGGAATCTGATACTTCAAATTGTTCCTCTTCACTTGAATCCAAAGTTTGAGGTGCGTTTTCTGGGGGTATGATTGCAGGTTGCTGTTCTTCATTTGGCAAATTAGAGTTTTGCTCATTGCTATGCTGACTGCCTTCAACATTGAGCACATTATTGGTTTTATTGCATCCACTTATTAATAGGGAAATGGAAACTATAATAATTCCGAATAGGATTATTGATTTTTTCATCATTGTTCCTCCAAATCTAAGCATTAGTTTTTGAATATACTATACCTTAGTAAGCTTTATTTTAACAATTATTTTTTAGGAGTGTTTATTGTTAGACGACATATCGTGCAAAACTGCAGTCCTGTCGCATACGAAATGGGATTTGGAGTATTTCACCGCAATAGTAGATAAAAGATTATTTGTAATTTGGGAAGGAATTAATACTATGTTTTCAGATGTGCAAATCAAAATAAAGAAAAGAAATAAAATCTTGTTTTCTCGTGATAGTCAATGTTTACAAGAATTGATAAAACTAATTAAAATACAAAACCACCGAACCCTTGTAATGTGGGCATTGGATTGTGCAAAATTAGCGTTGGAACAATTTGAAGAAAAGTACCCCGATGAACGCAGACCCAGAACGTGTTTAGAGCTTTGTGAAGATTGGGCAAGGGGTAAAATAAAAATGCCTATAGCAAAACAGGCTATTTTAGATGCACATGCAGTAGCAAAAACAATTGATGATAGGGAATATGGTGCTTTGTGTCATGCGATTGGCCATGCTGGCGCTACTGTGCATGTAGAAACACACGCTTTAGGGTTGCCTATCTATGAATTGTCCGCATTTGTCTTAAAATACGGAAAAGATAACTTCCAAAAAACAGTCAGCGAAAAGATAAATTACTATTATAATCGCCTGCTGTACTGGCAAGAAAAGACCGATAAACTAGGACTCGATTGGGCAGATTTTTTGTCGAATGATACCAGTACTAACAAGGAAAGAATATTAAGCGAAAAACGAAAGTTAAAGTAACAAAGATTGAGAGCATAATCTCTAAATAGGAGGAGGAGATAAAAATGAGTAATAAACTGAGAAAAACTAAGCAGGCGCAAGGCCCCCAAACAGTAACTTTCTTAATGCACTAGGGAAAACTGGCGGTAAGCTTCGGGTCGACTCCAGTACCTGTTACCCTGAGCGGCAGCAAGTTAAGCGGCACAGAATCTGTAAGTGTTGGTTTTTTCCCGATCAATGAGATGACGCTGGAAGGAACCACCATTAACGCATCGGGCGAAGTATTCACTAAAGACCGGAAAAACGGTTGGGTTTACTCGTACACCTATACTAACGCTGGAGCAGATTCTGAGCCGTCAACGTCTAACCCGCCTGAGGCCGAAGGACCCGCAGAAGCCGAGGAACCGCCTGTGGGAGAGGCGATTCCTGTGGAAACTATTACAATCGAGCCGAGACTGTTTCATCTCAAAGTAGGCGCCAAGAGAGAGCTCAATGTGAAGATTAAGCCTGCCGGTGCAAATGCCGCTGATGTTATCGTCAAATCCTACGATGCAAATGTGATAGACATTAATGCGTACGCCGTGGTGACAGGACGTAATGCAGGGTATACAGAGATTGTGGCGGCCACACGCGACGGGAATATTCAGACAAAAAGTAGGGTCTTCGTGGGCGCTGAAACAGAAGTAGTGGGCCTGGTGCTGAGCAATATCTGGACCGGTCATGCTTGGCTTAGGTTTGGTGGTGTGGTAAGTCATTTTCACTCTCATATTTCACTGAAAATGTTTATACGTCCTCTTGTAAATACCTTAATAAACATCCCCTGCTCTACTCCATAATATTGACATGTATTTTTTCTTAAATGCTAGCCGCCAGTGGCATTCCGTTTTCATCTATGAAAGGTTCAGGTGATGTCGCGGGATTACTTCGTATGGGATTGCATCGAACAATGTTTTCACTGAAGGGCGCGGGGTTCGTTAGCTGAAATTAATTGGTAGAGTTTTTCAGCACAAACATTTTGTTTAGAAATCCCATAGTAATTCCAAATATAATATGATCAATTAACAGCATAAAATTGCTTAATTCATCAATCGGGTCATAATTAGATATACCAAATTTAAGAAGCATACCGGCTAAAAAAAGCCATGCTACAAGACCGGAAAATAGACCTTTTAAAATGGGATGTGACTTATTAGTTAAGCATAAGTAATGGGTGAAAGAAAGGCCTATTATTCCTCCAACAATGTAATGTGCAAATAAACCTATTAACAAACCAATATACGAAAAAGTATCTACGGTAATAAAAGTACCGGCTGCAACTTTTATCATTGAAACACCAGAAAAACCCAAATTAATATAAAGAATATCAAATAAATCCTTAAATATAACTGATACCATTCCGGCAAGAACAGACCTTATTGTTATATCATGCATATTAGTTGCCTCGTAACACATTTATTTAATCTTAATATGTCAATAAGTCGTAAATAATATTAGTAATAAAACATATTTTCCAATGCTATACGTTAGCCGAAATTGACAGTTTCGGGGTATCATTCCACTTTTTCTTATTAACTTTATGTAAGCCTAGTCTTTTTGCGAATGATTTAATATCACTATACGCGCCACAGCACCTTCGCTAACCTTAATAAATATTGATAATCTTTAGATTTATAGTTATTTAATAGTCGTTACTAAATAATAGTTCTTTGCTTGATAATTATATGGGAGGGTTATTAGATGAAAACAAAAAGAAATGATAAGGGCAGGCAATTGTACTATTTATCTTTATTAAAGTAGTAATATCATATATTGGTGTGTAGTAATTCCAGCAGCAGTAGGTCTCGTATCTTCAGGAGGTATCTTATCTGCATTTACAGGTAAATCTTTAATCTTTAATATGCTTGAGTGAATAATTTAAAAAAATAAGGATAGAGGCTAAAAGCCTCTATCCTTATTTTATGTCGAGCAATTTTGATAACCTAAAAACGTTTTTTGATCAGTAGGAATTTCCCTGCAATAAGCGCTAAAGCTGCGGCAATGACACTGAACAGGGCTCCCATCTTAGCAGCTCCTTGTATTTCCGGATCAGTGAAAGCTGCCCCCGCTACAAAAAGTGCAACGGTCAACCCCAATGCGGCTATAATACCTACAACAAAAAGATCTCGTTTATCCATTCCTTCAGGGAAGGGGAAGCCTACTTTTTCAGCTATAAAGCCTAAACCGTATATTCCTACTATTTTACCTACCAGAAGGCCGGCCAGGACTAACCAGGTTGCGGTTCCCATACCCGAAAATTCTACCCCGGCATTAGCTAAGCCAAAGAAAAATAGTCCGAAGTCTACAAAGACTTTCCACTCGTGTTCAAACTTGGAAAGAGTGGAATGATCATGGGTATCATGTTCGAAAATACTTGCCTCCTCTTTTTTCGGATGAGGCAAGAAAGGAATAATAAAGACAAGGGCCAGTGCCGGATGTAGGTGTGCTTTGAATAATCCGATCCAGCTAAGAGCACCTCCTATTAACAGATAGGGCCAATAGCTTTTTAACTGCATTCTTCTAAACAGGTATGATAAGCCCATTCCTACCAGGATCAACAATAACCAGGCTGGTACTGTTGGATGCAGTGGGTCCGGGTAAAAAATAGCGATAATTAATAATCCAATTGCATCATCAACAATGGCTAACAACAACAAGAATTTTACTGCAGGGTGAGCCGAGCCAAAAACAAAACGGGCCACGAGCCAGGCTAAAGCTATATCAGTAGCTGTTGGTATACCCCAACCCCTGGTTAATTCAGCAGAACCAAACAAAACATTCAGCCCTAAATAAATGGCTACCGGTCCTAGTACCCCTCCAACCGTTGCAAAAAGAGGATTAATTGCAGTCTTAATTGGACTTAAAGCTCCACCGGGCTGAATACTCTGCGTAATTTCTACGGCAGCAATTGCAAAGAAAAATACCATAAATATCTCATTAACCAGATGATGAAAATTAAAACCAAAGAATAGGTCTTTTTCTATTAGATGGTGATAGCTATCCGGGGAAATATTCGCCCAGAATAAAGCTACAATTACACCAGCAATCAATGGTACAGAAAATTGCTGAAGAAGTTGAATCTTTTTTCGCATTAACTTTTATTCCTCCTTTTTTCTGCTATAAAAAACGATAAGGCCTCCACCAGTATATACATGGTAAAGGTCTCACTTTTTTTATTTGTTTCTTTAGTCAGATAACAATATCTCCTGATAATTGAAGAAGTGTTTGGACTATCTGCGATCCTTGCAAAGCTAACATTTTCAGGGCAATTATTTCTGTATTTATCTCCTGAGTATTTTTCATCTGTGTGTAAAGTTCAGCAATCTTTCCCTCCAAAGTATCAAGAAGTTCCTTAATCCCTAGAGTCAACTGATTGATATCGTTGTTCGAATTTGGTATTAAGAATTTATATATCTCATCCAGTGAAAAATGATGTTCCTGCAGTTGCTTAATCAATTTAACTTTGATTAATGCTTCTTCCGTATAAAGGCGATGTTTGCCAGTAGTTCTCTTCTCTTCGTGTATTAAGCCAATTTTTGTGTAATAGTCTATGGTTCTTGTACTGACTCCGGCTAACTCAGCCAACTCACCAATTTTATAATTATTTATGTTCACCCCATTTGTTTCACCCTTTACAGCATACGTCTAAAATATATTTAAAATATACATTAACACGTTATGTTAGTCAATTATTTTTTTGCTTAAACAATACCTGACTCATGCTACTATAATAGTATTTGGGAAAATAAAAAGTCTTAAACCAAATTAACTGGTTTAAGACTTTTTATCCGATAGCAAATCGCCGCTAAGCTCCTAAAGAATGGCCCAACTTCATTCAAGATGGAGTTAAAACTCTATCTTGAATGAAGTTTCGCTTTATTAAGGGGTAAGGAAAAACCGAATATTGTACCGTCCCCAGGAGAACTGTTGACAAATACTTCGCCAGAATGCATTTCAACTATCTGTTTAACAATGGACAAACCAATTCCCGTCCCATTATCATTTCGAGTACGAGCCGGATCTACTTTATAAAATCTTTCCCAAATGAATTCCAGTTGGTCTTGAGGTATTCCTTTCCCAGTATCCTGGATGTAGAATACTATTTTATTTTCTTTTTCAGTCAGTCTACTGAAAACCTTTATATTATTGCCTTTGGGTGTATAACGAAAGGCGTTATCTAATAGATTAATGAAGACTTGATGGAGACGATCCCGGTCGGCATAAAGCTCGGTAGGATGTTTACTTTTAATAACTTCTAAGGCTATATCTTTTTCGCTGGCCAGAAATGAATAATGATTTTCAACCCAGCTTAAGAGCTGGGTTGTGTCAAACCTTGAAAGCTTTAGTTCTATTTGACCTGATTGCAGACTGGATAGATATAATAAATCATCAACTAGTCTGTTCAGATGGCAAGTATCCTCTAGCATAATATTGATGTATTGAGTTTCTTCTTGAGGATTAAGTTTTTTATCTTTGATTAACTCTAAGAAGCCTCGTAAAGAGGTGAGGGGCGATCTAAATTCATGGGAAACATTAGAAATGAATTCATTTCGTAATTTTACTAAAGTTTCTTTTTCCTTAAGGCTTTCCACCACTTTACTTATGGCAAAGTTAAAAGTATTTGCTAATTGACCAATTTCTCCACCATCTTCGAAATCTACTCTTTTATGAAAATTTCCCCGAGAAATCTCTAAGGCTACCTGATTCATTTTTTCAAAAGGTCGGGAAATAATCTTAGACATAATAATACCGGCTAATATAGCTAGAGGTGCAGAAATAATGATGGCATATAAACAAAACCTGACAATATTAGTCATTATGATATTAAGTTTACCTAAGGGAACATTTATGGCTACAGCACCTAAAATTTGTTCATTGTAAAGCTTATAATTCGTTTCAAATAAGTCTTCATTTCCTATGACGGGCACTATATAAGTGAGACTGCGACTTTCAGGACCGGAAATTTGTTGAGTTACAATATTACCTGATAAAACACTGTTAATTTCGTCTATTTTTAATTTGTGAGTATTGTTTTCGCTATTTTCTGATGAGGCAATAGTATTTCCTTGTCTATCAATTAACCAAATTTGTGATTCATATGTAAAGGAAAGAGTTTTTACCAGATGTGCTAATTCCACTAGGTCATTTTGTATTAGGGGCTCTTTAATTAACGAGCGTATCTTATTAGCTTGAGAAGCTATCTCAAGTCCTTCCAGACTAATAAAGTATTTTTGACTAAGCTTAAAAAAGATCGGATAAAGTAGAGTGAAAGTTAACGAGATTAGAATTAAATAACTAAAAATAATTTTAACTGATAACTTTTTGTTCTTAAGAAACCTTTTCATTTGGACACCTCGAATTTATAACCAACCCCCCAGACAGTGTGAATGTATTTATAATCCTTTTCTTGTGCTGTAATTTTTCGTCGCAAATTTTTAATATGTTCATCAACTGTCCGTGTGGTTTCTGCGTACTGGTATCCCCAGATTTGGGTAAGTAACTGTTCTCTAGAAAATACTTGGCCACTAGATTGTGCTAAAAAATATAAAAGTTCAAACTCTTTAGGTGTTAATATTAAAAAGTTATCATTGACTTTTACTATATACTGCGAGCTATTAATAATTATGCCGGGAAATTCTAAGTGTTCTTTAGTATGGCTAAACCCAGATACACCCTGATTTCTTCGTCGCAAAATGGCTCTGACTCTAGCCACCAATTCTCTAGGACTAAAAGGTTTTACTACATAGTCATCTGCTCCCATTTCCAGACCTAATATTCTATCATTTTCACTGCCTTTAGCAGTTAACATCAAAATTGGAACCCATGTTTTTTTCCCGCCGGTTAGCTGACGACAGATCTCCCAACCATTTTTACCGGGTAGCATTATATCTAAAATTATCAAATCATAGGTGGCTCTTTCCGCTAGATTAAGACCAACCTCGCCGTTATCTGCTGTTGTTATCTCAAAACCCTCTTGACTGAGACATAACTTTATTAATTGAAGAATATGGTTATCATCTTCGATCACAAGAATCTTTTGTTTTTTCAACATTAATCCTCCAAAAACAATTAAAATTGCTTTTTGAAATGGTAGCATTTATTAGTAATTTTAGTTCAAAAAACTTCAAGTTTCAAGTTGTTCTATATCTAGGGCTCTGCTATGTTTTGTGGGCATCCATGTGGTGTTTTTGAAAGTGAAGAAAGCATAGAAATATATTAAATACCAGCTGTATGCAAATATAGGAAAAAATATTAGATATTTAAAAGGTCCTAAAGGCAGAGAATCTAAGGATAATAGCAATATCGGCAAAGCGTAAGGAATATATAATAAGAATATTGCTACCAAAGGAAATTTTCCGTTAAGATAGTAATAGACAGAAGTAGTTGTAATTAAATCGGCTTTAAAGATACCTAATAGGAGTATAATTCCGGCAATTATAATCATAAAAAGCTGGCACATTCTTAAAGAACTTTCTAATTTAATGAAATTTCGTTCTTTAATAGCTCGGTAAAACATCAAAGGCAAATATTTTATTGTTACATCAATTTGACCCCGTGCCCAGCGGAGTCTTTGTCTACTTGAAGCTAAAAAGCTTAATGGTTTTTCATCATATATCTTAGCTTCGTGAGCATAGGTAGTTTTATAGTTATGTAAAAGGGCCTTCATTGAGTATTCAAGATCTTCTGTTAGAGTTGAGGTTGCCCAACCTACTTCCTTTAAAACCTGAGTTGAGATACACATGCCTGTACCCGCTAGAAGGCCACATAATCCAAGGTTATAGCGGGACATCAGTGCGAAGCGATTGTTTAGCCAAAACATGATACTAAATGATGCGGTAATCCAACTATCGTTAGGATTTTTAGAATCTATATAGGATTGAATAATATTTTCTCCTGATACTAATTTGTTATTCATAACTTTAAGAAAGTTACCAGAAACCAGATTATCAGCGTCAAAAATAACCACAGCATCATAATTATTGATTTCATTTGAGTCAGTCTTATTAAGTTTTAGCTTTTCCAAAGCCCAGTCTAAGGCGAAGCCTTTCCCTTTTTTAAAGTTATTAAAACGATTAAGTACGATAGCCCCTAAGCTATTAGCAATCTCAGCAGTATTATCTGTGCAGTTATCGGCAATAACATATATATCAAATAAATGGTGAGGGTAATCAAGTTGATTTAGATTTCTAATTAGGTTTCCGATAACATTTTCTTCGTTATGGGCAGGGATTAATATAGCGAATTTATTTTTAGGAAGATAATCTACGGAGCAGGTCTTAGTGCGCAAACCGAAGACACCGATACATAATAAATACATACCATAAGAAAAAAGAATAATCTGCATAATAGTGATGGATCGGTATAATATTTCAGTCATTTCTTAAACCTCCGTAAATAAATTCTGATAATTCATATTAAATATAACAAATATAAGTAATGATTTTATCAGGAAAATGCAATTTTTTTGTAAATTATAAATATAGCTTCAACAATCATAATATTATTTACATATGTTCAAAACAGTGCTAATATACAAATGTGTGATATGAAAGGGAAGATCCATAATAACAAGCCATGGGAGGCAATGATTTGTTGGTTGGAAGGGGCGCTTTAGGTAATATTGATGAAAATGCGATTTAATAAACCTGGGCAAAACCTTTTTAAAAGGGTGCCCAGGTTTTTGTGGTTAGCCCAGCATGGGCGGCGATAATTTCAAACTATAAATTAAGAAAGAGGTAAAAATTATGAATATTGTTTTATTAGAGCCATTAGGCGTAAGTGAAGAAAAGATTACTAATCTTTCGGATCAATTAAAAAACGGGGGACATACCTTTACTTACTATTCTAGTGTAGAAACAGATGGTGAAAAACTTAAGCAAAGAGTCAAAGATGCAGAGATACTTATTATCGCCAACAACCCATTGCCTGCTGATATTATAAAATCAGCTAAAAATCTGAAATATATATCGGTAGCATTTACAGGCGTAGACCATGTTGATAAAAAAGCATGTGATGAAATGGTTATAAAAGTCTCCAACTCTTCAGGGTACGCTACAGAATCTGTTGCGGAGTTGACTTTAGGTCTAATTCTCTCATCTCTTAGAAATATAGTGCAATGTGATGATGTTGTTAGAAAAGAAGGAACAAAAGCAGGACTAATAGGAAATGAATTAAACGGGAAAACGATTGGGATAGTGGGAACTGGAGCAATAGGTCTTAGGGTGGCGGAAATATTAAAAGTATTTGGTTGTAGAATTCATGGATATAGTAGAACGGTCAAAGAAGCCGGTCTTAAACTGGGAATAGAATATGTTAGCTTAGAAGAATTGTTAAAAGGTAGTGATATCGTGTCCCTGCATACCCCGCTTACAGATGAAACGACGGGACTTATTAATAAAGAAAGATTAGAGATGATGAAGAAAAATAGTATTCTAATAAATGTTGCCAGGGGTAAAGTTGTCGATAGTAATGCGCTAGCTGAAGCATTAAATAATGATAAAATAGCAGGCGCATGTATTGATGTGTTTGAAATGGAACCACCAATTCCCCAAAATCATGCTTTACTTAATGCCAAAAATGTTCTAGCAACTCCGCATATTGCATTTGCAACAAAAGAATCAATGATTAAAAGAGCAGAAACTGCTTTTGATAATGTCTACTCCTGGCTAAGCGGTGAACCTAAAAATATTATGTAATTTCGTATTTAATAACGTATCCTGAGCTGATGATATAAAGGTGTTTTAGCTCTCCCTGTATATAGGAACTATTTTTGTCCATCCCTTGAACTTGCCATATTTAAAGAATATTTTATAATCATTTATATGATCTAGCATATGTTTAGTAATAATATTTCTTAAATAATCATTAGTTGTAGTTGAAGTAACGGCACGCTTTAAAGCATACAATTCTGCACGCATTTCAGTAATAATGAGATCGAAAATAAACTTATCAGATATTTGATCAACTTGAGTAGAAAACCTTATTTGCACAGGAGTTCTAGAGGGAGCTTTCACTTTATACTTAATAGCTTCATCCTCTAAGTCTTTTGCTTGTGCTTGGAAATGCTTAATATGGTTATCGAGCAATACTAATAAATCACGATCATGAACTAGATTAGATAGAAATTGATGATTTAAAATGCTTATATATCGTGTATCAAGTAAGTTCCAGATATTAAAGGCTTCAACTATATCAATTTTTGTCTTAGCTTTATTATTATGTTTAAACACCGAGAATTGCATTTTATGCCCCCCACAAACGTATTTCTTCTAATAGTTATATTCTTTTTGTTAATGAAACGAATTATTCCAACTAACTAAATTTTATGGTCAAAACAAACATTAAATATGAAAGGGTAAACTCCGCCCACGATGGTGATTGGTTTGAATAATAGCATGGTCAGGATAGACAATTAACTCCTGAAGATATGTTATAAGATAAGCACACAAAAAGGCTCGATTTGAAATCGAGCCTTTTTTAATGAGATATTGATTTAAAAATACGGACAAGATAAACTGTTATACATAGGGACAAACCAAAAATAGCTATAAAAAAGGGGGTTTCATATATGAACAGTACGCCTGTTTACGCAGTAAACCTATTAAATGTGAAGGATAAGGAAGAATATCTTACGTACCTCAAAAGATCATCTAAAGAAGTTGCAGCCCGAGGTGGGAAGGTTATTGCAATTGGTAAGTATAGGGAAGATGAAAGTGGTGATATAACACCTCGTGAAGTATTTCTCCTCGTAGAATGGGGATCACACGAAGCTCTTAAGAAATACCGAGAAGATACAGACTTAGCAGAATTACATTCCTATCGCAATAAAGGTACCTCAGATTATATATTGCATGTATTTGATAAGTTAGAAGACTTTCGTCCTATATTGAAATCAAAATAACCGTAAAATCAATTTGAACAATTGCTGTATCTTAGACCACCGCTCCGGCGTCTTTGAGGATTCTTAGGGCATCATGGTGAACGGATTCATCGACTACTGCTGTTAAGAGGATGTCATGTCCTGTAACTGTCTCACTTCCTCCATCGCTCATACCGCTTGCACTAACACTTGCATCCAATAGTACTCGAGAATCTACTCCGGTTTCTCCAAGTCCTAGAGTTAATCCGGCTAGGCTTGCTGGTTGTCCGGTCAGTGGATTCATTAACTGTTCAATACCGTCCCCGGGATAACTCTGAAAACGCGCAATTTGCATTTCTGTGATACCGAGTTCTTTTAGCTCATTAGCAGAATTTTGGGCTGCTTCAGGGCTTTTAAAATATGCCAAGATGTTCTTCTCCGCCATATAGCTTCCTCCTTAAAGTTACACAAAATAGTAGTTACCACTATTCTTGGCTTTTTTATGATGTGAATATTCATCAATGTTTTCGTAAACAAAGAATTAAGGGTTTCTTGTTTTACATCTTGTCGAAATGGATGTATGATATTATAGAAATAATGAAATGATTTTAAATATTTTTATATAATTATGATAGTTAGGAGGAATAAATATTGAGAAGTCATGAAGTTACTAAAGGAATTGCCCGTGCACCGCATCGTTCTCTTTTTAGAGCATCGGGTTATTCAACTGAAGATCTGCAAAAACCTTTAATTGCAGTAGTTAATGCCCAAAATGAAATTATTCCTGGTCATGTTCATTTAGATGAGCTTGCTCAGGCTGCAAAGCTTGGAATAGCTGCAGCGGGGGGAACTCCAATGGAATTTCCTACTATTGGGATATGCGATGGAATAGCGATGAATCATAGTGGGATGAAGTACCCTCTTGCTAGTCGTGAATTGATAGCCGACTCTATTGAAGCCATGATGATAGGGCATAAGTTTGATGCCATGGTATGTATAGGAAACTGTGATAAAATTGTACCCGGTATGCTGATGGCGGCTGTTCGTCTTAATGTACCGACAGTATATGTTTCCGGTGGGCCGATGCTTCCTGGTAGCTATAATGGTGAAGCTACAGACTTGATTAGTGGAGCTTTTGAAAAAGTAGGGGCATGTTCCCTTGGTAAAATTAGCGAAGAAACATTGCTTGAGTATGAAAAAGTAGCGTGTCCTACCTGTGGCAGTTGTGCTGGAATGTTCACAGCCAATTCTATGAATTGTCTAGCCGAAGCATTAGGGATTGCCTTACCTGGCAACGGTACTATACCTGCATGTTTTGGAGCCAGAAAAGCCCTAGCTAAGAAGGCTGGGCAACAAGTTATGGAAATGTTAGCAAGAGATATCAAACCCCGGGATATTATCACCTTAGAGGCCTTCCAAAATGCTATTGCGTTGGATATGGCTATTGGTGGTTCTTCGAATACTGTGCTTCACTTGTTAGCTATTGCTTATGAAGCTGAAGTAAAAATTGATCTCGAGGAATTCGACAGGATAAGCTCCTTGGTCCCTAATATTGTTAAACTAAGTCCAGCCAATAACCATTATGTATCAGACCACTTTTTCTATGCTGGGGGCATCTACGCTGTCTTAAAACAGCTTTATGATAATGGTTTGATAAACGGCGATACTATCACCGTTACAGGCAAAAGGTTAAAAGAGAACATTGCTGATGCCAAGGTGTTAGATACCAGCATTATTAGACCAATGGATAATCCCTATAATAAGCAAGGCGGCATTGCTATCCTTAGAGGAAACATAGCGCCAGAAGGTGCAGTAGTTAAGCAGTCAGCTGTCGTCCCAGAAATGCATGTACATGAAGGACCAGCCCGCATTTTCAACTCCGAAGAGGAAGCCTTTGAGGCTATTATGGCCGGGAAGATTGTTGCTGGTGATGTTGTTGTGGTCAGATATGAAGGACCCAAAGGTGGACCTGGTATGCGAGAAATGTTAAGTCCTACAGCAGCTATCGGCGGTATGGGATTAGATAGTAAGGTTGCCCTTATAACTGATGGCCGATTTTCCGGGGGTACACGCGGAGCAGCTATCGGACATATTTCTCCCGAAGCAGCAGAAGGTGGAACTATAGGCATCCTACAAGAGGGTGATATCATCCAGATTGATATGCCCCAACGCAAATTGAATGTTAAACTATCTGACGAAGAGATAAATAAGAGAATGGAAACCTTTAAGGTGCCGGAAAGAAAAGAAAAGCTCTACTCCTACCTACAGCGTTATTCCTGTCTAGTGACATCAGCTAGTACCGGAGCTGTAGTAAAACCTAAGTAAACTCAAGCCCACTTATAAAAAACAAAAAAAAAAAACGAAGCTGCTAGCATAAATGCACAGCTTCGTTTTTTTATAAGGGCGAATAAATTTAAATTGGATTACCACTGTTATAGGCTTCTTCTATACTATAAGGCTTTCTATAGAGATCCTTCTTCTTCAGACCATATTTGCGGGCTACAGAAATCCAACCTCTGTCACCCATGAATAAGTATAGGCGTCGGGGGAATTTCACAGAGATAAGAAGGTCACGAACGCTCACATTATTATCGTTTTGGCAATCCATGGCTATAGTATCAAAGGCTTTGTTCATTTCTTTCGTGGCTTTTTTCATAAAGGGAGCATCCTTGGCCTGAAGCAGCATTCCGCCGCTTCCAATGAGCACGCCGAAACGAAAATCAGCACCCATATGTCTACTGAAGCTTCTAATTACGCCAACGGCCTCTTGATTGATACCCGGTTCAGGAAAGCCGCAGTTAACAAGGGCATATATCTTTAGCTTATTATTTATAAACTTTTCTTTGTCAGAATAGAATTTATGGAAGTCCTCTAAATATCGCATTAGGATGCCGGGCAGGCAAAACACATAGAGTGGGAAAGCAATTATCAAAGCATCAGCTTGCGAGATTTTTTCAAAATCTTCGAGGGTCTGATGTTTATTGATGCTCTGCCTGACATTAATAAAAGCTTTATCAACGTCACCGGTAAATTTATCTGCTGCTAATTTAACAAGATATTCTGAGACTGATTTCTCTTTAATCTTAGGGCTGGCACTGATAAAAACAACATTTTTCATAAATGGCCACCTACCCTTCCCAGTTCTATTTTATTTAGAGCCTCATTAATACTATTATCGTCACCTTGATAGAACAATACATCCAGGTGGTTGCGATGCTTTTTTGTAATATCGCTAAAAAGCTGCATATCTTCAGCTGAAAGCCTTTGACCATAGCCAATAATAATTTGCTTTGGGTATGTATTGTATCTGGGTGGATGCATAGTGGAGCCATCGGGTCTAATTATAAAGAAAGGTAGTATATTAGGGATCCATCTGTCTAGTG
>PHAD01000054.1:16132-17615 GCA_002841595.1 Firmicutes bacterium HGW-Firmicutes-12
TCTAGTGAGTTTTTTATATTTGCACTGAACTGTCCGAATATTATGGGACTTAGGTAGATGACAACATCGCTGTTAATGTAATTGCGATTAATCTTAGACATCATGTCATCAATGATACATTCACCGGGCGTCTTAACCCAACAGCCAAAGCAACCCATACAAAAGGCGAGATCGTCCTTGCTAATCTTCATTATTTCTGACTTGAGTCCTTGTCCTTCAAGAAAAGTAGTAATTAATTCTTCTAGTCTAATGTAGTTTTCAGTTTGATAATCCTTATCTGCAATAAGTAAGGTCTGCATACTTTCACTTCCTTATGTTTAGTCAACATAAGCATAACGTTCAAAGATAACATTGTCTATGGATCAAAGATACAAATTGCCAGAGGAATTCAAGTATGATGGTGAATATGCTGATCATGAATATGAAGAGGCATAAGGCATTAGTGATACAATCATAAGGCTGATCAAGTTTAGTTTTTAGAAGACATTTTGTATATTGAATGCTTCTTTTTGCGGGATATGCTTAATAAAATAAATGAGATTATATAGCTCGGCCATGGCTTGGTTTTTGTCCTGATGCAATAGATAGCTTTTTAACTTGTTCAGGCTTTCTTCGATTCGGTCCATCTCTTGATGATGGATAAGCATTGGCCAGTAGACACTCACTTCTTCCCAAATCTGATTTATGATATTTAGGTGCTGATTGACTTCTTTCCAATTGTTATTTTCAATCGAAACTAGGATTTCTTCGACGGGAGCAAGCAGTTTCATGCTATCTTTGTCTAAGAGAAAATAGGTACCCCAACCTGATGTCAAAATGAGTAGACCTACTAAAAATAGGGAAATTGGAACAAGGTAATCTCTTTTCATTGTTTTGCCTCCTCCTGCTTGAGCTGCCAGAATATCTTACCGGAAGGGTCAATATTGGCAAAAAAGAGACTTCGTAAGTCACGCACTCCATAACTTTGCAAGATCAAGGCAAGCTGCTCTTCGGTTAACCCAGCAATTTGCAGGTTATGTCTAATAATCGTACCGTCAATAATAAGGGTAAGGGGTAATCCTGAGCCGGCAACGTTTAAGTTTAGATCTTGGATAGTTATAGGACGAAAAGGACCTTTGGGAATCACACTGAGTTCACCATTGGTCTCCAATATTGCATAGTCTATCTCAGATATATTCGGGTAGTCTTTGACACGTAATTGTTCTAAAAGATCATTAATATTCATGCGAATCCTACGTAATTCTGCTTCGTTTATTTGCCCCTTCTCGATTATAATACTGGGTTGACCACAGATAATATTTCTGGCCTTTTCGCTTTTTAAAGACCAGTAAGCCAGACTTACCTGAGCCAACGTAAGAGTTATTATGGGGATAATTCCTGTAAGGAGAGGAACCTCCGTATCAGACATAGCTACAGCGGCCAGTTCGGATATAATAATGGCAACTACAAGTTCAAATGGCTGTAGTTGTCCAATCTGCGGTTT
>PHAD01000055.1 GCA_002841595.1 Firmicutes bacterium HGW-Firmicutes-12
ATGTTAAGAGCTACATCAGTGAACGCAACTAATTTATGGTAGGTGGGTATCTGTAAAAAGGCTAGGTGCGACATGATTGTTCCTGTCCTCAAGCCATTATTCCTATTTAATACCGCCCGCATCAAGAGAGCAGTTTCAATACGGCCTTTCATGATAAAATCAACCTCTTTTGCATTGACAAGTTCCACAGCTTTCAGGGCAGCCTCTTCATTGTTCGGGGCATGTATTATCGAGATATTGTAGGTCGGAAGGTCCAGTTCTTTGATGTTTTTGGTGATAATGTCCTCATTACCAATAAGAATTGGATTAACAATATTGTCTTTACAAGCCAACATAACAGCTTCTAGTGTATGTACATCTTCAGCCGCCACTACGGCCAGTTTTTTCCTCACTTTATTATATTGTATCCTTTCAATCATCTGATTAAAGCTCCCATACCTCATGATATCTCTCCTTACATATTAAATTTAGTTGGATATATAGAGGTAGAGCAGGAAGGGATTTGATTTCCTTCCCGCTCTTTATCAAGGATAAAAATAAGGTAACCACAACTAATTACAATAAATCCCCAGATGAATGCAATTAGGCTGTAAGGTAAGATATCCCGGAATGTTACCTTAAAAGCTCCCAAAATGGGTAGTGCCCAGAAAGGCTGGAGAAGATTAGTAATTAGGTCACCATTGGTGTAGGCGTTGATAACCATGTGAACGTTTGCACCTAGTTGTTGGGCTGCAGGAAGGATATAAGGTGCCTCAACAACAAATTTTGACCCACCGGAGGGAACAAAAAAGTTTAATATTGCAGAATAGACAAATACTATCCACGGGTAAGTTCCCGCTGTTGAAATAGATACAAACCAACCGGCTATTACCTGAGCTAAACCGGAATAGTTGATCATACCGAAAATTCCGGCATAGAACGGGAACTGGATAATAACGCCAAATACCGTACCAGTAGCCCTCTTGACTGATTCCATAAACAACATAGGCGTACGATGCAGAAGTATACCAATTATCAAGAAGGTAAAGTTCAGCGTATTAAGATCTAGGTTCATTACTCCTTTAGTATAAAAAAACTTAAATACCCAATACAAGCCGGCTATACCTATTATTGTAATAAGCCAAGGTGAACGATCCCAACGCTGAGCCGGTGTTAGCTTAGACTTATCTTCCTTTGTTTCATCTACGTCAACAAAAGAAGCTGCAAGCTGGTCATCAATCTCCACGACGTTTTTCTTAGGAAGCACAATAGCCATTAGAATTGGTACGGTACAAATCACTATAAGGTTCATTATAAGCAGGCGGACATCAAATACGGTATAGCTTAAGGGAATAACGTCTACTACTTTTTCCATAAAGTGTCCCGGTGTAGCCATAATCAGCGGAGCCGCCATGGAAGGACCGTTGGCTGATAAAGTTGCAGTATAGGCACACGCTACCAGTGCTGTATAATGTAACCCTTTCCCTTTTTGGAAAACTGCTATCTGCCGCCCGAGCATGATACCTGCCATCATCCCGATACCCCAATGGATCCACCAAAGTACCCCGACAATAGCGGTAAACATCATAACTGCCTGTACCGGCGTCTTGGGAACCTGGGCAATCCTTTTAAGTATCGCCTTAACCTGTTTGGAATCAGCTACAACATACCCTGTAATCATAAGGACACACATCTGCATGGCAAATGTGAGCAGTACCCAGAAGCCTTGCAACCAGTGATCCACAATTTTCAGTGGTCCTGAATCTGTCAAACCCCAGGCCATAAAATATACCAGTATGGTAAGCGAAAGCACAAACACCATGGAATCCGGTACATAACGCAGACTCCATTCTGAAAGCCTAGTTATGAAATCCTTCTTCCCCTGAGGAGATGTTGAAATGGGAGTACTCATAATCTACCTCCTTTTGTTTATTTAATCTCTCTAATCCTAAATACCTAAATCCCTCCTTTCTCGATAACAATGATCAATATGCTACCTGGGCAATTCCTTTCAATCCCAGTATGTTTCTGGCTTCATCAGGTGTTGCTGTTTCCAGTCCCAATCTTTGGGAAATCTCTATAATCTGTGTAACCTGTTCCGCACTAGACTTCGCCAATACCCCAGGTCTTAAATAAAGATTGTCTTCCAGCCCAACCCTTGCATTGCCTCCCATAGCCAAAGCTGCCGCGGTTAGAGGAAACTGATATCTTCCAGCAGCGCAACAGGACCAGTTAATGTCACTGCCAAGTATATTCTTAGCTGTTTTAACCAAGTGTGCTAGGTTTTCAACAGTAGCAGGAATTCCGCCCAATATTCCCATCACAAATTGAATATAGATAGGCTTTTTGACCACACCTTTTTGCAAAAAATATGCCACATTGTTTATCATCCCTAGGTCATATACCTCAAATTCTGGACAACTCCCGTTTTCATTCATGGTCGTGATATAATATTCCAAGCCTTTGTATGTATTTGAAAAGACGAAATCTTTTGTATTTTCAAGATAGGGCTTTTCCCACTCAAATTTGGGATTAGAAATTTTTTCCCCAGCCGGCGCCAGTACGAAATTTATGGATCCAGCATTACAAGAAGCTATTTCCGGCTTAAACAAGGACACCGGAGCTATCCTTTCCTCCAAACTCATGCCTAATCCACCGCCAGTGGTAATACAGATTACTACATTGCATCGTTTTTTAATCCCAGTAATGATTTGCTTCATAATACTCATATCTGAACTCGGTTTACCCGTATCAGGTTCGCGGGCATGGATATGTACTACTGCTGCTCCGCTCTCATAGGCTTTAACAGCATCTTCAATGATTTCTTCGACGCTAATAGGTAGATATGGCGACATACTCGGAGTATGAATTCCCCCGGTTACAGCAGCCGTAATAATAATTCTTTTTGACATATTGCATTCTCTCCTTTACATAAATTTCTATTTATATTATTTATTAGCAAATATTGTGCCAGAACTGATACTCCCCTTTAATTACTCTTCATCGACCCATTAATAATTTTGTTGTCCAGATTTTATACACAAGGTCATAAAAAAATGTACGATTTCCGGACATTGTCCGTTAATCGTACATTTTTAAGGGTAATATTCTCTATTACATATTGAAATATTTTATTTTACTGTATAATGTTGAGCGGGCTATTCCCAGCATTTTGGCAGTCTTAGCCCTGTTTCCGTTATTAATTTTCAGAGTATCGATAATGTTTTGCTTTTCCAGTTCCCTATAAGACATGCACTTGGGCACTGCTACAGGCCTGAAACTAGCAAAACTATTATTAATAGAAACATGTTCAGGCAAAATGACTTTCTCGCAAAGATTTATTGCTCTTACTACCGTGTTTTCAAGTTCTCTCACATTCCCCGGCCAGTGATATTGCTTCAATATTTCCATTGCCTCTTTAGAAAATGAAACATCTTTTTTTCCTAGTTTCTCTTCATACTTTCTTAAAACAAATTGAACTAGTTCCTCAACATCCTCAATTCTTATCCTAAGTGGTGGTATTTCTATGGTCAGTACATTAAGACGATAATATAAATCTTCGCGGAAATTTTTCTTTTTCACTTCTTCCTTCAAGTCACGATTGGTAGCCGCAATTACCCTGATGTTTATAGGAATGCTTTCTGTTCCCCCTACTCGTGTAATACTATGTCCCTGTAAAACTCGTAAAAACTTGGCCTGACTATCCAAGGGCATTTCACCAATTTCATCCAAGAAAATCGTGCCACCATTTGCTAGTTCAAATTTTCCTGTTCTTCCTCCTTTTCGGGCTCCTGTAAACGAACCTTCTACAAACCCGAACAATTCACTTTCTACCAACTCATGTGGTATGGAAGCGCAATCAATGATTATAAAGGGACCGTTTTTTCGGACGCTTGCATTGTGAATTGCATGGGCAAACAGTTCTTTCCCCGTTCCACTTTCACCCTGAATTAATACTGATAAAGGACACCTAGCAGCGTCTTCCGCTATTTTTACCGTTTCTGCCATTTGCTTACTTTTATATATTATATCTTTGAAAAAAAAACTTGCCTTAGCTCCGACCATTTGATTTACCAAGTTGCGTACTTCTTTTATTTCTTTATTTAGATTTATAGCAGCCACAACCCTGCCCTGTTCATCATGAACTGGAACAGCGGTTTTATAAATATGAAGAGTTTTATTATGGAGTTTGACAAATAATTCTTTGTCAATCATTGGCCTTCCGGTTTTAAAGACCTCCATTACATGAAGTGGAGAAAGAACAAATTCACTTAGTTTCCTTCCGATTAACTCCTCAATACTCTTCCCAAGCCAGCTGGCAGCTTTATGATTAGCATGTGTAATCGTACCATCTGGGGACAAGACGAGAAAACCATCATATATAGATTTAATAATTGCATCTTCGATTTTTGCTTCTTTCTCCAACTTTTCAAGCGCACTATTTACCTTATACTGGCTTTCAATGAACTTAATGCTTGCATTAAACATACCAATGGTCATATTTACATCAACCGACTCAGTACTTAAAAAAGCAAGATAACCTTCTATCTTAGGTTCCTCGTTATAAAAAGGAGCAGCGATACTAAAGTGTTGCTGTAAAAAGGGATTAGTGTGTTCTTTTTTATGGACATAAGCAAGTCTCCTGCTTTTCATTGCAAGAGAAACGGCATTATGACCCATTTGCTCTTCTGTCCACGAAGTACTCTGACTGCAGTATTGTCGGGTGTTTTTATTATTACTATAGGAATACTTAATTACTCCATTCGTATCTATAATCAGAAATGTATAACAGTACTTGTCTAGATCATTTATTATGTCGCTTAAGAAAGTAAGGACAGTTTCAACAATATCATCCTTTTTCATATACGACTCTCTCCCATTATATATATTATTTAGGGTTAATATAACATACTTATAATTCTATTTGACATTTTTTAAAATATGCCTTTCATATTTTGATATTTGTCTTTGTATACTCAGTTTCTACAAATGATAAGCTGTCATGATATGTAAAGTAAATCAAGTGGCTATACTTGTGGGACATAAAAAAGCTCCTCCTTATGATAAACAGTTTTTATTATTTAAACTGTCTACCACAAGGGGAGCATATCACCCATGGCTTTCGCAACTATATACTTAGTATGCTATTACTTAAGCTTTATCTTTCACCAAGTAGTTTTCAATTGTATATTCGCTGTACTTCTCTGCAAGCCAAGTCTCATACTCTGTTTGCATATCTTGTTCTAGTAAAGCATCCTTTACAGCACTTTTATTTTCATCATAATTAGCTTCTTGCTTGTCCTTCTTATCTACAACCAGAATAATATGATAACCAAATTCAGTCTTTATTGGCTCACTGATTTCACCTTCTTTTAATGAAAAAGCTGCCTGATCAAATTCCGGAACCATTTTTCCTCTGGTAAAGTAGCCCAAGTCTCCTCCATATTCTTTGTTGCTAGTATCGGTTGAATAGGTTTTAGCTAATTCAGAGAAATCTTGACCTTCGGCTAACTTTTCTTTGATCTCTTTTGCTGTTTCTTCACTATCTAACAATATATGACTTGCTTTGACTTGTTCCTCTTCAACAAACTGGTCTTTGTTTTCCTCAAAATAGGCCTTCATATCTTCTTCTGATATTGTAATTCGCTTTTCAAGCAGCTTTTTTAATTTAGTATTCATATTAATATCTTCTCTTAGATCTTCCAATGTTAAGCCGCTTGTTGCTAATTCTTGTACAACTGCTTCCTGCCCACCATAGTACTCATATATTTCTTCCATCTCCGTATCAATTTCTTCTTCACTAACACTTATATTTTGTTTATCGGCTTCTTGATTAACAATTTCATTAGTAATTAACAAATCCAATGATTGTGCCCCGCTTTGTTTTAACATGACTTTATACAGTTCCTCTTTATCAATGCCCTTTTCATTAACTTTTGCAACTATATCATTATTGATAATAGAACCTTCACTCAAAACATATTTCCCGGTAATAACTCCTATCCCTAAAGCTACCAATAGTAAAAATACAAGAATTAAACTTTGTGATCTACTGCCGAACATTTAATTTCCTCCTATTCTATTTAAGCACAGTTTACTCAATAATTACTAATTGTACACAATAAAGCTTAAATAAACATGAGAATTTTTATTTTTTTCAATAAAAATTAGCACAGCCTTACCATTTTGCTCAATATTAAGAGCTACGGCAGAAAAAGTCATCTGTGAAATAGCTTTTAGAATTATGAATTTTTATGATTTATGATTGTTGTAAATTAGATACAAGAGTATAATAGTGTTATATATTATATCAAATATAATAATTGGAAGGGGATGATATAGAATGAAGAAGAACTTACTGGGACAAACAGGCTTAGAGGTGACAGAACTATGTTTTGGTTCACTAGCAATGAGCCCGCTCCAAGCTAAAGTATCAATCGAAGAGGGAGCTGCTGTCATAAGAAAAGCCCTAGACGAGGGTGTCAATTTTATTGATACGGCTGAAATGTACCTAACTAATCCTCATATAGCACAGGCCATCAAGGACTTTGACGGTGAAGTAATTATAGCTACGAAGTCGACTGCCACTAGCTATGAGGATATGGAGAAAAGTATCAATAATTCACTAAAGGAATTAGGTCGAGATTATCTCGATATCTTTCTACTCCATGCAGCCAGAGGAGGCAAGGACATATTTGAAGTGCGGCAGGGAGCCTACAATTGTCTGAAGGATTATAAAGATAAAGGTATTATAAAACATATAGGTATCTCTACGCACTCCGTAGATGTTGTAAATGCGGCTATTCTCGAAGAAGATATCGAAATTATCTTCCCTATTATCAATATGAACGGAATGGGCATAATTGATGGTGACTTAGACGATATGTTAAATGCTATAGAAAAAG
Organism: Firmicutes bacterium HGW-Firmicutes-12; assembly: GCA_002841595.1. Taxonomy (GTDB): domain Bacteria; phylum Bacillota; class Peptococcia; order DRI-13; family PHAD01; genus PHAD01. The sequence goes on from PHAD01000055.1 coordinate 6,885, forward strand.
CACGACAAGCGAAAAAAGGCCTATACGCAATGAAAGCATTGGCCGGAGGTAATTTAATCCACAAACTAGAAGACGCCATAGATTACGTCCGAAATATCAATGGAATGTCCTCCATAGCCATTGGAATGATCAATACTCAGGAACTTGATGTCAATTTACGTATCTTTCGAAACGAAGCTGTACCTGAAGAAATGAAAAACACCAGTAAATCCACTAAAAAATTGTTTATAACCAATTATTGTAAGGGATGCGGAAAATGTGTGGAAACCTGTCCCAATTTTGCCCTTTCCCTTCAGGGCAATAAAGCTGTCGTGGATCATGATAAATGCCTTTTATGTGGATATTGTAACCCTGTATGCCCTATGTTTGCCTTAAGACTACTATAACCTAATTATTAAATGGTTACCGCTTTCACACTATCTCAGGCTGCTGACATAAATTACAGATAGCTTGCATTTATATATGCAAGCTATCTGTAATTTGCTAATATATGCTTTTATGTAGTTTCAATGATTCTTCCTGAAATGACATTGATATAACTGCTCCTTTTTTAATATAAATTCATATTTTTTTTACTAACTACCCCTAGAGAGTACCTAAACTTTTTGCTTTAAAACTTTTGAATTACGTATTCATTTTAAGCATCAACTTTTCTACGCTTAGAAAATACTTAGCAATAATAATGTCATAGGCGTTTTTAAAGTCAATAATCACATTTTCTACGGACAATATTTGCTACTACGTAAACACTGTTAGGTACATATTGTTCTACCAATGGTCGCCATTAAATTCCCGCCAAAAGCAGGTCTCGTCTGTTTTAAAATGAAATGAGTCTTTTGACTCATTTCATTTTTATAGCTTAAATTTATATGTATTGTCTCCTCAATTTATACCTACCGGTTGGTACAACAATAATATGTCTCATATGCTATATCAATAGATTGAGGTTGATTAAAATTATAATCTAAAATATACTGCTTGTATGGAAGATACTTGTATAGAAATGATAAATACTTCAATTAGCTATTTCCTAATTGATTAGCTTTGGCTCTAGGCTTGATAAATGATAATAAAGTGGGGGTGTATTTATGGATTTAACGGCAGCTATAAAGGAAAGACGTAGTATAAGAAAATTCAAAAAAGATCCTATCCCTAAGCAATTCCTGGAGGATATTCTCGAACTAGCTATTTGGGCTCCATCGGCAATGAACAGACAGGACTGGCATTTTTTAGTAGTACAGGGCCAGAAAAAGGAAGAATTACTGAAGATTTCGGCGAGTTCCTTTCAGCAGTTTTTTAGACCAAAACTGGAAAAAACCTTTAAAGATAAACCGAAGATCATCGAAGGTATGAGAGCTTTCTCTGAAACTTATGGTGATGCTCCTGTTATTATTCTGGCTTATGCGGGTAAAATGCCTGATGGACAACAGGATGATGTTTGGAGTACTTCGCTTGCTGTTCAAAATCTAATGATGGCAGCATATGAGAGAGGATTAGGAACGGTCTGGACTGACGGTGTGGTATTTGCCAAAGAGCAAGAAATCAACGAGCTTATGGGAATTGTAGATAAGAAGCTGGTATGCGTTATTCCAATTGGCTATCCGGCTGAAACACCAAAAGTACCACCCAGAAGAAGCGAAAGAATTGAATGGATAGGCTTTTAAACTTGTAATAAGAAATAAGCAGTACTTTATTGATATGTCCCCTTGTGATAGACAGTTAAACAATAAAACTGTTTATCTCAAGAGGACATATTTTATGGGTAAAAACCGTCTGTAATAAATTAAACCTTAAGAAAACGGCAGGATTAAAGATTCTGCCAGCACAGGCCTTACAAGCGACTAATTCGATACCTTTGTCCTGCATCTTCTTAAGGTAATCCTGCAGTTCTTTATCCTCAGCCAAAAGTTTAGCTGATGGTCCCCATACTAATAGTATGTGGATGAAGATCATTATCTTTACCAATTGGTTGGTACATTATTGTTAAAAAATGTGAGTCTTTTGACTCATATTTTTTTATTATATTTTTGGAATTATTGTTTCAAGGTATTATTATGTTATTGCTTAATATTTTTAACTATTTCTTTTGTATTTTCCTGTACAAAGTTATCTATTGTCTTTTTTGCAAATTTCTACTACGTTTATTAGTATTTTACTTTATAAACCTCCAAATGGTTGACAAATTCCCACAATAAAAAGATAGTGCTTTCACACTATCTTAGATGTACATATGGTGGGCGGTAATGGACTCGAACCATCGACCCCTACGATGTCAACGTAGTACTCTAACCAGCTGAGCTAACCGCCCTTTTTTATTACCCTCTATTTTAAGGCTAAATATTATTATAAGTTGGCCTAGAACTATTGTCAATGTTAATAGTTTCAATGTTAATAGTTTTAAAGAAAAAACAAAGATACAAAAACCTCCAATTGAAAATGTATAAGAACATTGCTATAATAGGGACAAGCATTAAAGAGATTGTGGTGTAGAGGTTGCACTCAGGTACGTGGCACCTGATTACGTGGGTTCGATTCCCACCGATCTCTTTTGGAATGTAAAAGTTTAATATTTTTTCTTAAACCCTTTTTAGGGTTATTTTTTTGTCCCTGGCAGGAATTCGAGATCTTTTGTTAAATATTTCCATTATGCCTTTTGTTAGGAGGATTGTTCTATGTCGATACAGTGTAAGTATAGGTATCTTAAGTTAGGAGTCTTTTTTGTGATGTTTCTACTTTTACTTCCCTTGCAAATCTTTGCTCACACCAATCCCTGGTTAATACAAGAATACGAGAAGAAAATAGATGGCACTGTTTTAAGTATTGATAAACATCAAATCCGCATAAAAAAAGACCAAAAAGAATATCTATTTGTACTCGATAATAACATTCTTTCAGCATTAATGGGTAAGTTTCGCGGTAAATTGGTCACTCCAACTGATTATCCAACGGGAGTAGAAGTTGAACTTTATTTTAACAAAGAAAATAGAGTTCGGGCTATGCGCAATAAACAAATATCTTTTATCAATAATGAAGGTAAACTGCTGGATGCATGGGGACATGATGTTTCTTTAAGTCCAGACGAAAATTACTTATGTATTTATAATTTCGAAACCGGGTTGTTTTTGTATCCTACTTCTTCTGCTTATAACAATTCTACCCGAGTTTACCTTTCTCCTCTATCAGTTTCCGCTTGGAACAATAAGGGAGAACTTGCAGTTACTCTTGATAATAGTGTATTAATTTTCTATCCAACTAGTGGCACTAGAACAATAATAAACCTACCACTACAAATAAATACAGACTATTGCCGTATTATTACCAGCCTAGAATGGAACAATAATAATGATAAAATTCTTTATACAGCCTTAGAAGACTATCCCGATACTGAAAGTACTATTTTTAAACTGGCTGTATTAGATAGAGACGGGAAGCACTTAGGCACGACATTTATTTCAAACCTTGGCTCTAGTATATGGTTATCAAGTGACCTCATTCTTTACTTAACTTATGAAAATATTGAAGAAAACCAAGGTAAAATGATGTTATGGAATTATAAGACTGGTAAAACCTCTGAATTTCTACCTAACGATCAATACTATTGCAAATTTGCTTATAACCCTAAATTAGAGCAGCTTGCCTTTGCACAAGAAAAGGGTCTTGGCGAAACCCTCTTCATATTAAATATGAATACTGGTATTACACATGAGCTAATTACTCTACCCTATACTATCCGTAACTTGCAATGGTCTAGTTTTGGAACACTTTTTTTCTGGGATGAATATAATAACTGTGTTTCCCAGCTCGTAAACCTGCCTATTCAGGATGTAAACACGCCTTCGACAACCACCAACAAGGAGTGTTCTGTAGTTCCTATTGCTACAGGCTACCTTCCAGCTAATAGCGTAAGAAACAGCATGATATTTTTCTTAGCAGAGCCTTTGGAAGAACCTATGCAAGCTATAATACAAAAACCAGACTGACAACTAGAACTAACTATCGGCAACAAAATCTCTATAATATAGAAAAATGCTACCTTGCTAGTTCATAGGTTCCGTTGTCAGCCTGATACTATTGTTCCCCGTTCTTATTTTTGTATGTTTACTTAACCTGTGTATATATTACCTATCATCCCAAAATTATCTCACTACAATTATAGGTTTATTTATTGGACTTTAGTTTCTTTATCTTTCTTAAATAAGGGCATTGCTTTTAATATAATAATAGCTATGATCCCTCCCCCAATTGCTGTAAACAACTGCGGTGTTGATAGTGTAGCCAGCACTTTTGGCGGCAGGTTAACACCTGTCAGCAATGGTAAAGCATAATACACTCCTATTGCCATGACAGCATATTTTGCTATTGCAGCAACCCCGACACCTACATATGGGTTTTTACGAAGGTAACCAAATGCTAGTGCCAGAACTATATTTCCCGCTATTATTACCGGTACTGCAGGAGCTAAAGGCATAATACCAAATGCAAAAGCAAGAAGCGGTGTGAAAAGACCTACTAAAACCCCACTAATTGATCCTGTGGTTGCAACCGCTAAAAACAATAAAGTGTTAACCAATGGACCAGTGACAAATTGTGGCATTCTGACACTTTGTATGGCTATGGCAATGGCCAGTATTAAAGCACTTCTTGTTAATACTTTTGTTGTTATTTTCATTTTTTTGTCCTCCATTCACATTCTAATTTAATTTCTAGTCTTTTTAAATCTTAGGATAATTTGGTTAATGCTGTTTTTACAAGCACACCTTTTAGACTCCCAATTTTCCCTGTCAAGGCGCCAATTTCGTCAGTTGTACCTTCAACGATTAGGGATATTATGGATATCTCTTTTTCTCTATACGGAACACCCATTCGTCCGATTATACAATTAGCAAACTCAGCTAGAAGTAAATTTAATTTTGCAACATTATCCCTATTCTCTATTACTATACCAATTACACCTATTCGTTTTTCCATACTAACACCTCTCGTAAGCTGCATAAAAATAGACTACCCTAGAAAGTAAATAACTTCCTGATCGGTAATCTTTTAAAAATACTTCTCATTCTCACATTCCCCCTTCGTCTCAGGTTATCCCTCAACTTCAGTAATATCAATTACCCTTCCTGTTAGGAAACCCTTCAGGTCAGATTTAATGTCATTATACACTAATATGTAAATATTGTTAAGTCTTTTTTGCTCTTTTTTTCACAAAGGCTTCTTTACTCCATCTACATACCCTTTAACTGCTTCATAAAAAAGTAATCCCAGATCTTTTGCTTTTTCTTCTTCACGGACCATATCTACCTCTGTATTCTCTTCCAATAGAATGAATATCTTTATTTTAAATAGCGATTTCAGCATCAATATGTGGTTTGTTATTCTCTCTATCCAGGCAAAACATTCTTTTTTATTAAAGGGAGGATTTTCCCAACAAAGCCCATCAATTATACTTGCAGTTGAAGAGCAAAGTTGCTCCAATCCATTGTTCTGAATAAGAATCCGCTCAGAATAACGTTGCCTTATTTCTTTTAATATGTTGACTGCAGCATCAATTAACATTTCTCTCGTCGCGGAATTAATTGAGCTATTTTCAATATCTCCAATCGTATCAATAAAAAGACCATCATAACCCAGTAAGAACAGGGTATTAACCTTTTGTAACAATAGCTGTTGCCAATTAAGTGAGCGTATATCAATTACATATGTGTCAAATTCTTCATTTCGCAGAAATCTATCCTTATCTTTTAAGAAATCAGTTCTTTCTAATAACTTAAATTCTTCAGCATACTCGGCAATTTCCATAAAGCTCAAATAGGCCAATACCAACGATCCTGTTTCTTGCATGCTTTTAATGCTTTCTTGTGATTGACCAGCCGGTTCAACTATTACTATGTCAAAACAAGTTAATTCCGCTTCTCTACCAACCCCATAATACAAGGCGTAATTGGTAGCATTTTCTAATTTGTGTTTTCTATTCAACCAATCACTCCCCAGTATATTTTAAAATTTCGGGCCCATTCTATATAAATACTCCGTATAAACGAAGCAGGATGTGCAGGTATTACCATGGGCTTCGCAATGGACCCCCTCTATTTCCCAGCAATTTTGATCTCTTATCCCATATGCTGGACAATCCTGGCATATTGTAATTGGAGCACATCTTATTTCCCAACATCTCCCGAGCGAGTGCCCTCTAACCTTGGGATTTGCTTGTTTTTTCTTAAACCAATTGATTAGCGCCGACACTGCTGTAGGATCAAGCTGGGTCCCTGATGCTGATCTTAGTAATTCAATAGCTTTTTCAAAGGACAGCGGTTCTCTGTATCTTCGGCCATTAATTTTTGCCAAGAAAGTCTGTACTACGGCTATAATCTTTGCCCCAACGGGGATTTGTGCACCTTCAAGGCCCTGGGGATAACCATAACCATCTACCCTTTCATGGTGGTACTTGATGTAGTCGGCTACTCTAGTATTAGCGATGGTCGCTTCAACTATAGAGGCTCCCACTTCCGCATGAAGTTTCATTGTTTCATATTCTTGGTCTGAATACTTTCCAGGTTTAAAGAGCAATTCGTTTGAAAACCCTAGCACCCCGATATTACTTAACTCCGCTGCTAAGACTACGTCTTCTACTACCTCTTTCTCAAGATTCATTTCCCTGGCAATAATCCCGGCATATTGAGCCATTAGATTTGAATAACCAACCGTATATGGCTCTAGATTATCTATTGTCTGAACCAAGGTTTTTAACATATCTTCATAGGATTTTGATAGTTCTTTATATTTGTTATGACTATCTAATAAGTCTGCTAACCTCTTAATCATCAGATGAAGTCCCGTAAAACGATAGTATTCACCCTGTGGTAGCTCGTTGTACCAGAATACAGCAACCCCATTATTATAACGAGCTGGAATATTAACAACTATAGCAAGTTCCGCATCCTGATTCTTTATAAATAAGGGAAGCGAGAAAAAGTCTTTATCTTTCCTAGTTAATGCTCTCAAAACTTCCTCTCCTAATAAACCACTGACTAAACTGTGTTCTTCGGTACTAAACCGTAGCATCACCTTATCATTTTCTTCTGATCTATCCAAATCGTCTTTGAGAAAATCTGTACTAGCTAAAAAGCAACCTCCTGTAGCCCCTATCATCATGGTCGTGAGGTTTAGCAACATCCTGCAACTACCTAGAAAACCACGCGCTGCAGTAGTGAAGCTGTACACTGCCCTGCTTGAAGCTGTTTGTATATCCAATTTGTTTTTCATGCTTTCCATATTGCAAATAATATCAAGTATTGGTTTTAGCACTCTACTAGCTATGGAAAATACCTCTTTATTTTGCGCAGACAAGTCTTTTGTTGGTCCAATATTTATAAGACCTTTTCCGCCCTCTATCGGAATAGCTAGCATTGGAACCTGTCCATGTTTAACCAACATTACCGATGATGGTTGAGCTTCCGGCGGAAGAATTAGGGGAGGTGAATATACCTCCTTATTAACAGGTATTCGCCTATTACTTTGGACATCTGATAAATGACTCGCTGCTTCATCTTTATGCCTGACTACCTTTAGCATTAATTGTTCACTTTTATCGTCCCTAATATAAAAATAGTAGCCTTCAGCTGTTACCTGTGACGAGAAAGCCACTAGCAGACTGGAGATAACTGTTTCTACTCCTCTGGAAAGATCAAGTTTACGAAAAATCGATTCCAATACGTCAATTTGATTTCGTAATATTTTAGCCCTCTTTCTCTGATTATTAAAGAGCAGAATAAAAATAAGTAGAACAATAAAAATAGATAATATATATACTTCTGTCGGAATTACGTAAAAAAAGCTCTTAACGAACTCAAGTAATCCAGTGATAGTTTCAATTATCTGCTTATTGTTCAACATAATCTTCCTCCTTTTGTCTTTGTATAACGGAGTTATTCATGCGGTCAATTGCAATCTGCTGTGTTAACTCCCTTAAACGTTCTTGCAATATGGAAATCTGTATTGATTGATATAAGGTTATAGCTAATATAACAAGTATTGCAATAAGAAACAATAAAGCAGGCGGATAATCGACACCGACCAGATTAGCGATTACAGCTAAAATCTCTGGGATTGTAGAAAGAATTAATATTATAATGGCACCAAAAAGCCAAAACAAAGAGTGTCGTTCATTAATTTTTCTTTTTACCAGTAGAAGTATTATTACGCCAACAAAAATCAATCCTAATACAATAATGAAACCTTTTGTTGCTAACCCCATGCTATCCCTCCACTACTGACTTGGGACGTAATAAAACTATAAGGATACTAACCAGAAGTTTAAAGAAGTAGACAATAGGTCTTAGTCCAGCATGCATACTCGTCCCATGTTTTCTTTCTCTTATATTAGCAGGAAATTCAACTATTTTATACCCGTTAATAATCATTTGGATTAGGATATCCGCATCTGGGTAATCGGGTGGGAAATTGCCTATTTTAGCATAATAGCTGAAGGCCCTTTTAGACAGACCCTGCAGACCTGAGGAAGGATCAGTGATTTTAACTTTAGTGGAAATATTAATAATTGACCGAAAAATCCTAATAGCTATTATTTTTATGAAGCTAGTTTTATATGAACCACGTCCTAGAAAACGAGAGCCGATCACTATATCAATTCCCTTTTGCATCTTCTCTATAATTAACCTTATATCCTCCGGGTCATGTTGTCCATCCCCATCTATTTGAATAACATATTCATAACCTGCCAATACGGCATATTTGTATCCTGTCTGCAGTGCCCCACCATACCCTAAGTTATAGGGCAGCGATATTAACATTACCTTTTCATTTTGTACTACTTTCTCTGTATTATCAGTTGAACCATCATTAATAACTAATGTATCAATATTTGAATATAATTCTCTTATATCTGATAGTACTTTCTTGATGTTTACTTCCTCATTATAAGTTGGAATAATAATAAGACAATCCCTCACTGGAAACCCCCTTTAGCTATATAATTTTAAAATAACGTAGGCTACCAATATAACCCATCCCGGTAAAAACAACCACAAAAACAGCATATAGTAGACGTAGCAAAAAACCACTATCCTGAGGCCAGACACTCCAGATACTATTGCAAATTAGAGCTATTATCAGTACAGCTAAATTTGC
>PHAD01000056.1 GCA_002841595.1 Firmicutes bacterium HGW-Firmicutes-12
TAGGGCTACTGTGGCCCCTTTTTTTACTTGGCGGCAAAATAGAAACAAGGAGGCATCGACATCGGCTTGACCAGGTAAGTCTTTAGCTAAGGTGGCATCATGCAAGGCAGAGACTAATTGGGGGGTGTCAATAACACAATTGTGTGAAATAGTATTAAGATAAGAAGAAACCTTATTAGCCCAAGGGGAATCAGAGTTCGGCTGAAATTCGCTGGCTTTAAAATAGAGATCGTTATCTTTATAATCTATTGAATAGGTATGAAGAGGCTCGTAGCCTTTTTCTTTAAAGGCAAGTGAAGCGAAGGCTGTAATAGTGCTGGAATCCAATCCACCCGATAAAAGGGTACAGACGGGCACATCGGATACCAATTGTCGCTCAACGGTATCCTTCATCAAATATTTTACCTTTTGGGCTGTTGTGTTAAGATCATCCGAGTGGGGTTGGCTAGTTAAGGCCCAGTAACTACGGACTTTTAAACCGTTTCTATTAAAAATTAGCAGATGTCCAGGACGCACCTCCTTAAGACCTTCATAAATACCATGCCCAGGCGTGCGGGCTGGACCCATAATTAATATTTCTGCTAAACCTTCTTCAGAAATGTTTGGTAATATTTCAGGGTGAGAAAGCATTGCCTTTAGTTCGGAGGCAAATACTAAGGAGTCATACCCTGGCGCGTAGAAAAGAGGCTTAACACCCATTCTATCTCTGGCCAGCAGAAGGGATTGTTCGGATTCATCCCAGATTGCTATGGCAAAAATGCCATTTAAACGTTCAATACATTGAGGGCCCCATTCCATATAGGAGTACAACAGGGCTTCAGTATCGGAATGTCCTTGAAATTTATAATTCTTGCTTTGTAAATAACTCCTTAGTTCAGGTGTGTTATAAAGCTCACCGTTATAACAGATAACATATTTGTTATTTCCTTGAATTCGTACCATTGGTTGAGCACCGCCAACTGGGTCTACGACACTCAGGCGGCGATGTCCGAAGCAACAGTGGAGTGAAAGCCATTTTCCATAATCATCGGGGCCTCGGGGGATAAGGGCCGCCATCATTTTATTGATGACAGCTTCTTGCTGAGTGAGGTCTTTATTCCAGTCAATCCATCCTGATATTCCACACATTTAGATTCTCTCCCTCCTAAGTTCATCAAAATAGCCCTCTAAGAAAAGGGAAAAGACCTTTTCAAGAGGGCGACATTGTCCTCAAGGCTTAAGGTGCACTTTCATAATATGTAAAGGAGAGAATTATGCTACTTATAATATGTTGTACCGAGGAGTGAAATTTAGTAAAATATGAAAAAAGTGCTATAGTAATGGAAAAGAACCTGAAGCAAGGTATTTTGCCTCAGGTTCTTTATTTTTTTGTTTGATGAAGCTTTTTAAGTAATTAGAAATTAAAAAAGAGGGAGGTAGTAATCAAGTTCCCATTGGTGGACTTTGGTTCTATAGTCATCCCATTCATGGTATTTGGCTTCAAGGTAACGATTAAGAACATGAGATCCTAAGGACTGTTTAATGACCTCATCTTTAGATAATTCTTCTAAGGCTTCCGACAGCATTCCTGGCAAGCTTCCTATACCAAGATCCCAGCGCTCAAGCTGAGTCATCTCATAAATATTCCTATCGCACGGAGCAGGTGGCTTGAGGTTGTTTTTAATACCGTCAAGACCAGCCATTAGAACTGCAGCAAAAGCTAAATACGGATTGCAAGTAGGGTCGGGGTTTCTGAGTTCCATCCGGGTAGAAAGACCACGTTTGGCCGGTATACGGATGAGAGGACTGCGGTTCCGATAAGACCAGGCAATATATACAGGGGCTTCGTAGCCGGGGACTAGACGTTTAAAAGAGTTTACTGTTGGATTAGTAACGGCAGAGATGGCTTTTGCATGTTTAAGAACACCGGCGATATACTGCAACATAGTTTCGCTTAGCTGGTCAGGAGCATCCGGATCATAGAAGGAGTTTTTACCGTCCTTGAAAAGGGACTGATTCATATGCATACCATTGCCGTTTTCGCCAAAAATTGGTTTGGCCATGAAGGTAGCGTGGAGACCATGCCGTTGGGCGATAGTTCTTACAACTGTTTTAAAGGTGATGATTTTATCTGCTATATCAAGGGCATCAGAATACTTAAAATCAATCTCGTGTTGGCCAGGGGCAACTTCATGATGAGATGTTTCTATTTCAAAACCCATTTTTTCGAGTGTTAAAACTATATCGCGGCGGGCATTTTCACCTAAATCTACAGGTGAGAGGTCAAAGTAACCGGCCTTATCATGGGTTTCTAAAGTAGGTGTACCGTCGGGAGCTGTATGAAATAAAAAGAATTCTGCTTCCGGTCCTACTAAGAATTGGTAGCCCATATCAGCGGCTTCTTTAAGTGCGTTGCGTAATACATGGCGAGGGTCTCCAGCAAAAGGAGTACCATCTGGATTATAGATATCGCAAATTAGTCGAGCTACGCCGCCTTCTTCAGAAGTACGCCACGGATAAATCACAAAGGTATTGGGGTCTGGATATAGGTACATATCGGACTCCTCAATACGGACAAAACCTTCAATAGATGAACCATCAAACATAAGCTCATTATTTAGAGCCTTATCGAGTTGGTTTTCGGTTATCGAAACATTTTTTGGTACTCCAAGTATATCGGTGAATTGTAAACGAATAAATCTGATATTATTTTCAGCTACTAGTCTTTTGACATCTTCAGCCGTCAAGTTAGGCATTAAAGAAAGACCTCCCTTAAAAAATAGTGATAGTGCATGTAGGTATATTTTAGCAACATTACATTATCTTTGGCAAGCTGTTTATTAAATTATATTATGCTAAAAAATTTATACTATCATTAAATAGCAGTTAGGCCTTTTTCTCCTGTTCTAATACGGACTGCATTTTCAATATCTGAAATAAAGATCTTGCCATCTCCAATTTCTCCTGATGCTGCACTATTTCGGACTATTTTTATAATATCTTCAACTTGTAAGGCAGGAACTACGACCTCTATTTTTATTTTGGGGAGGAGATGGATATCATAGGCGGTGCCACGATATATTTCTTTTCTACCTTTTTGGGAGCCGCAGCCCATGACTTGCGTGACGGTCATCCCGTGAATACCATATTCATTTAGTGCCTCTGTAACATCATCTAGTTTTGTAGGTCTAATAATACATTCTACTTTTTTCATTGAAGAAACCCCCTTGTAAATTATTTATTTAGATTGTACTTGTTCCCCAAGCGGCACTTTCATAAGCATCTTCGCCATGCTGGGTTAAATCTAAGCCAGTATCTTCATCTTTTTCGCTTACTCTGAGACCATTACATATGAAGCTAACAATTTTAAGTATTATATAGGTCATAATGCCCGCAAAAGCGACTGTTGCAACTAAGGAGATGATTTGTGTAAAGACCAGTTGCGGGTTACCGAAGATAAGGCCGTTAGACCCGGCTTCATTTATTGCTGTTGAAGCGAAAATGCCTGTAGCAATACAGCCCCAAGCGCCACCTACACCGTGGATACCGAAAGCATCCAGAGAATCGTCGTAGCCAAGCTTGAATTTTACGATAGCAACTGCGAGGTAACAGATTATTCCGGCGGTTAGACCAATCATAATAGCAGAAAGCGGATCAACAAAACCTGAAGCCGGTGTAATAGAAACAAGACCGGCTACCGCACCGCTGACAGCGCCCAAGGCGGTTGCTTTGCCATGATGTAATTTTTCACATACTACCCAAGAGATAGCGGCAGCCGCCGCAGAAGTGTTAGTTACGAGGAAAGCACTTGCAGCAAGGCTACCTGCAGTTAGTGCACTTCCGGCGTTAAAGCCAAACCACCCAAACCAAAGGAAACCGGCTCCCATAATAGTCATAGGGATATTATGCGGTAGGAGGGATTCTGTACCTAAACCTTTTCGTTTACCCAAAACATAAGCAGCTACTAAGCCGGAAACACCTGAACTAATATGAACAACATTGCCACCGGCAAAGTCAAGAGCACCTAAATTTCTCAGCCAGCCATCTACTCCCCAAACCCAGTGGGCGAGAGGATCATAAACGAAGGTTGCCCAAAGCAAAGTAAAAAGTACAAAAGCTGAGAACTTCATTCTTTCAGCAAATGCTCCAGAAATAAGAGCTGGCGTAATGATAGCAAACATAAGCTGGAAGGTTGCGAAAGCTTGATGGGGTATTGTGGCAGCATAGTCAGGATTAGGGAGCATACCTACACCTATAAAACCCATCCATTCTAGAGAACCGATGAGATGGAAGTGATCAGTTCCGAAGGCAAGAGAATATCCAATCAAAACCCATTGGATAGATATAATTGCTATAACAAAAAAGCTTTGCATAATAGTGCTTAGAACATTTTTCTTTCGAACCATTCCTCCATAAAAGAGAGCTAAACCAGGAGTCATTAACATTACAAGGGCAGCGCACATAAGGATGAAGGTGGTATCGCCTGTGTCTATCTCCGCTTCAGCTGCCAGTGCAAAACTGGGAATGAGTAAGGATACGAGTAAAAAGAAACAAGTAAAGATTAATAATTTTTTCTTCAATTGAATTTCCCCTTTCAATAAATATGAGTGATATAAATTGTAAAAAAAAACGTCCACAATAAAGCCTTTGAAGGCTTGATTGTGGACATCTTTGTCCGCAAAAACGATACGTCATTGTATCGAGTATATCATAACAAAATGTCAGGATAATTTAAAGAGAGGTAACTAAAATATATTGAATACATGGCCCATCACTAATGAGGAATCGATGAATATCAGAAGCTTTATTTACTGCGCTTCATTTCATCATTAAGTAGAATTGCATCAGCGATATTCTTCATAGGCATCCCTCGATCCATGCTTTGTTTTTGAATAAGTCTAAAAGCATCTGTCTCAGAAAGCTTATAATCACGCATTACAATATATTTGGCTTTTTCTACAAGCTTGCGAGTTTCCAAAGTATCTTTAAGTTTATTGATTTCTAATTCTTTATTTTCCATTTTACGAAAGCTTGCTAGGGCTGTGTGTACAGCAGACTCCAGAGCCCATTTGTTGAGTGGTTTAATTAAATAAGACATAACATATTCTTCAGTGATGGCGTCAAGTATATTCTGCTGATAAGGATATGTTACTAAGATTATGGGGGCTATTTTTTCTTTGGCGATGATACTAGCTGTTTCCATTTCATTATAATCATATTTTTCCACATCTATAATAACGAGATGGGGCATAGAGCTACGAATTAAGCGGAGAGCTTGGGGCCCATCGGATGCCTCGGCTACCACTGTCATGCCCATCGTCTGTATAAGTGAGGTTATTTTATTACGACGTTTTGTGTCTGTACAAAAAACCATTACCGTAATCATTTTTACCTCCACTTTTTATTCTATATATATATTTGCTACGATTTATTTCGTGTGCATTAATAGCAAGTAAAATATAATTAACTATACATAATATAGGGAATATTATTAGGTGTGTCAAGTTGAGAGTTAGGGTTTACTTAATAAAGACTCTACTAATTTGACAGCTTCAACAGCATCTTTCCCATAACCATCGGCATTTATCTGCCGGGCAAAATCTGCAGTAACTACTGCACCTCCAATAATAACCTTTATATAGCTATTCTGGTTTTTAATCATTTCGACAATAGGGCCCATTTCCACCATGGTGGTGGTCATTAATGCACTTAGACCTACAACATGAGCGTTTTCGCGAATAGCGGCTGCTAGAAACTCTTCACCTGAAACATTTTTCCCGAGGTCGATCACTTTATAACCGTGGTTTTCTAGAACAGCAGCAGTGATGTTCTTACCTATATCATGAATATCACCACGGACAGTACCTATGACAATAGTCCCTTTTTCTTCTAGGGAATTGTCAGGGAAGTTCTCCTTGAGATATGCAAAAGCTAGTTTGGCGGAATCGCCGGACATAATAAGTTGAGGAAGAAAGACTTCTCCACTAGCAAAGAGATCTCCAATCTTTTCTAAGGAGGGCAGGATACCTTTATTAATTATTGTTAGCATATCATGTTTCGATAGGAGTTCTTGTATTAAGGGGATAAGGGGCTCTTGTTGACCATGGAAAATTAATGATTCCAGTGCTTCTAGAGAAACGCCTTTGTCAGTATTATTACTGGTTACAGGCATTAGCAAAGAGGGTTTACCTGCCTTAATTAAGTAATTAGTTGCCCCTTCATCACGTCCGGTTAATAGGGCGGTAGCGTTGATGGTTTCTTTTATTCGATTATCGGAAGGGTTAGCAATAGCGGCATCTAATCCTGCTCCCAAAGTAAGGGCTAAAAAGGCCGAGTTTAGCCAAGTGCGTTGAGGCAGGCCGTGAGAAACATTACTTAAACCGAGTGCGGTGGCTACTCCGAGCTCTTTTTTAACCAGCGAAATGGCCCGAACTGTCTCCATAGAGAGTTTGGGTGAGGCTGCGGCAGTTAGGACAAGGCAGTCGATAACTATATCTTCTTTTTTCAAACCATACTCTAGGGCGCGTTGAACAATTGTTTTAGCTATTTCCAGGCGCTCCTCAGCTTTTTCCGGGATACCTCTATCATCAAGACATAAGCCTAGCACAGCAGCACCATATTTTTTAGCTAGAGGCAGGATCGATCTTAAGCTTCTTTCTTCTCCGTTCACTGAATTAATCAGAGCACGACCTTGATATTCCTGCAAGCCCTTTTCAAGTGCTTCTTTTTGCGTACAGTCAAGAACCAGAGGTATATCTAGGGCCATTTGCAGTTGCCGTACGCCGTGCTTCAATAGAACACCTTCATCTAAGCCCGGTACACCCACATTTAGATCCAGCAGTTCTGCACCTGCTTCAACCTGAGCAAAGCCTTCTTGAGTAATCATATCCCAGTTATTATCGCGAAAAGCTTGCGCTATAGCCTTACGGGCTGTTGGGTTAATTCTCTCGCCAATTATTAGCGGTAAAGTATGACTGCCAAGGGCAACAATCTTCGAACGGCTCGCTAATAGAGTTGGTGTTGAATTTGGGATTGAGGTAGTGATAGGCCCTGAAGATGAAAGGGCTTTGACCATAGCCCTGGTATGTTCTGGAGTACTGCCACAGCAGGACCCTATCAGGTTCACACCAGCCTGTCGAAAAGGCTCGACAAAGGAAGCAAAGGTTTCGGGGTGTTCGTTATAAACGGTCTCTCCATTAATCAATTCAGGCATTCCGGCATTCGGTTCCACTAGCAGAGGTAGGGTTGTCGCGGCACGATATTCTTTCATAACATCAAGTAGTTCTTTAGGTCCGGTGGAGCAATTTGCTCCTATTATATCAGCTCCGAGCGAGGATAATACTGCAGCTGCAATCGTAGGCGTTGTTCCGGTAAGGGTCCGTCCGTTTGTATAGGTTAAGGAGCAGGCTACAGGCAGCGAAGTATAGTTTTTAGCTGCAAAAAGAGCTGCACGTATTTCCCCTAGATCAGAGAAGGTTTCGAGGAAGATGAAATCTACTCCACCTTCTTCTAAAGCAATACTTTGTTCTTTGAAAACATCTACTAGGTCAGTCCAATCTATATCGCCTAAAGGTGATGGAAAATGGCCGGTAGGACCAATAATACCGGCAACAAAGGCTTTGTCCTCGACAACTTCCCGGACGTAGCGGGCAGCTGTAATATTAATCTCCCGTACCCTTGAAGATGAATTATATTCGCTAAGTTTCAGACGATTAGCGCCAAAGGTATTAGTTTGAATAACCCGCGCACCGGCATTTAGGTAGGAACGGTGAATACTTTTCAATTCTTCCGGATGGGAAAGCATCCATAATTCTGGGTTTTCACCAGGCCCTAGCCCGTGTTTAACAAGCATTGAACCTATAGCACCATCACCGATAATGACATTATGTTTTATTGTATCAAGAAAAGTAGACATTAGAACACCTCCAGCTTCATTTTATTCTACTATATATAGAAAGTAAGTCAATTATCTTTTACCTAGTAAAGAAGTCATATTCTCTTAGCTGGGACAATATATTTTAGTATTATGTAAAAAGCTATTAAAGAGGGTGATTGTGTGGGAAAATTATGGGAGCCTGGAGAGATTTATAATATACAGCGTGGTTCGAGAAAATCTAAAAGCCCCTATGAAAACAAAAAGCCTAATCGACCTTGGAAAAAACTTCTTTGGCAAAGTGGTATTTCTCTGCTAATATTTCTATTCATATGGGGTATTTTTCAGTTGAATGCACCGATAGTGAAACCAGTACAGGCAAAAATCCGAGGATGGTTTAGTGAGGATTATAACATAACTCCAGTATTAAGATTTTTCAATGAAGTGGGATTATGGGGTGATACTTTTGAAAGGGCCGCATTCGAAGCCTCAAAATTCACTGAAAATCCTGGGCTTATAGCTATCCCTGTATCCGGACAGATAAGCAAGCCGTTTGGCTGGCTGATGGAAGATGGTAATATCGACAGTTTTCATGATGGTATTATCATTAAGACTTCGGAGGGAACACCGGTAAAATCTGCCATGGCTGGGACGGTGATACGTCTAGCGAATGAGGAGAAAAATGGACGTGTTGTTGAGATACAAAATCAGGGTGGACTGGTTTTTACTTATGGACATTGCGAGGAGATTCTTGTTAACTTAAATGACGAGGTGACTAGGGGTCAGGTTATTGCTAAAGTTGGTAAAACTGGGAAAGCCCTTGAATATCAATTATTTTTTCGTATAAGCAAAGAAGGCGAAGCGCTTGATCCGGCTCAACTTTTTATTCAGAGTACAGAAAAAATATAGTTTATTTTTTACTCTAAGCAGGCGTTACTAAGATAAAAAGCGAATTATATATTTTAAAAGGATAATAATAACAGTTATAATACTAATAAGAATTAATATATGAAGCACGGAGGAAGCATAAAAGATTGAAAGATTTAAAAAGCATATTAGAAAACGAAATACTATCAAGAGTTAATAAACCATTGCGTTATGTAGGTACAGAGTATAATTCTGTCAAAAAGGAATGGAACAAGGTCAAACTGAGGACCTTATTTGCTTTTCCCGATTTATACGAGATAGGAATGTCTCATTTGGGATTAAGAATCCTTTATCATTTGGTAAATGAACAACCCCAATATTTGATGGAGCGGGTTTTTTCTCCGTGGACTGATATGGAACAAGCCTTAAGGGAAAGAGATATTCCCTTGTTTAGCTTGGAATCGTATCGGCCTATTGCAGAATTTGATTGTATAGGAATCACTCTTCAATACGAAATGAGTTATACGAATATCCTCAACATGCTTGATCTCGGTAAAATACCACTTAAAGCTAATGAACGCAAGAATGAATACCCTCTGATAATGGGCGGAGGTCCTTGTGCATATAACCCGGAGCCCTTGGCTGATTTCTTTGACTTTTTTGTTTTAGGTGAAGGGGAAGAGGTAATTCTTGAGGTTTTTGAGACTATATCTAGTCATCGTGAGAAGCACAATGGTAGGCAGGATAAGAAAATACTCTTAAAGGAACTAGCGGCAATAAAGGGTGTATATGTTCCTTCATTTTATAAGCCCATATATGTTGATGGTGTTCTAATTGAGGTTCAACCGACTAAACCAGATGTTCCGCGACGTGTTGTCAAAAGGGTTGTGCAGGATTTGGACAAGGCCTACTTCCCATTAAAGCCGCTTGTACCGTATACTGAAGTGGTCCATGACCGAATAATGCTAGAAGTGTTACGTGGCTGTACGAGAGGATGCCGCTTTTGTCAAGCCGGGATGATATATCGTCCAGTCCGAGAAAGAAGTTCTGAAGTTTTGGAGAGGCAAGCTAAGGAACTAATTAAAGCTACAGGATATAATGAAATATCCCTTACCTCTCTTAGTACCAGTGATCATTCTAATATTAAACCATTGCTTAAATCAATGCTGGATAAATACGAACAAGATAGAATAGGTATTTCTTTACCTTCCCTGCGAGTAGACGCGTTTTCGTTGGAGTTGGCGAAGGAAGTACAGCGTGTTAGAAAAACAGGGTTAACTTTTGCTCCCGAAGCAGGTACGCAACGACTGCGTGATGTTATAAATAAGGGTGTAACGGAAGAAAACCTTATGGAAGTTACTACGGCTGCCTTCGAGGCTGGTTGGACTCAGATAAAGCTTTATTTTATGATAGGATTACCTACGGAGACTTTTTTGGATCTAGATGGGATTGTGGATCTAGCCTATAAGGTATTACATAACGGTATGCGTATATTGCGAGAAGGTGGGAGAACACGTCAGGCGAAAATAACCATTAGTGTATCTTCCTTTGTCCCCAAAGCTAATACTCCATTTCAATGGGAAAAGCAAGATACTCTGGAACAATTAAAAGAGAAACAACGTTATATAAAGGAAAAAATAAAGGATAGGCGGATTAACTATAATTATCACGAAGCTGAGTTAAGTATACTCGAGGCTGTATTTGCCCGAGGAGATCGACGGCTCAATGAGTTATTGTTGAAGGCTTGGGAAAAAGGCTGTAAGTTTGATAGCTGGTCGGAACATTTTCGTTACAATCTTTGGTTAGAGGCTTTTCAAGAACTAAATATGGAGCCGCAAGAATTAGCTAATATATCAGAAGAATTTGATAGAAAGCTACCTTGGGAACATCTTAATATGGGAGTAACGAAAGCATATCTGTGGCAGGAACGAGAAAAAGCTTATCAAACTGTTGCAACAGAGGATTGCCGGTACCAGAGCTGTACCACTTGTGGAATATGCCAAGACTTGGGCGTAAGTATGGTATTGGAAAGGAAGTGAGGAAGGCGAATGCTGGTACGGATAAAATATAGGAAGACAAGTGCTGGACGGTTCATGTCTCATCTTGATCTTTTAAGAACGATTGAAAGAATATTTCGCAGGGCAGGATTACCAATGGCCTTTTCGGAAGGCTTTAACCCCCATCCTAAGGTTTCCTTTGGTTCTGCTTTGGCAGTGGGAATAACGAGTGATGCAGAATATTTGGATGTAGAGCTCAGGGAGGAATTCCCCCTTGACCAGTTAAGAGAAAGATTGGACGTAGCTGTACCAAGTGGAATAGAAATAATGGAAATTAGACAGCTGCAAACGCGCACACGAAGCTTGACGGCTCAAATTAACATGGCTCGTTATCGCGTCTATGTACCATTGGCTGAAAAAATGGAAGCGAGTGAACTTGAGCAGCTTATACAAAAGGCTATGGTACAACCTACTTTTATTGTTACTCGTGACGGAAAGAAAGGGAAAAGACAAGTTGACATAAAAAATGGGATCTATAAACTAGAAGGAAGATTAGATGAAGACTACATAATTCTTCAAATTGATGTTCAAACGGGAAGTGAGGGTAACATCAGACCTGAAGAAGTAGTAGAAATGCTGAGGAAAACAGGTGATCTTTATTTACGAGAAGGATTACAGATACATAGATTAGGATTGTATGTACGCGAGGAGGCAGCCATCAAAACACCTCTTGAAATTTAAGTGAAACTTGCAAATCGTTGATAAATGTATTGTGGAGGTTTGACTGGATGTATAAAGAAATACTAATGCAGGTTGCAGATGATGACACAAAAATAGCCGTACTGGAAGAGGGAAATCTTGTCGAGATATACATTGAAAGGGAGCCAGACAAAAGACTGGTCGGTAACATCTATAAAGGTGTTGTAAGAAATGTGTTACCGGGTATGCAGGCAGCGTTTGTTGATATCGGATTAGAAAAGAATGCATTCTTATATGTAGATGATGCCCTAGCTTATAATAATTGGCAAGAAAATGGAGTCTCATTTGCCTTGACGGAGGGAATAAGACCTAATATCCGTGACATTATTAAAGAGGGCCAAGAAATTGTTGTGCAGATTTCTAAAGAAGCGGTAGGAAACAAAGGGGCAAGAGTGACAACACAATTAACAGTTCCTGGACGTTATCTAGTATTAATGCCTACTGTGGATTATATTGGAATATCCAAACGAATAACATCAGATAGTGAAAGAGAGAGACTTAAGGGAATTGCTGAAGAAATAAAACCTGAGTGTATGGGGATCATTATCAGGACTGTAGCCGAGGGAGCATCTCATGAAGACTTAGAGCAGGACATTGATAGTTTGATGAAGATTTGTCAGCGTATTAAGCAACGTATCCAGCAACTTTCTGGCCCGGCTATGATTCATAAGGATTTAGCCTTAGTTCAACGCATACTTAGAGATGTTTTTGCTGATGATGTTCAGAAGCTAAGTGTAAACAGTCGTGTAGTAATGGAAAAGGTTATAGACTACCTGGATGTTATGGATGTATCTTTAAAGAATAGGGTTTTCTTGAGTGATACGGTTAATTTGTTTGAAAAGTATGCTATTGATCAGGAGATTAATCAGGCCTTAAAGAGAAAAGTCTGGCTCAAAAGCGGTGGATATTTAGTTATAGATGAGACAGAAGCACTTACAGCCTTTGATGTTAATACAGGAAAATTTGTAGGAAGTACTGATTTGGCAGATACAGTTTTGAAAACTAATACCGAGGCAGCCATAGAAATATCACGTCAGATAAGATTACGAAATATTGGTGGAATAATTATTGTTGATTTTATAGATATGCAAAACAGTGAACATCGTGAAAAAATATTACGAATTATAGAAGAGAAAATCAAGGCTGATAAGATGAAGGTACATGTTCTAGGTATTACTCAGTTAGGTTTAGTGGAGATGACCCGAAAGAAGGTAGGACATTCACTAAGCAGTATACTAGAGAAAAAATGTCCGCTTTGTGAGGGCAAAGGAAAGATACTCTCCGAAGAGACTGTATGTATTAGACTTAAAAAGGATCTACGCAATAGTGCTGCTGTGTTAACAGCTGATACATTAGTTGTTACGGCACATCCTTTGGTAAATAAAATAATAGTAGGCCAAAATGGCTGCCAACAACATATTTTTGAAGAGGAACTAGGGGTTAGGCTCGTTCTAAAGGATACAGAGCAGCATTCAGTTGATGGGTATAGTATAGCCCCGCTATATCAAGAGGGCGATACTGAGGACTGACATATTAGCGGACATAAAGGTGGGCAGAAATGATTAGAGATTACTTGAAAAATAATGTACTTATAACTGATGGTGCGATGGGAACGTATTATGCACAGGTCACCGGTAAATATAATGCGACACCCGAATTTGCCAATCTCAATGAACCCGAAATTATTGAAAAAATTCATAAGGAATACATCAGTGCTGGGGCTAAGCTCATAAAGACAAATACTTTTTCTGCAAACAGTATGGTTTTAGATATTCCTTTTTTGCAAGTTAAGAAGATAATCCAGGCTGGTGTACAAATTGCAAACAAGGCTGCGCAAGGAAAGAATATATTTGTCGCAGCAAGTATAGGACCACTTCCTGAAACAATCGATAAAATTGATCTTGATTATGAAGTTGTTATCAATGAATATAAGAATATTGTCGATGTTTTTTTGGATATGAAAGTAAAGATCATTATTTTCGAAACCTTCAGTGATGCTCATTATCTTTTAGAAACCGTGAAACATATTAAAGCAAAAGACAGCTCTGTATTTGTTGTGACACAATTCGCGATTAATCCGGAAGGCTACACTAGAAGAGGAATAAATAGCAAAAGTATCTTAAAAGAGGTTGAAAACTATAAAAATATAGATGCTTATGGCTTTAATTGTAGTGTAGGCCCTGGACATATGTATAATTATTTGAAGAAAAAAAGCTTTACAGGTGTGATGGCGGTAGCCCCAAATGCCGGATATCCTGAGATAATCCATGAAAGAACTGTGTATATTCAAAACCCTGATTATTTTGCTGAAAAAATGAAAGATATAAGTAAGCTGGGAGTAAAGATACTAGGCGGGTGCTGCGGTACAACGCCGGCACATATTGAGAAAATGGTAGAAATGATAAAACCAATTCCTGAAATATGTGTGGATGAGCAGAAAGCAACTGAAAGAATTAAACCCTATATCTATGAGAAGAAAACCGACGGGCTGACAGAAAAGATTAAGAAAGGTCGCTTTGTTATTGCGGTAGAATTAGATCCACCGTTTAATGCTGAGGTCGAATTGATCATGCACAATGCTAGGATATGTAAAGATAATGGGGTTGATTTGATAACTGTCGCAGATTCCCCGATGGGCAGAGCCAGAGTCGATTCCATTATGATGGCTGCCAGAATTAAACGAGAAGCGGGTATCGAGGCGATGCCTCATGTCTGTTGCCGGGATAGGAATCTTAATGCTTTAAAATCAGCACTCTTGGCCGGTTATATTGAAAATATTAGAAATGTCTTGGCGGTAACGGGGGACCCGGTAGCAACTGCGGACAAAAATGATATAAAAGAGGTCTTTAATCTTAATTCTTTTAAGCTGATGGAACTAATATCAATAATGAATAAAGAGCAGTTTTCGGAAGAGCCGCTTAATATCGCCGGTGCATTAAATCTAAACGCTGTAAAACCAGAAATTGAACTAGGTAGAATGCTTAAGAAGATAGATAGAGGAGCAAACTTTTTTCTAACCCAACCAATTTATGATGAGGCGATAATAAATCTATTGTCCGGGATTGAAGAACAAAATAGAATGAAAATACTCGGGGGTATTATGCCGGTTGTAAGCTATAGAAACGCACAATTTTTGAATAATGAAGTGGCTGGAATTAGAATACCTGAAGAGATTATCGCTAAGTTTAATCCCGATATGCGCAGGGAAGAGGCCGAGGATTTGGGGATTGAAATAGCGGTAGATATTGCTAAGAGAATGAAAGATAGAGTTGGAGGATTCTATTTTATTACTCCGTTTAATAGAGTAGAAATGATCATTAAAATAATTAGAAGGCTATAATATTCCTTGAATAAATTATATGCTTAGCCCATTCTATTGACTTTTCAGTAAAAATATAATAAAATACCGTAATGTAGGCTTAATATGCCTGCCAAACCGCACAATCCGGGTTTTTAAATGCACCTGAAGTTTTTCCGCAGGTACTACCTAGGAGATGGCGAGTCTAGGTCAGGGAGGTGTACAAAAAATGTATGCAATTATTGAAACTGGTGGTAAACAGTTCAAAGTCCAAGAAGGTGATATCCTCAAGGTTGAAAAGCTGGATATAGAGCAAGGCGAGACCATTGAAATCACTAAGGTTCTAGCAGTAGTAAAGGATGATGAAGTTGTTGTTGGTAAGCCTCTAATTGAAGGTGCTAAGGCGGTTTTAAAAGTGCTGGAGCATGGTAAGGGAGACAAAATCCTGGTTTTCAAATACAAGGCTAAAAAGAAATATCGCAGAACTCAAGGCCATCGTCAACCCTTCAGCCGTGTAATAGTTGAAAAAATTGAGGTCTAATGATTAAAGCAGTTATCTACTATAATTCATCGGTTTATGTTAACGGTGAAAAAGAAGTTCAAGTTGAATATAAGGGTTATGTAGTTGAAGGACATGCAGAAATGGGTGAGCCTGGATATGATCTGGTTTGTGCTGCCGTATCAGTATTGACGCAGACTGCTTTGTTAGGATTAGATACGTATTTAACCAACAAGCCTAAGTGGAGAATTGACGATCATGGGTATCTCGAATGCTGGCTTCCTAATAACCTGTCGAATGATGAAAGGCGTGCTGCCGAGATAGTCATTCATACCATGGAGCTTGGACTTAATAGTATTGAAAAAGAATATCAAAAATATCTCAAAGTTATGAAGAGGGAGGTGGAATAAATGCTGTTCAAAATGAACTTGCAGTTATTTGCTCATAAAAAAGGGGTAGGTAGTTCCAGGAACGGTCGTGATAGTGCGGCTCAAAGACTTGGTGTAAAGAGATTTGACGGTCAGCTTGTAAAAGCGGGGAACATCCTTGTAAGGCAAAGAGGTACAAAGATACATCCTGGAGAGAACGTTGGGATAGGAAAAGATGATACCTTATTCGCCTT
>PHAD01000057.1 GCA_002841595.1 Firmicutes bacterium HGW-Firmicutes-12
CTCTTAATTGCGTACTATTAAACGTTCAAGTTGCTATCTATTATACACAAGTATAGCAGGGAGTCATATCATGATTTCCCTGCTGAAATGGTATTTAAATTATCATTTTACTTGTTAAGTTTAAGTTCTAAAAGTTTTAATCAAATTGGGTAGAATGTCTTCTATTTTTCCGACAATTCCATAATTAGCGATACTGAAAATTGGTGCATCGGGATCCTTATCTATTGCTACTATACAATCAGCCTTTTGCATACCGACACTAAACTGAACAGAACCCGAGATACCGCAGGTAATAATCAACTTTGGCTTAACAGTTTTACCGCTTTGACCTATTTGGAGAGAGTGCGGTGCCCATCCTGCATCAACAAGAGGCCTAGTTACACCGATGCAGCCGCCTAAGACCCCTGCTAATTCCTCCATTAGCTTGAAGTTATCTTCAGTTTCTATGCCCCTACCTCCGGCTACAATTATCTCGGCTTCTTCAATATTGGGACCCTCAAGAACTGCTTGCACCCTGCTGACAAAGCTGACTTGCTTATCATCGTGCAATGTTATATTTGGGCATATAATCTCACCACTAAGTTTTTCGTCCCTGGGTGGGACAGCGAAAACCTTGGGTCGTACTGTTGCCATTTGCGGCCTGCTTTCTGGGCAGATGATCTTGCACATTATATTACCACCATAGGATGGCTTGGTCTGTACCAGAATGCCGTTTTCATCAAGTTCTAGTTCCAGACAATCAGCAGTCAACCCTGTTTCCAGCTTAGCCATAACCCGTGGTGCCAAGTCTTTACCTAATGAAGTTGCCCCAAAAAGCAGGATAGAAGGCTCTTCCTCCTTAGCTAAGTCTGCTATGGCTTGAGCGTAGGTTCGTGTTTTATATTCGGCTAAAACAGGTGAATCCAACAGGATAACCCGATCAGCTCCGTGGAATATTAACTCTTGAGCTAAGCCCTTTACATTATTGCCTAAGAGGACTGCAGTGAGCTTGCTATCTTGTTTTATAGTAAATTCTTTGGCTTTGCCCAAAAGCTCTAAGGAAACATTAGCTAATTTACCTTGTTGCAGTTCAGCAAATATCCATATCCCATTTCTTTCCAATGCACTATTTACCATTCCTTATACACCTCCTTATATAACTTTATCTTCCCGGAGCACAGTAAATAATGCTTGTGATGCCTCTTCGGGAGAACCGTTTAGTATCTTGACTTGTGTGCTCTTCGATGGACTGAATATTTCCAAAACACAAGTTGGTGAACCTTTTAAGCCAAGCTTTGCTGCATCAACCTGGATATCAGTCTTACCCCAGACAGTAATTTCTTTTCTAGCAGCTTTCATAATCTTGAGAGGATTGGGGTAACGCGGTTCATTCAACTCTTTACAAGCTGTAATTACGGCAGGGAGGGTGACCTTGATTGTTTCAGTAGCTTCCTCTAGATGCCTATCTACCAAAAGAATATTACCATCTACTGATATTTTACTTGCAAATGTTATTTGCGGGAGGCCTAATTTCTCGGCTACAATGGGTCCGACCTGTCCAGTATCTGCATCTACGGCATTCTTACCAAAGAGAATAATATCTACTTTACCTAGCTTTTTGATAGCTTGTGCTAAAACATAAGACGTTGCTAAGGTATCGGCACCACCAAATTCCCGGTCACTGAGGAGGATAGCCTCATCTGCGCCCATGGCCAAAGCTTCCCGCAAGGACTCTTTGACCTGAGGCGGTCCCATGCTGATCACGGTTACTTTTCCTCCCTGACTTTCTTTGATCCGGATAGCCTCTTCCAGGGCATTCTTGTCATATGGATTGATAACCCCGACAATTCCTTCCCGTACAAGGTTCTTGGTTTTAGGATCAATACGTACCTCAACAGTTGGGTCGGGTACTTGTTTGATGCATACGAGAATCTCCATATGCTCACTCCTTCCATTACAAGGGGTTTTTTATCCCCTTAATATAGTACTACCTATTACGAAACGAAGGACTTCGTTGGCTCCCTCGGCTATTTCTAAGAACTTGGCATCACGCAGATATCTTTCTGGTGGATAATCCCTGGTGTATCCATAACCACCTAATACCTGGATTGCATCTTTGGCTGCTTTCATGGCCATTTCCGAGGTGAAGACCTTTAGCATGGCAGCTTCGGTCCCGCACTTTTCGCCTTTTTCATACATGCTGGCAACCTTTTGCAATAGTGCCTTGGAGAGCTCAATTTCCATAGCCATATTTGCAATAATAAACTGAATTGCTTGGAAGGAAGCGATTGGCTTACCAAAAGCTTGTCTCTCGTTTGCATATTTTTTGGCTACGCTTAAGCATGCCTCAGAAATTCCGATACCTAGAGCCCCGAAGGCCATTCTGCCTTTTTCCAAGATAGACATGGCTATCTTAAATCCTTCTCCCTCATTACCTATCATGTTTTCCTTAGGAACGCGGCAGTCCTTCATTATTAATTCAGTAGTACTAGAACCGCGGCAGCCCATTTTATCTTCTTTCTTGCCTATTGAAAACCCGGGAGTTCCCTTTTCTACTATAAAAGCAGATATTCCCTTTGCTCCCTTTGTTTTATCTGTTTTTACACAGATGACATAAATATCAGAAACTCCACCATTTGTGATAAATACTTTATTACCATTTAATACCCATACATCTTCGTCCGCGGTGCCAGTACTTACGATACCGGCGGAGTCAGAACCTGCCCCGGGTTCAGTTAAAGCAAAGGCTCCTAACTTTTCTCCTGTCAGCATGGGCACAAGATACTTTTGTTTCTGCTCCTCTGTACCAAAATTATTCAGCGCATTCGCAGGAACCCAATGCGTAGCTAATGTAAACGCTACACTCATGCTGCCTTTGGCTAACTCCATTAGAGTCAAAGCTCCGCTGAGCTCATCTCCTCCGGCACCGCCGTATTTTTCTGCATAGGGAATCCCGTAAAACCCATTGTCGGCTAATTTTTTCATTAATTCATAAGGAAATTCCCCGGATTTATCCATTTTCTCATCTAGGTGGGCTACTTCCTTCTCTGTAAATTCTCTTACCATTTTCTGAAGCATTTTTTGTTCCTCGTTTAAGTCAAAATTCATGTTTATTTACCTCTCTTTCTTTTTTTGTTTTGTAAAGCCGATTTACATTCAGTCTAAAAGGTTGTTTTAGTTATTATTAACCATACGATATAATTAAGTCTAGCGTTTAAGTGACACAAACGCAATTAATCTATGTTTCGTAATGATTAACATTAGTATAAGTGAATGGTGTTTAGCATTCTGTTAATAAGTTAACAGAATGCTAAATGTTATTCTTGTATCAACGTTAACTTTGTTGACTTCGGAAATATAATAGGTAATAATAAATTAACTATTACATTTATCATGGGAGTGGTAAAGACATGAACGATATGAGCGACATGAACGACCTACAAAAGAAACCTGTGTTTTCAGGTCTAGATAACGCTATATTTAAACCAGTTTGTATTGTCTCAATTACCAAAGAATTAAAAAAGGGTGATTTTCTTTTTAAACAAGGTGATATTGCTGATTCCTGCTATATTGTAAAAGAGGGGACTATCAAACTGACGAAATTGACAGAAGATGGTGAGGAGTCTGTGGTCCATGTTATTAACGCAGGCGAGATTCTTGGTGAAAGTACTCTTTTTCGCTCCATATCATTTCATCCGGTAACAGCGATAGCCTTAGAGAATGTTAAAGTGTGCTACCTATCGCGGAATATGTTAGAACAGCTTGTTAAAAAAAATCCTGATTTAGCTTGGGAGCTTATTGTAAATCTTAGCAACCAGATTTATAAAAACTGGGAAAAGATTTTAGAATTAAATACCCAAACAACTCCGGAAAAAGTAATTGGGTTTTTCAGGCAGATGGCGAGAGAATATGGCGAACCATGCGATAAGGGTACGCGGATTAAAATAAGGCTTACACAAGAAGAAATAGCTTCTATGGTTGGAGCGTCGAGGGTTATGGTCTCTAAGTCTCTTCAGAAGTTAATAACGAAACAAATACTACTAAAAGAGAAGAAGTATTATATTATTAAAGAAAGTTAATATATCTGTAAACTTGTTTACAGATATATTAATGTGATTAGTTTATTATGTAGAGTAGAGAAAACATTTTTAGTTATACGAGGAGGGGTATTATAATGCCTAAGAACTGGCATAATGAAATTTTGGGCGGAAAAGTTGTAGACGCTTTAACTAAGAATAATTTTAAAGCCGTATATGTTGCAACGAAGGAAGAAGCAACGAAAAAAGTACTTGAATTGATTGAAGACAGTAAAAGTATTGGTCTTGGAACATCAATGACCGTAAATGAGATGGGTGCGTTAGAGGAAATACGTAAAAGTGGCAAGGAGATTTTTGATCATAGTGATCCATCACTTAGTGCTGAAGAAAAATTTGGGATGCGGATTAAACAACAAACCTGTGATTGCTTTATAAGCAGTACAAATGCAGTAACCTTAGATGGTAAGTTGGTTAATGTTGATGGTTCTGGGAATAGAGTGAGTGCTATGATATTCGGGCCCAAAAAAGTTATCGTGATAGCAGGTGTTAATAAAATAGCAAAAGATGTTGATGCAGCAATGGATAGAATAGAATGTTATGCTGCCCCAATGAATAATAAGCGTATTAACTTTCCTAATCCCTGTATCAAATCAGGTGTCTGTATGGATTGCTCAGGTAGTACACGTATTTGTAATGTAACTACAATTATTAGGAAGAAGCCTACTGCTACTGATATAAATGTAATAATAGTTGGGGAAGATTTAGGCTATTAAAAAAGGAATATAAAAATATCAAATCACATAGAAAACGGTACAGCTTTAATAGTTGTATCGTTTTTTTATAAATTAACTATATATTATAATAGGGTATTATGAGTTAAAATAGAAGAAGCTTTAGCATGGAAGGGGGAACCGATACTCATGAAAAACCATGGTTTTATCAAGACGGTGGTTGCTTCACCGGAATTAAAGGTAGCCAATATTTTTTACAATTTGGAGGAGCATATAAAATTAATAGAAAAAGCAGCCGAAAACAAGGCTGTGCTAATAGTGTTTCCAGAGCTTTCATTAACAGGATATACTTGTGGTGATCTTTTTCATCAGAAGCTTCTTTTGGACAAGTCTTTAGAAGCGCTGCAGATACTTTTAAAGAGAACTCGTGATCTTTCTATAGTAGCCTTGGTAGGAATTCCTCTAAATATTAAGGATAAACTATATAATTGTGCGGCTGTTCTTCATCATGGGGAAATTCTGGGTATTGTACCTAAAATGTACCTCCCTAACTACAAGGAATATTATGAAAAGAGATGGTTCTCCTCAGGTAATAGGATAAGTAGCAATTTAAACGAGATAGAGCTTTTAAACCAGAAGGTGCCGTTTGGAAATTTAATTTTTAAGTGTATAGAGCCAGCCTTTTCATTAGGAATTGAAATTTGTGAAGACTTATGGATGCCGATACCCCCAAGCTCATACTTATCAATTCATGGAGCAAATATCATAGCAAATCTATCGGCCAGTAATGACTTGGTAGCAAAAGCGGAATATCGGAAGAGCCTGGTCGCCCAGCAGAGTGCGCGTTGTGTATGTGCCTACCTTTATGCGTCGGCAGGAGTGCACGAATCTACTACGGATGTGGTTTTCAGTGGTGATTGTCTAATCTGTGAAAATGGTCAATTATTGGTAGCCTCTGAGCGTTTTAGTCGTTCAAGTCAATTATGCTATGCGGAGATAGATTTGGACATTCTTAATCATGATAGACAGGTTAATAAGAGTTTTTCGGACACTAGTGAATTTGAAAATGGCTTAGGGAAAGTTAAAATAGTTGAGTTTGCGTTTGTTGGACAAATAGTATCTGAAAAGGAAGGGCTGCTACGCCATTTAAACAAGAATCCTTTTGTACCTCAAGACAAGAGTACTTTTGAAGCTAGATGCCGCGAGATTTTCAATATACAGGTGGCCGGCTTGGTGAAAAGAATGGAGCATACGCATTCGAAGCATCCTGTGGTGGGAATATCCGGGGGATTGGATTCTACGTTGGCACTTTTGGTAGCTGTAAAGACTATGGAAGTATTGGGGAGGCCGATACAGGATGTTTTGGCTATAACCATGCCTGGGTTTGGGACTACAGACCATACTTATAGTAATGCTTTAGAGCTGATGAAAGAATTAAATGTAACTAGTCGCGAGATCAATATTAGTAAAGCTTGTCTGTTGCATTTTGCAGATATTGGACACGACCCGGAGGCATACGATGTAACCTATGAGAATGTTCAGGCAAGGGAACGTATGCAGATACTGATGGATATAGCCAATAAGGAAGGCGGATTGGTCGTAGGAACAGGAGATCTCTCTGAGCTGGCCTTGGGTTGGTCGACGTATAATGGTGATCATATGTCCATGTATGGGGTTAACGGTGGGATACCTAAAACGCTGGTTCGGTTTTTAGTGGAATGGGCTGCTGATAATATTTTTTCTGACTCTACCCGAAATGTTTTGCATAGAATAAGCAATACCCCGATTAGTCCGGAGCTTTTGCCACCGGATAAAGAGGGTAATATAAAGCAAAAAACTGAAGATGTGATTGGCCCTTATGTACTGCATGACTTCTTTCTTTTTTATATGCTGCGTTACAGTATGGCACCACGGAAAATACTCTACCTTGCGGAAAAGGCTTATGAAGGGGAATATTCTCCGCAAGAAATCAAGACTTGGCTACGTGGGTTCTATCAGCGGTTTTTCCGCAGTCAGTTCAAGCGTTCCTGCCTGCCTGACGGACCGAAGGTAGGGTCTATCAATCTCTCACCACGAGGAGACTGGCGTATGCCTAGTGACGCTGATGCGACTCTTTGGCTAAGCGAGTTAGATTAAGGCTATAATATGAAAGACTATGTCCGATAGGAGTAGATAGCATGAGTGCTTATACAATAGAAGTTTTAGAAAATGAAATGGCTTTATCCCTTTCTACTCTGAAAAAGATGGCTGATGGTTTTGAACAGGAGATGGTTCAAGGACTAGCGGGTGAGTCACGGATACTAAAGATGTTATCTACCTATATTGGAAGGCCGACAGGGGATGAAAAAGGGATTTATGCAGCGCTGGATTTTGGCGGTACCAATGTAAGGGTGATGCTCGTGGAGTTGCGAGGAGCAGGAAACTATGAAGTGCTTAAGAAGGTATCTTTTCCACTGAGGGATAGTTGTGCAGGATATGACTATACTTCTTCCTGCGTTACTTGTGAAGATCTATTTGCGTTTATTGCCCGGAAAATAAAGATGCTTATCGATGACAATGAGACTTATCGCCTCGGACACACCTTCTCTTTTCCCTGTAAAAGTAGAGGGTTGAACGAGGCTTATCTTATAAATTGGACTAAGGAGTTCGAAACTTCAGGTGTAGAAGGGCGAGATATAGGGATTGCTTTGCAAGAAGCCTTGGAATTGGAAAATGTTCATAATGTCAAGCCCAGTGCGATAATAAATGATACCGTAGGCACACTGCTTACTGCGGCCTATCAGGAACAAGATTGTGATATTGCTACTGTATTAGGAACGGGACATAATACTTGTTATGTCGAGCGTAACAACCCTTGGTCGATTAATCCGATGATAGTTAATATTGAGGCCGGTAATTTTAATAGGGTGCCTCAGATGAAATATGATCTACTCTTGGATGAAGCTTCCGAAAGGCCGGGTGAACAATTACTGGAAAAAATGGTATCAGGAAGATATCTTGGAGAGTTAGTACGTCTTATGCTATTAGATTTGAATGAGTCGGGCGCTATATTTGCAGAATACAATTTGAAGAATGTAATAAGAAATGAAACGTTAACTACAGCTGATATTAGTACTGTTTTAGAAAATGAAGGGCAGGAGTCTTCGGTCGTTATAAATATGCTAAAAGAAAGGTATTCTCTTAATGCTGTTTCTGTTGAGGATATCAAGGTATTACAAACGGTGTGTCGATTGGTGAGAAATCGTTCGGCGCGTCTTGCGGCGGCTACATATCTGGGTATTCTTCAGCATATTGATGCACAGTTAATGGCTGAGCATATAATCGCTGTGGATGGAACGCTATATGAAAAAATGTTCGGTTATGCCCAGGAGTTAAAAGCTGCACTTCAAGAGCTGTTAGAGAAGAAAAATAATAAAATAGGATTAATCATGGCCAAAGACGGCTCCGGCATTGGAGCGGCAATAGCGGCAGGAATGGTCTAAAAAAAGCAGGAATCCCACCCATTAATGACGAAATATGGAAATATAGATAAAATAATGGGTGGAGTGGAATATGTTTACTGGAATTACGGATAGACGACAAATTATAGCTATTTCTATATTACTTGGGGTTATCTTTTTCTTTGGCGGTGTTAAGTACTATGAAATGCGTCTTGATAAGGTCGAAGTCATAACAGAATTTACCGTTGAACAGGAAAAAGAGATAGAGGCAGAAAAGACGTTGGAAGAGACCCCGGCTTTGTTCGCTGTGCATGTGGTAGGTTCTGTAGAAAAACCCGGAGTATATCTGTTAGAGGAGAATAAACGTGTTAACGATGCGGTAAAGCTTGCAGTACCTACGGATAAAGCAGATCTAACCCAGTTGAATTTAGCTGTTCTATTGGAGGATGGGAAACAGATATACGTTCCAGCCCAAGGGGAGAATACCAGCCCAAGCGAAGCTTTAGTTCGTCTCGGACAACAGAGTAGTGGATTAGTCAATATCAACACGGCGGCGGTCGGAGAGTTAGATACACTACCCGGGATAGGTCCGGCGCTAGCAGGGCGAATTATTGATTATCGTAAAAAAAATGGTGCTTTTTCCTCTATTGAAGATATTACTAAGGTTTCCGGTATTGGTCCTTCACTACTAGAGAATATTAGAAATATGGTTACGGTGAGGTAAATGCAGGTGGAGAGATGATGCGCAGACACCTGTTTTTGTTGATTACTTTATTCTGTATAGGAATAATTCTAGGTAGGTTTGTGCCGGTGAGTCCGGATATTTGGGCGCTCTTGACCGGTGGAGCTGTTTTACTGAATTTCCTGCTTTTTCTTTTTAGTAAATCTGACCTTAGGAGAGTGGGTATAAGTCTTTTATTGTGTGCCTGCTTTATGGGGGCTTTCTGGTATGACTTAAGCCAATATCCGGCTAGTATGCATAAAGAGTTGGATGGACAAAACATCACTGGGGAAGGAATGGTCATTACCTATCCGCGTGACGGTGAATATAGTCTTTCTTTGGTTATTAGAGTTAATGAGCTTAGCTCAGGTGGTAATGAATTACCGCACTTGAAAAAGCTAGTGCTTAAAGTTACGGCGGGTCAGGAGAGTGACTTTCCTCCGGGAACAATAATCTCGTTTCGGGGTGAAATGAAAGTACCTGTTGGA
Organism: Firmicutes bacterium HGW-Firmicutes-12; assembly: GCA_002841595.1. Taxonomy (GTDB): domain Bacteria; phylum Bacillota; class Peptococcia; order DRI-13; family PHAD01; genus PHAD01. Next base: position 9,397 of record PHAD01000057.1, read on the forward strand.
TCACGTAATCCCGGGGATTTTGATTATCAAGAGTATTTAGCAAATCAGGGTATATTCTATGAAGTTGGTTGTACTGCGGTCAGTCTGCAAGTATTATCAGAAAGCAGTGGTTTAAGGGGTTTGGCCGCCAGCGGAAGGGAAAGAATACGGACCAATATACTGAAGCTGTTACCCTCACGTGAGAGTGGATTGCTTTTAGGCTTTTTATTTGGTGATACAACGGGCATTTCAAAAGAGGACTGGGAGATATATCAAAGGGCAGGAGTATTGCATCTTTTTGCCATATCCGGTCTACACGTAGCATTTATGCTTGGTGTGGCCTATTTTTTGTTATCATTTTTTATGGATGGACCGATCTCGCGAGTGTTTTGCGGTACGGCGGTGCTAATTATCTATTATTTTTTGATTGGATGGAAGGTATCTTTTGTTCGGGCCTCTATAATGGTTTTTTTGGGGATGTTAGCCGTGCTGACCGGACGAAAAAGGGATATTTATACGAGTGCGGCACTTGCGGTAGGTGTTATTCTAATTATAAATCCGGGTGAATTATTCCAAATGGGGTTTCAGATGTCTTTTGCGGCGACGGTGGGAATAGTCTACTATGCTGCTTATTTAAAAAGGCTCGGACTAGGTAGGTTTTTGTCTTCAGCACTAGCGGCGCAGATTACTACGATGCCGCTTATTGCTTATTATTTTAACTTAATCTCTATAGTAGCTCCGCCACTTAATGTAGTTGCTGTAATGGTCAGCACACTTATTGCCAGTTTAGGGTTAGTGGGAGCTTTATTAAGCTGTCTAGTGCCGATATTTGCTAAACCGTTTATTCTAGCTGCGGGATTTCTTCTTTATCTGCTTAGCGAATTTATTCTAAATATTGCAAATTGTAGTTGGGCAGCAATAGTCGTACCAACGCCATCTCTTTATTATGTATTTATAGCTTTCGCGATCATATTGTTTTTACCGCAGGCTGTAAGGTTATTCCCCTATATGAGTTTTCTGGCACACCGTTTTAAGACGGTGGTGACAGCTTTGATAATAGTAGTCATAATCATCGCGTGCTGGCCACAGCCCGCACAAATGGAAGTAATCTTTCTTGATGTTGGTCAGGGGGACAGTGTTTTCATTCGGACACCGCGCGGGCATACTTTGCTTGTTGACGGTGGAGGTACACCCGGAACTGATTACTCAATAGGAAAAAGAGTAGTGAGACCATTTTTATTAAGGGAGGGGATGGATAAAATTGATATGATGGTGATGTCTCACAATCATCTAGACCATAGTGAAGGACTTCTGGAGCTGCTACCCTTTGTAAAGGTGGGGTCTTTTCTAATGCCACCGCGCGAGGAAAACAATGAAATCGAAGAAAAAATACTCAAGCACTGTCGTGAGGAAAGTATTCCAGTACTGGAATTGGTTAGTGGGGAAAAAGTATTACTAGAGAAAGATGTTTATATGGAGGTCTTACATCCACAAGCTACGGATGAGGAGATTGGCAATAATCACTCCTTGGTTTTAAGGCTTGTTTATCGGGACGTGGAATGGCTCTTGACAGGAGATATAGAGAACAAGGCTATTGAAGATATCTTAGCTCGTGGGGAATCGGTGAGGGCGGACGTTTTGAAGCTACCGCATCACGGGAGCATCAGCTCATGCTACCCGGAATTTTATCAAGCGGTTGCCCCGCGAGCTGTCGTTGTATCTGTAGGATTCAATCTCTATAATCAGCCACATCCTTTGGTGAGAGAATACTTTGTTGACCGTAGTATACCTTACTATTCTACTAAGGAAAAAGGGGCTGTCCTTACAAAAAGTGATGGACGTAGTATACAGATCAAAACGATGAATTACTAAAAACTAGCAGGCATATCAAGATCGATTAGCCAGTAACTTATGTTATAATAGTATGGAATTAGCGTAAATAGGGTGGACATTACATATGCGAAAAATAATACAAATAGCAGGATTTATATTATTCTTAATGATTGTTTTTACTTTGATAGGGGTTGCTCCAGCAAAGGGAGCTCCAAATATATCAGGGAAAAGTGCAGTCTTAATTGATGCTAAATCGGGACAGGTACTGTATGAGTTGAAAAAGGAAGAAAAGCTCTCTCCAGCTAGTACAACAAAGATATTAACGGCTATCATCGCAATTGAAAGTGGTAAGCTTGATGAGACCGTGACAATAGGTGCTAATCCACCGCGCTTAGAAGGGACTAGTGTATATTTGGAGGAAGGCGAGAAAGTCAAATTGCGTACTCTGGTGCAAGCAGCCCTAGTCTACTCTGCTAATGATGCGGCTTTGGCAATTGCTGAGTATTTAGCAGATACCGGAGAAGAGTTTGCCAAGATAATGAATGAAAAAGCTGCTTTGATTGGAGCGGTTAATAGTAATTTTGTTAATCCACATGGCTTAACCGAGGAGGGTCATTATTCTACGGCATATGATCTAGCCTTGCTTGGAAAATATGCGATGGAAAATGAGGTTTTCCAAGAGATCGTAAGCCTTAAGGTTTTGGATTGGGAAGGGCAAGCTTGGCAGACTAGGTTGATTAATAAAAATGAAATACTCTGGTCATATAATGGAGCCAATGGTGTAAAGACAGGATATACAAAAGATGCCAAGAATACCATCGTAGCTTCGGCTACACGGGATGGTCGTACTTATATAGCCGCGGTGCTGGGTAGTCCGAGCAGTGGTATCTGGGAAGATGCTCAAAATCTATTAGATCTAGGTTTTTCAGGTTTTCAACAGATTGAACTGGCCCAACCCGGAGAGGTTAAAGCGCAACTGAGTATAGATGGAAAAGAACTTCAGTTAGTACCGGAGCAAGCTTTCGTGATTTCTTTACCGAATGGAACGGATAAAAACAAGCTACAAACCAAGCTTGTTCTTGAGCAGATCGAGGATAAGATCATTAAGGGAGAGAAGGCCGGCAGGATTATTTATTACCTTGATGATAAAGAAGTGGGACAGCTCGAACTAGTTTTTGCCAATACACTTACTCCTGCGTTTGATTTTATGAGAATTATGTTATATATCTTAGCTGGATTGTTCTTTTTGCAGGTATGCTGGCGCATATATCAAGGTATGAGAAGAAAACAACAACGTAGAGATTATGGATATGGCTGCTACAAAGGGTATTAAGGTAGGAGGGGAATATGCAGTACCAGAGTATTCTAAATAGTATCGACCGCGGAGTACTTACTCCTGTTTATTTAATATGCGGAGATGAGGACTATATACAGGAGCAAATCATTGCCTTGCTAAAGGAAAAATTGATAAATTCGGATATTGGTGCATTTAATTTTGACGAAATTGATGGGGAAAAAACAACACCAGGAGAAATTATCAGCAGTGCTAACACGCTTCCTGTTTTTGCTGAAAAAAGGCTGGTTATAGTGAAAAACTCTCCTCTTTTCCAGTCTTCCAAAAAAGAGGGAGAGGAACAAAGTAACAAAGGGCAAGCAGATAATTTGCTCAAATATTTGGAAGATCCCTTAGCTTCAACTTGCTTGGTTTTTTGGGTAAAGGGTAACGTAGATAAAAGAAAGAAGCTTGTAAAGGCTATTGAAAAAGCAGGTAATTTGATTCAGATAGATAGACTCAAAGGAACAGATATTAATTCTTGGTTAATAGAGGAGACCCGTGTTCTTGGGAAAAAGCTGGACGCAAAGGCTTTGGAATATATTGTATTACATGGAGGCGTTGAACTTCGGGCCTTGAAAAATGAACTAAATAAGTTGGCACTCTATGCAGGTAACGGGAGCACTATTACTCTAACCATGGTGGAAGGACTTTTAACTAAAACTAGTGAAGCTAACATATTTACGCTTGTTGACAGTATTGGCTTGAAAAAGGGTGAAGCGGCGCTCTTGCAAATAAGAAATCTCTTGTCTTCTGGCGAACCTGGTATTAAGGTCCTGTTTATGATAGCGCGTCAATTCCGCTTAATTCTCCAAGCTAAAGATTTGGAAAGAAGTGGCTTTACAGAAAAACAGATGGCTGGGGAACTTTCGGTACATCCTTTTGTCATCGGAAAAATATTACGACAAGCTAAGAACTTTAGTTTTACTGAGTTGGAAAATAGTATGCATTGGATCCTGGAATGTGATGTGGCCATGAAAACAGGAGCATCGCATCGCCAGAGTTTAGAAGACCTTGTTTTAAAGCTCGTCAGGACTACTTAATAACTTACTGGAGGCAGTCGAATGAAACCAACAATTGGTATTATGAGCTACCGCTGGTTAACATCGTTAATACAGTCAATCGCGTATAAGTATACTGATACAGTAAAACTGATCACTGTTGATACAATTCTTGATAACGTGTTACCTAAAGCACTAGAAATGGAAGAAAATCAGGAAGCTGATGTTTTTGTATCAGCAGGTGGTAATGCACGATTGTTGTCTCGGCATTTGAAAAGTCCACTTATAGAGGTTCAGGTTACTGGATTTGACATTTTACTGGCATTGAAAAAAGCAAGGGAATATTCAGAAAGAATAGGGGTGATAACATATCAGAGCAAAATCCCCTGTTTGGAAGAAGTAACTAATATGCTTACCTTTTCAGTTAGAGAATTAACCTATACTACTATCGAGGAATTGGATAGCATATTGGATATACTCCAGGCGGAAGGTATTGAGACAATTGTGGGGTCGAGCCTTGTTATGGAACGGGCCCAATTAAGAGGAATGTCCGGCATTTTTATTTATTCTACGCAAGGAATCTCCCTTGCTTTAGACGCAGCCGTTAAAGTTGCCATTTCAAAAAAGATAGAGTCGGAAAGAGCAGAACGGTTTCGCATTATCATAGACTTTGCTTACAGTGGCATAATTGCTACGGATAAAGATGGAAAGGTAACTGTTTTTAACCCTAGCGCAGAAAAAATCATGGGGATACCCAAGAGAAAAGTACTAGGAAACAAAGTCGAAGATGTGATACCTAATACTAAACTTATGAATGTGCTAAATAATCCCAAACCGGAATTAAATCAACTACAATCCATTGGAGAAATAAAAATAATAACGAATCGAATTCCTATAATCGTGAATGGAGAAGTAACAGGGGCCGTAGCATCATTCCAGGATATTGGAAGCATTCAAAGGGCAGAGGAAACTATTCGTAAACGGCTATATGAAAAAGGCTTCCTTGCTAAATCTTCTTTAAATGACATCATTGGAAAGAGTGAAGCTATTCGACAAATTAAAAACGAGGCTTACCGCTATGCCAAGACAGATTCTATCATCCTGATTATGGGAGAAACTGGAACAGGAAAAGAAATCTTTGCCCAAGGGATACATAACTACAGCCTACGTTCCAAACATCCCTTTGTTGCTGTAAACTGTGCTGCTCTACCCGAGAACTTATTAGAAAGCGAACTTTTTGGGTACGAAGAAGGTGCATTTACAGGTGCAAGAAAAGGCGGAAAACCGGGTTTATTTGAATTAGCCCACGGCGGGACAATTTTTCTTGATGAGATTGGAGAGATATCGCCTAAATTGCAAGCAAGGTTACTGCGGGTATTGGAAGAACACGAGGTAATGCGAATTGGCGGAGATAAAATTACCACGGTAAACATACGGGTACTGGCCGCTACTAATAAAAAACTATGGGATCTCGTTGCAAGGGGTGACTTCAGAGAAGATTTATATTATCGTATAAATGTATTCGAGTTACAAATACCCCCGTTAAGAGAGCGAGGCGAAGATGCATTTCTTTTGGGTAGTAAATTTCTTTCTAAACTGAGACCGGAAATAGATGATAAAGAGATTTCTAAACTTTTAGGACATCCCTTATATCGTGCTTATCACTGGCCGGGAAATATTCGCGAGCTGAAAAATGTGATAGAAAGGATTTCTGTCCTCTATGAAGTGGGCGTAAATCATACTTCCCTTCTTACAACTATTTTACGTAAAAAGACTATTGAGAGCCCCGGCTATCTTGAAGTTGAAGAAATATACAAAGTGTTAAAAGATGTGCGCGGTAACAAGACAGAGGCAGCCAGACGATTAGGCATTAGTCGTACAAGTCTATGGCGCAAGCTTAATTCCTAATACTAGAGTCGCAAACAATATGTGAACAAAATGAAACGCATTGAAACATATAGTGTTCGCTGAAACGATATTTACTTTATATGGTGTTCTCCACTCAATTGAGGAGAACGCTTTTTTATAAGGTTTTTCTATCTTGGCATGCCTTTTGCAAGTATATATATTTTAAGAGAGGGGGTGTCGATAGAATGGGAATGACAATTACAGAAAAAATACTAGCAAATAAAAGTGACGTAAACAAAGTAGAGCCGGGAGAGTTAATTATTACCAAGCTTGATGCTATTTTGGCCAATGATATTACTGCAGCTATAGCAATTCCGGAAATGAAAAAAATGGGTTATGATAAAGTTTTTGATTCGAAAAAGGTCATTTTTGTTATGGATCATTTC
>PHAD01000058.1 GCA_002841595.1 Firmicutes bacterium HGW-Firmicutes-12
ATTTCAAGACTTTGCGGGAAAATTTGAAATGTTGGCGATTGTGCTTGGGCTTGTTCAATATAACGAAAATCAGTAATTAATACCTTTGCACCACTTGCTGTTAATAGAAGTATACCACTACTCCCGGTAAATCCACTCAAATATCTTCGGTTAGTGGGTTTGGATACAATCAGGGCATCAATTCCTTCAGGCCATGAAATACCCTTGACTTGAGTTGAATTATCATTCAAACTTCATTCCCCCCACATTGGGATAAATTTTCCTTTTGAATTTTATCACAAACTAAAGTTCTTTCCTAGCGTTTTTGATATTCTTTTTATCCCTAAGTCTTTTTATTGATTAAGCCCCACTTACACTCATGGCTTTTACTCGTATTGTTGGGGCTCCTTTAGCAATGAAAAAGGTTAGATCATTACCCACGGCATCAATACTTTCTAACATTTCCTTTATATTTCCAGCAATGGCAACACCCTTAACTGCGTGTGTCAGTTCGCCATTTTCTATCAATAAACCTGCAGCTCCGAGTGAAAAATCACCAGATACCGGATTAGCTGTATGCATTCCCATAATATCAGTTACGTACAATCCTCTTTTTATCTCTTTAACAATATCTAGTGGGTTTGTTTCACCTGCTTGTAGATACAAATTGGTAGTTCCTACCTCAGGTGTACTTTTGTATGAACCACGTACACTATTGCCAGTGGAGGTAACACCTGACTTTCCTGCAGTGTACAAGTTATGCAGATAACCTATTAAGCGTCCATTTTCTACTAAGACAGTTTTTGTTGTTGGTATTCCCTCACCATCAAAGGGTGTAGACCCTAGTTTATTTGGCATAGTCCCATCATCTATGATTGTAATCAGCGGACTTGCTACTGTCATACCCTCTTTACCACGATAAAAAGACTTCCCCTTCAAGACTGCTTCACCAGATAAGGCTATTTGTAGCACACCTAAGAATTTTGTCCCTATATAAGGGTCGAATACTATCGGTATATTAGCAGAAGGAATTGTTTTAGCCCCCAGCATTCTTACCGCTTTCATGGCTGCTTCCTCGCCGATACTTTTTGGATCAATTTCAGAGTACTTCAAACCAAACTGCATCCCAAACCCCGTCTGGTTATCGTCATTCTCACGTCCTACTACAGCTGCATAGGACCCGCAATAAGCAGCCTGATAATGTCCGGATAATCCTAGACTGCTTAGCAGAGTAACGTGGTATTGAGCCTCCTGATACACTGCTTTTTCTATGATAGCTACCCTCGCATCGTAGTTACGGGCGGCTTCTTCAACACTTTGAGCCAGCTTAATTTTTTCTTCCACCGGAACCTTAAATATTTGCTCATCATAAATAGACATCCTCTGATACTCATTAACTCGCTTTGGAAGTTCCCAACAGCTATCTGGCTGGGTTTCACGAGAATTGTATATTGCTTTATCTACGACACTTTCTAACGCTAGCTTTGACAAATCAGATGTATAGGCATAGCCCAAGCGACTCTCTTTAATCACTCGTAAACCTAGACCCCGCTCTTGCGAGATCTTCATATTCTCTACTTCTTTTGAGGAAACCTCAAGACTCAACTCTTGGGCATCCAGCATAAAGACTTCGGTCTGTAAATCACCCTTAAGACAGGCCAACTCAAGAACCTTTTCTGCTATATTTTGCAGTTTTTCTTGCATAAAACCATTCCCTCTTTAAATATTTACCTTACGCAGATTTCAATCTACTAATTTGCTAGATACGTCTGATTTTGCCGTTACTCTTATCAATTCCTCGACCACCCACTATCAGCTCTTTTACCAAAATGGTAGGCTGGGCATCAGATACGGGCACCCCTTGCCCATCTTTACCGCAGACACCAATAGTATATCCTAGATCACTTCCTACCATTTCAATTGCTTGCAATGTACTAGGACCATTCCCGGTTAAGGTCGCACCTCTTACTGGTGCTACAATTTCTCCGTCCTTAATCAAATAACCTTCAGCAACATCAAAAACATAATCTCCATTGGTAGTGTTAACCTGACCGCCTCCCATTGCCATTACGAGCAGTCCATCTTCAACTTCTTTCATAATCTTGTGCGGTTTTGTATTTCCAGGAGCTATATAAGTATTGCGCATCCGTGGTATTGGTCTGTTCTGATACGATTCTCTTCTACCGTTTCCGGTAGATTCTCTACCTTCTTTATGAGCAGTTTGGTAATCATACATAAATTCCTCTAAAACACCATTTTTAATAAGTACGGTCTTTTGTCCTGGTTTGCCCTCGTCATCATAACGTAGGGATCCATACTTATTTGGAATTAGCGCATCATCAATTACTGTTACTAAAGGAGACGCAACCTGTTCACCTTTCTTACCTGCATAAACGGAAAGTCCTTTGTGGACAAGGTCGGCTTCCAAGCCATGACCACATGCTTCATGTATCATGGTTCCTCCTGCCTTACTATCCATAACAACTGGCATCTTCCCACTAGGTGCGGCTTGAGCAGATAACATTAGTACTGCCCTTCGAGCAGCATTCTCTCCTAAGACACTAGCCGGATTATCGTCAAATAACTCAAACCCCGTCACGCCTCCTGCAGAAAAATAGCCCGTCTGAATTACATCGTTTTCCGCAGCCACTGCGTTAACAGCTATTCTAGTTCTTGTTCTAGCATCTTCAACATATATTCCTTCAGAATTTGCGATAATAATATCCTGTTTAATGTCACCATAGGACACTGTTACCTGACGAATACGGGGATCAACACCACGAGCAGCTTTATTTGCTTCTAATATTTTGCTGGTTTTTGTCTCCAGTTTGATCTCACTAGGAGGGATTCTAATATTAAATTGTGCTTCTGCGGATGGGGTAATAAAATTGAATGTTTCCGGATACCTGGCTTCTTTTTGAGCTGCTTTACCCGCAGTTTCCGCTACCTCCAACAGACGTTCCAATGATAGATCATTTGTATAAGCATAAGATGTACTGTTGTTGTGGATTACACGTATACCTACGCCTTCATCAATTCCTGAATTAATTCGTTCGATACGGTTTTCCTCACAAAAAACACTGGTAGTCTCTTTATGTTCCAAAAAAAACTCAGCAAAATCAGCTCCATGACCAAGAGCCTTTTTTAATATTTCTCCAATTTCCCTTTTATCCATTTCGTACCCCCAACTTGGAGTTTACTCTATTTTACCAAGGTTTCTATAATATATTCATATCGGCTTAATAACCCAATTATACCTTTGTTAATCAAGATGATGAGGATTATTGCTAACTCTATCCACCGCACGCGTAACTTCTATTAAAACATCCGTACGACTTTGTTGGGATAATTCAACTAGTTTGGCATAAACAGAGCCATGTTTGCTCACAAAATAATTCGGCCTTAAATTATTTAATGCCATGCAGGCCATATCATAGCGGCATTGTTCACATTTACAGATATCTTCCCTTTGCTCCAAAACTTCGTCGAGGGTCTGCCAAACACCATGCGAGGTACGATTAATCAAATCCACAGGTACTCCCCCTTAATTATTGATGAATACTAAACTTATTCTCTTCTATCCGTCTTTTTCCTCTAATACCAATTAAACAAAGTATCCCGGAAAGAAATATATTAAAAAAAAGCTGGCTACCAAAAAGGGCGCGAAAGGAATAGAATCCTTTTGCTTTTTTCTTCGTAAGACAAGGAGTATCAAAGAAAATAAACCTCCTGCCAAAGAGCTGGTAATTAAAATATATATTATTCCAGGGAAGCCAACCCAAAAGCCCATTGTGCTCAACAGCTTAATATCTCCTCCCCCAATAGATCCATAGCTAAGAATTGCAATAAAAAATGGTACTAGTAACCCAACAGATAAGCCCAGCAAGCGATTAAGTATCGTTAAGTCACTCTCAAATATATGGTATGTAATTCCTGAAAGCAGAAGGAATACTACCGCTTCGTTCGGTATTAAATAGTGCTCCATGTCTATAAGGGCAATACTTAATAACAACGAAAAAAGAAATAACCCCGTACATCCCCGGGGAGTAAACCCATATATGTTGTAGACAACTAGCCATCCCATCGCATTTAAAATACCCATGTACCAATATTGGCGTGTGTTACTATCTAGTAGAAGATATTGATTTTTTGCAAAACACACAATATAGGTATTTACAAAATACCCTACACTTAAACCGAAAAGAAAAACATATAGTATCTCCATCCAAAAAAGCTCCTTTTTAGGGTCAACAGTCTTTATTGATTACCTATCCTACCAATCCGCTCTAGCTCTTTTATTGACATCTCCATGGTCTGCATACCCCATCTTCCTCCAGTCTGCATAACTGTTGGAAGTTGATGATTTTTGCCTTCACGAATTAGACTTCTTACAGCAGAAGTCGCTACTAATACTTCGATAGCCAACTCCCGGGTGCTTATGCCTGAGATTAGCTTCTGCGAAACTACTCCTTGTAAAACGGCAGCTAATTTAACCTTAATCTGCTCCTGTTGAAAAAAAGGAAACAGATCTATTATCCATTCAAGAGTTTGGACAGCATTGCTGGTATGTAGAGACGCAAGAACTAAGTGTCCCGTTTCAGCCGCTGTTAAGGCTGTATTGATTGTCTCCTGATCCCCCATATCTCCTATCATAATAACGTCTGGGTCTTGTCGCAAGCACGAACGTAAAGCACCTGCTGTGGAGTTAGTATCGCCACCAATCTCCCGTTGATCTATTACGCTTTTTTGATGCTGATGAAGATATTCTATCGGATCTTCGATTGTAATAATATAACAGTTCCTCTCCTGATTAATCTTATTAACGAGAGCAGCTAAAGTGGTCGACTTTCCACTTCCTGTCGGCCCTGTGACCAGGATTAGCCCTTGTTTTTTTTCTGTCATAGCAGAAACCACTGACGGAATGTTCAGCTCCTCAATCGTAGGAATAATATACGGTACAGGCCTGATAGCCAAGCTAACACAGCCTCTCTGACGATAGGCATTAACACGAAATCTTCCTACTCCGGGCAATGAATAAGAGAACTCCAATTCACCATACTGTTGCCAAGTCTCATATTGTCCAGGAGTCATAAGGTTCTGTATAATTTTGAGTGTATCGGCTTGACTTATCGGACGAATTGTATCATCATCTTGTTCAAAACGAATGAGATTCCCGTTAACACGAAATAACGGAGTAGTGCCCACCGTAAAATGAATATCCGAAGCCTCCATAGCCAGTGCTTTTCTTAGTAACGAGATTACTTCCATTATTTAGCCTCCCTTATTCTCCCCGTTACTTTTTTCTACATACTTTTTTCTACATACTTTTCTAAAATTCCTGTTTGCCTTTATACTGTAATTTGTTGAAGATAAGAGATAATCTCATCAGTAGCTTCTTCTATACTTTTTGTTGAAGTATCAACATAGTAATCGGCACATTGATATTTTTGTGCACGTTCGCTTAATATTCTAGTTATACTTTCATACATATCTTCCCCGGCTAACAAGGGTCTATGATTACCCTTTTTTACACGTTCATAAATAACTTCTGGTTGGGCTAATAGACATATGATATTTCCTTTTTGTCTGAGGGCCTCTATATTGCTTTTGTTAAGAACAATTCCTCCACCCGTAGCTATAACACAATTTTCTCTTAATGCTATACTCTCTATCATTTCTTTTTCTTTCTGACGAAAATACTCTTCACCATGTTCAGCAAATATTTTGTTTATTGGCATTTTTAAGGATTCTTCAATTTCCCGATCAGTATCAATAAAATTCTTGTTCAACCTTTTGGCTATTTCTTGTCCGATAGGCGTTTTGCCCACACCCATAAAACCAATCAAAACAATATTGGATTTCATATCTTTTTTCATCCTTTGCGCTTTTCTCTACTCCCTTTGGCTTATTCCATCATCCTTAAGATATTTCTAAGATCCTCTATCCTCATTTGCCCAGGAGCTGAGGATACTGTTCCAGCAGCGAAAGTCACATCGGAACCAAAAATCCCCCCTGCAATTCTGCTTATAATACCCATAGTACCCATCGAGATAGTAATAATAGGTATATCTAAGGTATCCTTTCTTGCCTTATACGTCGCATTTAATAAGCAAAGTACATCCCGATAGTCGTTAGGCATCACCGCTAGCTTTGCAATATCAGCGCCTAACTCCTGTGCCCGCTTAAGTTTTGCGACAATGAATTCCTCATCAGGAGTACTTTTAAAATCATGGTAGGATAAGATGAGCTTCACGTTGTACTCATCTACATCCCTTTTAAGTTCAGTAATAAAATCTTGTTCATTAATCATCTCAATATCTATCACATCTGCTAGTCCGGCTTTAATAATCTCTTTAATCACTTCAAGCCTTACATCCTGAGATATATGACGTGCTCCACCTTCTTGAACATGTCTAAGAGTGAAAATTATGGGTATATTGTTTGCTCTTTTACGCAGCTCATATCCAGCACTCAATATTTTATCCAAATCTAAATAACTATCAGCACGCCATTCAATTAGATCTGGTTCTGACAAAACAACCACTTTAACTTGGTCAATTAGGTCTTGAATGTTTTGTGCCGCAATGGGCTGACAGACTAACTGTTTCTCTGCCCCCATAATCTTGTGTTTAATTTTTACCTTTTTTTTGGCCTGCTCCCTCAATTGCATCCCCTCTTTTATCTATACCTTTATCATATTCTTTCAGATAGAATAAAACTCTATCAATAATCTGCGAAAACTCCAAGTCAGAAGTATCGATATGTATGTCAGCAGAATTATATATCTCTTCCCGTTCTGAATTAAGCTTCAATATATTCTCCAATAGATCACCCTTCTTCAAAATGGGCCTGTTATTTCTCCGTTTTACCCTTTCATAGATAATCTCAGGTCTAGCAAACAAAGATATCAATATACCCTTTTCCTTCAAAAGAGCAAGGTTTTCCTTATTAAGGACTACCCCACCCCCGGTAGCTATAACACTATTGTTTTTTTGAGTAAGCCTTTTAACGGCTAGCGTTTCCTCTGATATAAAACGCACTTCGCCATACTTATTGTATAATTGGGTAATTGACATGCCTGTTACGGCCTCAACTTCCTGGTCAGTATCATAAAATTCCATATTTAAAAGTCCGGCTAATCTTTTGCCAACTGCTGTTTTTCCAGTACCCATAAAACCAATCAAAACAATATTTGTATTCATCTTTTTCACCCACTTGCTGTTATTAGCGTCGCTTCCACAACTTCGTAAAAAACATTATTTAACAATTTAATTATTTTATGTAATCATTCCTGCTTCTACTCATAGTCGTTTTCTCCAATAGACGCATGAATCGTGTCCAGATAAATTCCTCTTTTGAAAGAGGAGGAACTAATATTGTATAGCATCCTGATCTATTACCTCCAAGAATATCTGTGAATAGCTGATCCCCAACAACACTAACCTCCTTTTCTTTCAAACCCATTAATGCGATGGCCTTCTTAAAAGCATATTTTGATGGTTTATAAGCTGGTGCAAAAAATGGAATGCCGTAGAGCTTGGCAATTCTTTGAGTTCTTTTAGATGAAGCATTACTTATGAGGCACACCTTATATTTTCGCTGCAATGCATCTTTGATTAGTACATCAGCTTCCATTATTACATCACTTTGTCTCCAAGGACAGATAGTATTATCTAAATCAATAATTAAACCTCTAATCCCATCATTCCAAAGCTCCGATAGACTTATTCTATCTATTGCTGAAACAATTAGTTTTGGTTTAAGATATCCTGATGTTTTCCAACCCATTATAGCCCTCTCTTAATTCCACTTTTTTCATAATTATTCTATCATAAACATGCGATAATAAAAAATCAATAACATGTAAACTGACCAACAAGATAATTTAAGATTTAATTGCAGGGTATTTCCTTTAATAGTATAATTTGGTAATTTATTTACAATTTACTAATTGGTTATTTTGGTATATAATGAAAGAGAACTAATATCTTTCCTTTTTTTTAGTGCTGGGCCAATTGGCTCAGCACTCTTATTTTATACATATAACTAATTATCTTTTCAACATTGCTATTAAATATATGGTTTTAATACTACTTTTTCATTTGGTTAGGATTTCACTTATAGCGTCAAACATCGTTTTTACTGGTGGTTCTTTTCCTGTCCATAACCTAAAAGATTCAGCCCCCTGATACACTAACATATGAATGCCAGATAGTGTTCTACAACCAATATTTTCAGCTTCTTCTAAGAGCTTTGTTCTATATGGATTATATACTATATCACACACAATAAATTTCTTCTCCAATAATCCTCTATCTAGGGGCATCACATCTACATCTGGATACATTCCAATACTGGAGGTATTGATAATTATATCCGTATCCCTTAGTGCATCATTTAAGTCTCTGGATAAAAGAGCTACCGGAAAAGCACATTTTTTAATACTATTATTGATATCTTCAGCTAGCACTACTGCTCTTTCTAAGGTTCTATTGCAGATGTATATTTTCTTAGCACCATTCATGGCCAAAGTCATAGATATCGCTCTTGCTGCTCCGCCACTTCCTATTATTAGTATAGTCTTACCCTCAGTAGTCTCCCCTGTTTCTATCTCGAACGAACGAAGAAACCCGCTACCATCAGTATTATAACCCTTCATCTGACCATCTTCTATTGTTACTACGTTTACAGCTCCGATTATCCTAGCAAGCTTATCTATCTCATCAAGATATTTAATGATTTTTATTTTATAAGGTATAGTAACATTAAATCCCCCAAAATTCATCTTGGAAATGCCTTGAACAACATGCCCTAAATCATCTGCTATAACTTCAATAGGAATATATATATTATTTAGATCCGCTTTCTCAAAAGCGGAATTTTGCATGACTGGTGAAAAACTATGTGTTAATGGATAACCTAACAATCCTATGATCTTTGTCTTAGTATCTATTGTAATCACACTTATCCTCCTGACTTATACCAGAATTAATATTATTAATACTGTACTGCAGATAGCTTACAATAAAAACCATATATAAACAAGGGCTATCATCCTTTTTTAGGATCTTATTCATACTACATATCTAGCATGATGGACAGTTTTCTTGACAAACTATAAGCTGTAAGCTACTATAAATTCATTATATACTTTAGGGGAGTATAGTACCCCGCAAAAGGAAGGTGCGCAAAATGAAAAAGGACAATATGCAGATTATCGGAATGAGCTGTGCTGCATGCGCTAAGTCAGCTGAACGTGCTGTAAATAAACTTGCTGGGGTTACAGAGGCAAACGTTAATTTTTCTACTGAAAGATTAACAGTTACGTATGATGAAGCAAAAGTTACTTCCGCCAGCATTAAAGAAGCCGTAGCTAAAGCTGGTTATGAGGTTATACAAGAAGCAGCTGTAAAAGAAATAGCTATTCCTATTGAAGGTATGACTTGTGCAGCATGTGCCCAAAGGGTCGAAAAAGTAGTCGGTAAAATGGATGGGGTTTCAACTGCCTCCGTTAATTTTGCTACAGAAAAAGCCACCGTAAAATTCGACCCAACAAAAATAAGAGTCTCGGAAATAAAACAAACTATAGCCAAAGCCGGATACAAAGCTCTGGAAATAGAAAGCAAAAATACTGTTGATGAAGACAAAATACGAAAAGAAAAAGAGATCCGTTCATTATGGACAAAATTTATCGTCTCTGCCATATTTAGCATCCCCCTACTCTACATCGCCATGGGACCGATGCTAAAACTACCTATCCCCCCCAGTTTAAATCCCCTGCATTTCCCACTACTTTTTGCTGTTGTACAAATTGCATTAGTTACACCTGTAATAATTGCCGGTAATAAATTCTATACCATTGGCTTTAGTGCAATATGGAGAAGAAGTCCAAATATGGATTCCTTAATTGCCATGGGTACTTCGGCGGCAATACTCTACAGCCTTTATTCTACTTATAGAATATATATAGGTGATCTCATGTACGCACATGATTTATACTTTGAAACTGCCGGTATTATTATCACACTCATTCTACTTGGTAAATCCCTCGAAGCGGTATCAAAGGGTAGGACCTCTGAAGCTATCAAAAAGCTAATGGGACTTGCTCCTAAAACAGCTATAGTTATAAAGGATGGAAAAGAAATTGAAATACCCATTGAAGAAGTAGATGTCGGAGATATCATTCTGGTCAAGCCTGGAGATAAATTACCAGTGGACGGTGAGGTTATAGAAGGTTATACATCAATAGATGAATCTATGTTGACTGGGGAGAGCATTCCCGTGGAAAAAAATGTGGGTGATAAAGTAATCGGGGCAAGTATCAACAAACACGGTTCTATCAAGTTCAAAGCCACTAAAGTTGGTAGTGATACTGCCTTAGCCCAAATAATAAAGCTAGTTGAAGACGCTCAGGGTTCGAAAGCACCGATTGCCCAAATGGCGGATATTGTTTCAGGATATTTTGTACCTATCGTTTTTGCAATAGCCGTCATCTCCGCATTGGCTTGGTTCATATCCGGTGAGTCAACAGTGTTCTCTCTTAGCATCTTTATTGCCGTACTAGTTATAGCTTGTCCCTGTGCTCTAGGATTAGCCACACCAACTGCAATCATGGTTGGTACCGGCAAGGGTGCCGAGTATGGTATTCTGATCAAGGGCGGGGAAGCTTTAGAGGGTACTCATAAGATTAACTCTATTATTTTCGATAAGACAGGAACTATCACCCAAGGAAAGCCCGAGGTAACGGATATAGTAACAATAGATACAAACGAAAAGAAAAGAATACTGCAATTTGCAGCCTCAGCCGAGAGGGGATCAGAACATCCGCTAGGTGAAGCAATTGTTCAACATGCCGAAAAAGATAATATAGAATTTTTACAGGTGGACAAATTTACAGCCATACCGGGACACGGTATCGAGGTAGAGATTGCTGGCATCAATGTACTGCTCGGCAATAAGAAGCTTATGCTGGATAGAAAAATATCCCTGGAACAGCTAGAGGTCGACTCTGATAAACTTGCCTCCGAAGGTAAAACACCAATGTATATATCCATAGAGGACAAAGTTGCCGGAATTATAGCTGTGGCTGATGTTGTTAAAGAGAGTAGTGCAAAAGCAATTGAAAAGTTACATGAAATGGGTATCGAAGTCGTGATGATTACGGGGGACAACCGCAGAACCGCAGATGCTATTGCGAGCCTGGTTAATATTGATCGGGTTCTGGCTGAAGTCCTTCCAGAAGAGAAGGCTAATGAAGTTAAGAAACTCCAAGCAGAGGGCAAAAGAGTAGCTATGGTAGGTGACGGTATAAATGACGCACCAGCCCTTGCCCAGGCAGATATAGGGATTGCTATAGGTTCGGGGACTGACGTGGCAATGGAATCTGCCGATATCGTTCTAATGCGAAGTGATCTCATGGATGTTCCCACCGCAATACAGCTAAGTAAAAGCACAATCAAAAATATTAAACAAAACCTATTCTGGGCCTTTGGTTACAACGTTGTAGGAATACCCATAGCAGCCGGTTTGTTATACGCCTTTGGCGGACCTAAGTTGAATCCGATATTTGCAGCTGCTGCTATGTCTTTGAGCTCAGTGTCCGTATTAATCAATGCCTTAAGATTGAAATCTTTCAAGCCATATAAATAAGAACTATCTTGGAGGGATTAGGATGAATGAACAAAGAATAAAAAGCAGATCTGAAAAACAAAAAAAAGCCTTGATAAGCCGTCTTAATCGTATAGAAGGACAAGTAAGAGGGATCAAGGGAATGATTGAAAAAGATGCCTATTGTGACGATATACTACAACAGATAGCAGCAGTACAATCTGCTATGAATTCTACTAGTAGACTTGTCCTGGAAAGCCATATGAAGAGCTGTTTAATTGAACGTATACAATCCGGAGATAATGAAGTCGTAGATGAATTATTAAATACCATAGGAAAAATGCTATAGAGATATCACTCCTTGCAACTTATGATTTAGCATATCATAGCAATTAGATGTGGAGATAATATGAAGGCATAATCCTGATGTTTTTATTCCAGACTAGTATTAGTATAATCGCAAAAAGGATATAAAAATGGATAAAAAACAACTGGAATTATGGAAAGTTTTATTAGGTTCAACCGCTATTACTTATTTAGGTTTGTTAGCCTTAGGTAAACCACTTGTCAATTATATTACTGATTCCATTACCAAAAAAATAATGACTGACTCCTATGACGAAAACCTTTGGGAGTTTTATTCCGCAGCCAAAAGAGCTAAACTACAGACTATTGTAGAGACAAATCTCCGCTCTCAAGAAGGAAAGGTTATCCAAAGGCCACTCGGCAGTCCAAAAGCTTTTCCTAATACCAATCAGCTAGTTTTTAATACAGCACAGTTAGCCGTCATGCCTACTCCTGAATATGTTGCGATTAATACAAGAGTCACCTTAGGCCCGCAAGCTGCAAAACCATTAATAATCGATATGCCGATAATAATCTCCGGTATGGCCTTCGGATTGGGTTTAACAGAAAAAGCAAAAATTGCACTAGCCCAAGGAGCTAGTATCGCCGGTACTGCTTTTAATACTGGGGAAGGTCCTTATCTACCTTCCGAAAGAAAGGCTGCTACAAAGTACATTCTTTTATACGATCGTGGTGGCAGGAATCATCAGGAGAGTATTATCAAGCAAGCTGATATGATCGAGATACAATTCGGACAAGGTGCTATTGCTGGGATAGGTCATGAGACTGCCTATAAAGACCTAGAGCCAAAGGCTAGAAAACTAATGCACTTAAGCAAAGGACAGCCAACAATAACTCATGCACACGTACCCGGGATTGAACACCCCGCGACGGACTTACCCAAGCTACTTAAAAAACTACGTGATCTTACCGGTGGTGTACCTGTTGGAGCAAAGATTGGCGCTGGTCAATATTTAGAAAAGGATTTAGAAATACTGCTTGAGGCCGGAGTAGACTTTATTGCTATAGATGGCGCCGAAGCTGCTACCAAGGGCGCTCCTCCTATTCTACAGGATGACTTTGGCCTACCTTTGATTTATGCAGTCAATCGTGCAGCTAATTACCTTAGAGAACAAGGGGTAAAGGATAAAATAACACTCATAGCAGGAGGAGGTTTATATACTCCTGGAGCCTTTTTGAAGACATTAGCATTAGGAGCGGATGCTGTCTATATAGGTTCAATTGCGCTCTTTGCTATGGGACATACACAAGTCTTGAAATCTCTCCCGTGGGAACCACCAACCCAAATTGTATTCGCGCAAGGTGAATATGTGAAAAAATTTAATATTAAAGATGGTGCCAAGGCACTGGGGAATTTTCTAAATTCCTGTAACAAAGAAATGCAAGAAGGTATAAGAGCATTGGGAAAAACATCTTTAAAAGAGGTCAATAAGAATGACTTGGTCTCCCTTGAACCAGTAATTGCAGAAGCAGTAGGTGTGCCTCTTGCCTCTGAGAGGCTATCTAAAGTAACCCTAACTTAAATAACCAGGCATTAGAGGATTTATAACCTTATCAATAATTCCTCCACCTATTACTACATCACCTTGATAGTAAACAACTGACTGCCCTGGTGTAAGCTGTATGTTACATATTTTATTTTTATATGTATATTTGACATCTAGAAAATAGACAGGTTACAATACATGTAGATTTGAAATAACTATTATACATTGCTTTTTAAACAGAGGAGTAAAATAAAATGAAATTTTCTACGAAAGCCCGTTACGGTCTACGAGCAATGATAGAAATCGCTCTTCATTACAATCAAGGACCTATATCAGTTAAAAACATTGCAGAACATCAGGATCTCTCTGAAGCTTACCTTGAGCAACTTATGGCCTTCCTAACCAAAAGCGGTCTTGCTAAAAGCATACGCGGTGTACAGGGTGGTTACCTTTTAACCCGGGATCCATCAAATATAAAAGTTGGGGAAATAATTAGAGCCTTAGAAGGTCCATTAATTCCCGTAGAATGCGTAAATAGGGAAGACCCTCTTTTCTGTGCTAGGTATAATGAATGTGTTTCCAGGGTTGTATGGGAACGGGTTCGTAACGTAATGGAAGAAGCACTAGATTCTTTAACCCTACAAGATCTAAAAGAAGAATTATTGGCTAAACAACAATAAACCAAATAATAATTGCCACTGGTTATAACCAGTGGCAATTATTATTTTAATTCCTTTATCAGCTTTTCTAAAGCCCTCTTTTCTATCCTTGAAACGTAAGAACGTGAAATGCCTAGCATTTTAGCAATCTCCCTTTGAGTCTTGCGTATGCCATTTATGAGACCAAACCTAAGTTCAACAACCTTTTTCTCCCTTTTACCTAAGTATTTTATCTTCTCGAGCAACTGCTGAAACTCTATATTATTCTGGACAATATCCAAAACAACATCCGGTTCAGTACCTAAAACATCTATCAAGGATATTTCATTTCCTTCTTTGTCAATCCCAATGGGATCATACAAAGAAACTTCACCTTTATTTTTCTTGGTGGCTCGCAGATGCATGAGTATCTCATTTTCAATACATCGAGCAGCATATGTTGCAAGCTTAGTTCCTTTATCCATGTCAAAGGTATTTATTGCTTTTATCAGACCTATGGTACCTATTGAAATAATATCGTCCTTATCATTACTTACACCATCAAACTTTTTACTAATATGTGCCACTAAACGAAGGTTGTGTTCAATTAGAGTATTCCTAGCTTCCATGTCTCCTTTTTTTACTAATTTTAAATAATAGCTTTCTTGTCGATCGGATAGAGGCTGTGGAAAAGCATTGTTATTTAAATAATATACCAAAAGCAGCAGACTTTGCACTATTGTTGCAACAGTAATAGCTAGTGAAGCTAGCCCCATTGGCCCACCTCCAATTTCTTTATCGTTTTAAAATAATATGGAAGTTCAAGAGAAAATGTGCCAGTACGAGAAAAATAAATTTAACAAATCAAATATGGTAAATTTGTTAAATATTTTGCATCATAACTTTTTATCTATTGCGCAAGCTATCACTGTAAAACAATAAAATTAATTTTAAGGAGGTTATCCTATGTCTCGTAATACTAATAAACCCGCAGTACAAGGAGCTAAAGCTGCCCTCAACAACATGAAATATGAAATGGCCAACGAATTGGGCATTGGGAACTATGCAAATATTGATAAAGGAAGTCTGACTTCCAGACAAAATGGTTATATCGGCGGATATATGACTAGAAAAATGGTTCAATTTGCTGAAGAAAACATGAAGGGCAATCAGTAAATTCACAACCCATGAATAGCATATGAAGAAGAAGATAAAAAAACCAGCAAGGATCTAATCCTTACTGGTTTTTTTATCTTCTTGCGCATTTGGAGTTTAATCTCTTATGAACTAGCAGCTTCTCCACAAGACGTACCTTTTGAGTCAGTACAATAAAAACCTGAACACTTGTAAAGAACGCCAACATTCTTTCCTATTACCCGGTGGACGGGTGAACCGCAGGTTGTGCAGGTGTCCAAAGCTTTATCCTTTATACTCTGTTGAACTGTAAACTTACCACATTTTTGGCAACGATAATCATAATTTGGCATATCGTCCACCTCCTTTTAAGTATCTTCAACAGAATCTTAGAAGTTTGTTGCTCTATTGTCAAGCTATTCTTTTTCTAAATGTTGTTGATCAGTGATAATGTCATGGTATAACTCATCAGGGAAAATGTCACCCCCCATGCAAAACAGATATAATGG
>PHAD01000059.1 GCA_002841595.1 Firmicutes bacterium HGW-Firmicutes-12
ATACCTTCTTTACGACCTAGATAAATAGCCCCCTTGGTGTCACAGAGTACTACATTTTTTACGCCGAAACTGTTTAGTAATCTCGTAACACTTATTCCTGCCGCACCAGCCCCATTGACTACTACTTCTATATCTGAGAATTCCTTTTTAACGATTTTTAGAGCATTTATTAATCCGCCGAGAACTACTATTGCCGTACCATGCTGATCATCATGAAAGATAGGTATATCCAAGGCTTTCTTCAGCCTTCTTTCAATATCAAAACACCGGGGCCCGCTTATATCTTCCAGATTAATGCCTCCAAATGTCGGAGCAAGATTGATAACTAGTTGAACAATTTCGTCACTGTCTTTTGTATCGATACAGATTGGAACCGCATCGACACCGCCAAACTCTTTGAAAAGTACACATTTTCCTTCCATAACAGGGAGGCCGGCTTCCGGGCCGATATCTCCCAGACCTAATACTGCTGTCCCGTCTGAGACGACTGCAACAAAATTAGGCTTAATTGTATATTTGTATACCAGAGACTTGTCTTTTGCTATTTCTCTACAGGGTTGCGCTACCCCTGGTGTATATGCAGTGGAAAGGTGATCCTTGTTTTGTACAGGGACTTTGCTCATTACTTCCAGTTTCCCTTGTTTTTCCTCATGCATAATCAGTGACAGCTTATTATAATCCATATTCTTCTCCTCCTACTAATAATCTTTTTTACTATTTTTATTTCTTATATTTTTCCGGGCCGGTTATATAAAGGTTATTCCCTTCACAATCAATAACAACAGTAACCGGAAAATCAACTACTTCCATTTTTTGCAGTGCTTCGGCACCTAAGTCTTCATAGGCAATCATTTCGACTTTTTTGATACACCTTGCGATTAGGGCTGCTGCACCGCCTGTTGCACCAAAATAAACGGCTTTATTCTTTTTCATTGAATCAATAACTGCCTGAGAGCGCAGTCCTTTGCCAATCATGCCCTTCAAGCCGAGATCCAAGAGCGTGGGAGTATATTTGTCCACACGCGAACTTGTTGTAGGGCCGGCTGAACCGCTGACCTGTCCGGGTTTTGCCGGAGCTGGACCCACATAGTAGAGGATCTTACCGTTCAGATCGAGAGGTAGTTTTTTTCCTTCTTCGACAAGTTGAATTAAACGCTTGTGGGCGGCATCTCTAGCTGTATATATATCACCGGTTATTAGAACGCATTCTCCTGCTTTTAACACTTTTACTGTTTCATCAGTTAACGGAGTAGTAATTTTTTTGAATTTATCACTCATTTTTTCCCCTCCTTATATTTCAGCTTCGGCATGTCTTGCCGCATGGCAGCACACATTGACGACTACAGGTAAGCCGGCAATATGAGTAGGATGGTGGTCTATATTCACAGCTAATGCTGTTGTGAGTCCACCCAAGCCGGCTGGGCCGATCCCGAGCTTGTTTATTTCTTCCAATATTTCTTTTTCAAGTTTTGCATAGCGGGGATCGGGATTATTTTTCCCAATTTCTCTAAGTGTTGCTTTTTTAGCTATTTGTGCCGCCTTATCAATGGTTCCGCCGATACCTACACCTATTACTACTGGAGGGCAAGGATTTGGTCCTGCGATTTTTGCAGTTTCCACAACGAAATCTTTAACACCCTTTTCGCCATCCGCCGGTACTAACATTTTCATACGACTCATGTTTTCACTGCCAAAGCCTTTGGGTGTGACCTGAAAATGTATTTTATCACCAGGCACAAGATCGATATAGATTATTGCAGGTGTATTATCTTTTGTGTTTTTGCGTTCAAAGAGCGGATCAGCTACACATGATTTTCTTAAATATCCATCAGCATATGCTTCTCTGACACCTTGATTAATAGCTTCATTAAAGTTACCGCCGACAATTCTGATATCCTGCCCTAGCTTGATAAATAAGACAGCTAGCCCGGTATCTTGACATATTGCTATTCTTTCAGCGCTGGCAATTAAATTATTTTCAATTAATTCCGCCAATATTGATTTCCCCGATTCCGATTCTTCTGCTTCGAGCCTTTTCTTTAATTCTTTCATAACGTCTGGACCAATATCGTAGTTTGCTTGAATAAACAGTTCCTTAACAACTTTCTTGATATCTTCAGTACTAACTTTTCTCAATTTTATTCACCTCATCAATTTTTTAAGTTGCCTAATTACAATAATACAAATACGGCTTATAGGTTATATGATTTGGTCGCGTTAATGTAATCAATGGATTACAAAGGAGTATTTTTCATAGCATCACCGCTTTCTATCGATGGGTATTGGGGATACAATTGTTATTTATGCATTTTTCATGCCACTAAAAAACACCCGCTAAAGCTCGAAGGAGGATAAGGTTTCGAGGAAATGATGTAAAGAGAAAACAAAAATGTTAAAAAAAGTTAACACCATTTGATTAAGGTTGTACTAAAAAACAATAAAAGGAAATATATATATATACAGAAATAATTATTGTTTTATACATTGTTCCGATTTGTTGTACCAATGCTTAAAAGTCTGAATATAACATATAAGTCGGAGTGAATAAAAAAAGGGTTGCTAAAGTTAATTTTGTTAGTATTATTTCATACCGGCTTTTTACCGGTATATTTTTGTCTAAATAGGAGGAGTTGGTATTATGATCAGACCAAGAATTTGTTTTTTAACTGCTTGTTTGAAAACTGCGGAGATTGTCAAGGCCGTTGCCTCAGAGATGAGCGGATTTGAAGCGTTTGTTGAATGTATTGAACCGCTCAATGAAGATAGTGAGATTATGATTGCACAAAAACTAGAAGCGAACTGTGATGTGATTATTACACAGAGCGGCACTCGCGATAAGATTAGCAAACATATTAATATTCCGATTATTGACTTTTATTATTCCTTTGCGGATATTCTTGCTGCTTTATATGAAGCAAGTAAAATTGATAAAAAGGCTGTGTTAATATTTCATAAGAAAATTGATTATGATCTGGCTGAGTGGCCGCAAATATTGAAGGTTTCTGTAATGATAGCTACTTATAGTAATCGAGATGAAGTATTTGCGGCGGTGGAAAAGGCGAAAGAACTTGGTGCCGTAGCTATCGGCAGTACAGTTGCGGTAGAACACGCCCTGCAGATTGGAGCCCTATCTCATATGATAATTCCTGGTAAGTCCACAATAAAAAAAAGCTTGTGTGAAGCAGCTGAAATAGTTGTAGCCACCCGGCGGGAAAAAGAGCGCAGTGCACGCTATAAAGCATTACTGGATTTTACCCATGAAGGAGTTATCTTTTTGGAGGACAAACAAAAAATTGCTTACGTGAACAGCGCGGCTGAGGATTTGTTAAAGAAAAATGAGCAACAGCTCGTTGGCAGGAAAATAACCGAATTAATAAAGCCTGAGGATGCACAGGTAATGAGTTGTGTTGGTAGAACGCCTGTTTTGGGGAAATTATTCAAGCACGAAAACGAGTCTATTATTGCTAACATTGTACCCATCTATGTGGGCAATCAGAATACTGGAACAATTATTACTTTTTTTGAAGCTTCCCGCTTGCAGTCTGTTGAATATGATCTTCGTCGTAAACTTGCCAGCAAAGGGGTCAGGGCAAGGTTTACATTGAATGACATTATTGGTAAAAGCAGACCGTTGATGTTGGCCAAGCAGAAAGCGGAGATATTTGCAGATAATAATTCTACGGTTGTAATAACGGGAGAAAGTGGAGTTGGCAAGGAACTATTTGCGCAAAGCATACACAATCTTAGCAGCCGGAGGAATAAGTCCTTTGTTCCTTTAAATTGCTCGGCGTTGCCTAAAGAATTAATAGAAAGTGAACTGTTTGGTTATGAAGAAGGTGCTTTTACGGGTGCAAAAAAGGGCGGTAAAGAAGGGCTCTTCGAATTAGCCCATGGAGGTACGGTTTTTCTTGATGAAATTGGAACCATGCCGTTGGAACTGCAAAGCAAGATGCTCAGGGTATTACAGGAGAAGGAAGTTACACGCTTGGGTGGTACAAAGCTGATACCTGTGGATGTACGTATAATTGTGGCTACCAACAGTAACTTAAATGAAGACGTAAGAGAGGGGAAGTTTCGAGAAGATCTTTTTTACCGTCTAAATGTGTTGCCGTTGCATATTCCGTCATTAAGAGAAAGATATGAAGATATTCCTCTTTTGTTCGAGTATTTTGTGCAAATGTACAATAAAAAGCATTGGCGCAGTATTCAAATAAGTTCTCTCAAAAACAAAGCATTGCTACAAGATTATTACTGGCCCGGAAATGTTAGGGAACTTATGAATTTTTGTGAGAGATTTGTTATCTTGTCAGCCCAACATAAGAATGTGGATGATTTTCTGAAAGAATCTTTAGAAGAGAACACAATAAAGTTAAACACCAAGGAAGAACCCGTTTTTCCGCGAGATGGTTCATGGAAAGAAACCTGGCATGGATTGGAAAAAACGGTGTTGAAACAGATGATATCTGAGCAAGGGATGAATAAAGCAGAGCTGGCAAAGTCATTGGGAATCAGTAGGACGACCTTATGGAAAAAGTTAAGGGAATAGAAAAATGAGTAAACAATTATTAACGGAAAGTTTAAAAATATTAACATCTTATAGGGCAGATGAGCATTTAACCTTGGTATCAAGCTGTTATGAAACTTGGTATATTATTTGCATTGTAATTGAGAAATGGTAGCAATAATTAATAAGGAGGTTGATTTTGTGAAGAAGTATGCGAAACTATGTCTGCTTGTTATTTTAATGGTGGCAATGATTATTAATTTTAGTGGCTGCAGTAAGAAAGAAGTCCAAAAGGATACCAAGAACAGTACGAAAGAAGTCCAAGAGGATACAAAAATTCGTTTCAACTATGGCTTGCCTGAAAAACATGATATTGCGTATCAGCTTCAGGATTGGGTCAAATTGGTCTCGGAAAAGGATAATACTTTGAAATTTGAAGTATATCCGTCGGCTCAGCTCTATAAGGATGCAGATGCTATTGAGGCTGTAATAACAGGGGCGATTGAGTCAGCACACGTTTATAGCTTTAATATGGCAACGATTGTTGAGGAATTTAGTATCTTTGACTGCCCATTTCTATTTAATAGTACGGAACTAATGGCTAAAGTAGTTAATAGCCCTATCCGTGAGAAGATGGATGCATCAGCCTCTAGAAAAGGTCTAAAGATACTTGGTTACCTTTATTGGGCCGCAGAATCACAAGGAGTTGACTCAACAAAATTTCTTAAAGTTCCTGAGGATGCCATAGGATTGAATGGGCGTGTAATAGGACCTGAATCAGCGGCACTGTGGGAACACTGGGGGATGAATCCTAGTTTTATGAGCGGTTCTGAGGTATACATGGCATTGCAGCGCGGAGTCATACAGACAACCCATGCGAACATTATGTCTGTTATTGATAGGAAATTGTATGAAGTAGCACCGAATATGACAATATTACCTATTGGTGTTGTGGTGTCATGCATTGTAATAAATGAAGATTTCTTTGATAAACTTCCAGCTGCTCAACAAAAGGCGCTGATGGATGTCGCTGCAGAAGTGGAAGCTAAGAGTGTAGGTCTTGCTAAGGAGAATAATGAGGCTATGCTCAAGCGTGCAGCAGAATTGAAGGTTAATATCTACATGCCAACACCTGAAGAGATGAAGCTGTGGACAGCCAACGAAGATGAAGTTATTAATAAGATTTACAAAGAGCGTCCGAATGCTCTGGCAATTATTAAAGAGATACAAAAAATGAAGTAACATTAAAATGAACGCCCCTCTTACTATAGAGGGGCGATTAATAAATTCACGGAAAAGGAGGATCACAAGTGGAAATAATCAGGAAAATATCTAATGCAGCACACACCGCTGGGGCTATTATTGTTGGACTAATGTTTATTTCTATAACTGTACAAGTTTTTGGCCGAGCGGCACTGGGAATGTCTTTTACTTGGGTTGAAGAGCTGAGTGGATATGGCGCAATTTGGGCAACATTTCTTGGGATTGGATACGTATTGAGACAAGGTAGGCACGTACGGGTCGACCTGTTTACTCGCATGATGTCACCGCGAACCCAGGCTATTATGGCTGTGATTGGAGATATAGCTTGTGTAATATTTAGCATTATTGTGTTTTGGAAGGGGTGCTCATTAGTGAGTGTTTCATATATGATTCAGCGGAATACTCCCCTATTGGAAATGCCTGTGTATTTACTGCAAATCATCTTACCGGTTGGTATATCCATTTTTGGTCTTGAGTCAATGTGTCATGCTGTAAAGACATGGAAGGGAATTACGCTAACTAGAGGTCTATAACAACTGTGACGAAAAAAATTAGAGGAGAGGATATTAATGAGTATTATTGTGATATTTGCCGCCGTTCTAATGGTGGTACTTTTATTCATTGGTACGCCTGTGCCGATCGCCCTAGGTTTTGCAGGAATGACAGGTCTTTATGCATTAGTGGGCGACGGAGCATTGTTGGTTGCTGCGAAGGTTTTTTTTGATACTCTTAATGATTTTATCTTGCTTGCTATCCCGCTGTTTATACTGATGGGGACTGTCCTGGCCAAGGGAGGAGTGGGAGAAAAATTATATAAACTTTTTGATGTATTTCTGCGCGGTATTCCCGGTGGTGTTGGTATTGCCACTATCTGCACCTGTGCTGTTTTGGCTGCAATGTGTGGGACCAGCGTAGCGATTGCCGCTATGGTAGGTTCATTTGCTATAAGTAACCTGTTGAAGTATGGCTACAGTTTTCCTCTTTCGATGGGAATTTGTGTTGCAGGAGGTGCGTTGGGGATACTTATTCCACCCAGTGTACCGATGATTGTGTACAGCGCCTTTTGCCAGGAATCAGCCGGACAGCTTTTTATGGCGGGAGTTGTTCCAGGGGTTTTGGCGGTGTTATTGTTTTCCCTTTACATTGCCTGGTCTTATTTGCGCCAGCCTAATCGTGTAAAAGTCGAGTCCACAACGTGGAACGAAAAGATGATTGCGCTAAAAGAAGGGGTTTGGGCAGCCCTGATCCCTGTAGGTATTATGGTACCGCTTTATGCGGGCATCGCCACTCCAACGGAGATTGCAGCTCTGGGTGTATTATGGTCTTTTATTGTAAGCGTATATATCTACCGTAACATTACTTATAAGGATATAATTCCGATTTTAAAAGAAGGTCTTAATGGGACGGTAATGGTTACTTTCATTATTTGTGGTGCTATGCTTTTTGGGAATGCAGTAACACAACTTGGATTAGGCCGGGCGATTAGTGAGTTTTTTGTTGGCAGCGGTTTATCCTCCTGGGTTTTTATTATTATAACTATGTTTATTATGCTGGCTTTAGGCTGTTTCCTGGAAGGTGCTTCAATCATGCTGATTATGATACCGGTAATTTTGCCAACACTTTTGGGATACCAGTTAAATTTAATCTGGTATGCGGTTATTATGGTTATAAATATTGAGGTTGGCCTTCTGACGCCACCTGTCGGACTTAATTTATATGCAGTTGATGGTGTAGCCAAGGGATTAGGCTTCCCAAGTACGATATCAATAGTTATTCGTGGTACTTGGCCGTTTATGGCTCTATACGTGCTTTGCTTGATTCTTGTTGCAGTTTTCCCTCAATTAGCAACCTGGATACCCAACAATATGCTTCGATGAGGTGAGATGATGAAATTAGCAGAAATAATTGCTCAATACGTATATGAGACAGATATACAAAAAATCCCCAAAGCGGTTGTGAATAAAGGAAAACAGTGCCTACTCGATACCATAGGTGTTTCTATATTCGGACAATGCTTTAGAGCAAGTAAAATCGCTTTGAATTTAGCTCTAGATATGGGTGGAAAGGAACAATCGCTGATATTAGGTTCACCCAACTATACTAATGCATATTGGGCGGCGTTTGTTAATGGAATAAGCGCACATGTAGCGGATTTCGATGACAGTTCGGTTGATTTTAAAGGTCATCCTTCTTCCGTTCTTATGCCAGCTGCGCTGGCAGCAGCGGAGATAAAGAATGTAAGTGGAATAAAACTGTTGGAAGGCTTTATTCTGGGGAATGAGGTTGGAAGTAAATTAGGACAGGTAATGGGATGGAATCACTACAACATTGGTTGGCATGGCACGGGTACGGTGGGGACTATCGCAGCGTCAGTTGCAGCGGCAAGTATTTTAGATCTAAAACCGGAACAAATTATCAGAACGATAGGAATAGCAGCTTCCAGCGCCGCCGGAATCCGCCAAAATTTTGGCACTATGACGAAAAGTTTCCATGCTGGGCAAGCTGCTGCAGCAGGATTGATGGCAGCATTACTTGCAGAAAAAGGCTTTGATGCTTCTAAGACGGCTTTGGAAGGCGATGTCGGTTTTATAAAAGTTTTCAATGGAAGTGATACTATATCGTTTTTAAGAGAAAAGTTGGGAGATAACTATTCGATTAAGAATCTTGCGTTCAAAAAATATCCGTCTTGTGCTGGTACACACGCTGCTGTTGATGCAGCATTATTCTTAAAAAAGAAATACAGGATTGAATATTGGCAAATTGATGCTGTGGAATGTGCGGCAAGACCTAATATTGAGAGCATATTGATCTATAACCGGCCACAAACCGGCCTGGAAGCAAAATTCAGCATGCAATATTGTACAGCTTGTGCACTGATAAACGGAAAACTTGGCATACAAGACTTCGAAGATACAGCTGTTCAAGAGTCTGAGGTACAGGAATTCGTGAAAAAAATAAGGTTTATTAGTGACCCGGAGTTTGAAAAGGTTGCTATAGAACGCAATTTGCTGGCTCCGACCAGGGTTAAGATATTTTTGAAGGATGGGCAAAAGTTGGAGCAAACGGTCTTAGAAGCAGATGGTGGACCTTTGGCACCTTTAAGTTGGGGTGACTTAGAGAAAAAATATCTGGAATGTGCAACTACTGTATTCTCGCCTGTTCAAGCCGAATACGTAAAAAAAACTATTATGGATATTGAAAATCTCGCCAAGATAAAAGACCTTACTGATCAAATGGTTGTACACAGAAAAATAGATCAAGGGGGTTAATCCTTGTGGTTCATCTAAAAAGTTTGTTTACAAGCGGTAGTATTGGAAAAATGACAGTAAAAAATCGCATAATTATGGCTCCGATGGCTACCCTGAATTATGGCCCGAGAGGTGAGATAACGGAGGATGCTATTGAGTATTATGCTGAACGAGCCCGAGGCGGGGTGGGTTTTATCATTTGCCAATCAAGCATTATTATGAACGAAAGTAGAGCACCCCACCGGCTTTCCAACTATGATGATAGTTTTATGCCTGGCTTAACACGGCTTGCCGACGCCATTCGCAAAAACGGGGCCAAGGCTGCTCTTCAACTAAATCATCACGGAAAATTGCTGACGGATTACCAGCATAAGGTTGAACGAGCCCATGAGATAATACCTCTGGCCCCTTCTGCTGTTCCTCGTTTGTTGTCTGACTGCTTATACCAGAGTGAGAGCAAAGAAAAAGTGGAGGAGATGTGGACGAACGATAATAGAGTTCCTCACGAAGCTGATAAGGAAGATATTAAGCGGGTTGTAAAGGCCTTTGCCGAGGGCGCCCTTAGGGTCAAAAGATGTGGTTTTGATGCTGTTGAAATACATGGTGCCCATGGGTATTTGATCAGCCAATTTCTATCTCCTTTACATAACCGGCGTCATGACGGATATGGTGGCAGTGTCGACAAGAGGGCCCGCCTAGCTGTCGAGATAGTCGAAGAAATTCGTAAGGCTGTTGGGCAGGTTTATCCGATCATTTTCAGACTGAGTGGTAGTGATTTTTTACCGGGTGGTATCACTATTGAAGATAGTATAAGGCTTGCTTATTTATTACAAGAAGCAGGAGTCGATGCTCTGGATGTTTCGGCCAGTGATCAGGCTTCCGTATCTTGGCAGTATCCAAGTTTTTTATATTCTCAGGCACCATTGGTTCATTTGGCCGAAGTCATCAAAAAGAAAGTCAAGATACCGGTTATTACTGTTGGCAAAATTTTAGATCCTCGTTTTGCTGAGGATATTCTGAGCAATGGACGTGCAGACTTTGTAGCCCTGGGACGTGCCTTAATTGCGGATCCGAATTGGGCTAACAAGGCTGAACAGGGGAAAATGGATCAAATTCGCTCCTGTATTTCCTGCATGAATTGTTTTAACCATGATGATCACCCTGAAATTTTGCAGAAACATTTATATTGTTCGATTAACCCCGGTTTGCTTGAAGATAAACAATGGGAGCTAGAAAGAGCAAATATACCCAAGAAGGTGATGGTCATTGGTGGAGGACCTGCAGGAATGGAGGCTGCTGCAAGACTTGCGATGAGGGGTCATAATGTAACACTTTATGAAAAAAATAATCACCTAGGTGGTCAATGGCATATAGCTTGCCAGCAGGTACAAAAAAATTATGATTATCAAAAATTAATAAGATATCAACAGGAAAACTTAAACCGAGCGGAGGTAAAAATAAAACTACAGACAAAAGTTTCAGCAGAACTTGTTCGATTAACAAAACCGGATGTTGTTATCTTAGCGACTGGAGGGACACCGGCGAGTTTAGATATTAAAGGGGCAGACGGTCAAAACGTGGTTCAAGCAGTTGATGTGATTACTGGGAAGGTGCTATTAGGCAGAAGAATTATCGTTATCGGGGGTCGTAGCATGGGAATGGAAATAGCCGATCAATTGGCCGACGGAACAAAAGAGGTCACGCTACTTTCCAGGCGGAGATTAGGTCGTGGTGTGGAAAAAAATATCTATATAGCGCTGCGAAATCGACTGATTGAAAAAAAAGTTACTTTATTCCAAGATGCACCCGTGGTTCAGATACTTTCAGATGGTCTGTATATGGTTTTTAATAATGATCTTGTTTTTCTTAAAGGTGACACAATTATACTAGCTGTTGGTAGGCAACCGGAAAACTCTTTGACTAATCAATTGGAAGGCCTGGTGAAAGAGATACATCTGGTCGGTGATTGTAAACAGCCCCGTGATGTAATGTCAGCGATTCGAGAAGGCTACGAGGTTGCCAGGAAAGTGTGATAGATACAGACAAACAGGACGGGTATTTTTATGATTGAATGATAGGTATATAGAAAAGAGGAATATAAGATGGGTTCTCATATAATAGACAGTTATTTTTTTAGCGATCAGTACAGTACCAAAGAAATGCGTGATATTTTCAATGATGAGAATATGATTCAAAAATGGCTGGATGTAGAAGCGGCACTCGCCGAAGCGGAGGCGGAGCTGGGTATTATACCAAACGAAGCAGGAGAGGAAATTCGAAAAAAGGCGAAAGTAGGACTTATAGATTTTGGGGAAATAAAAAATAATCTTGAACAAAATGGACATCCTATGGTTTCTTTTCTTAGAGTATTCAAAACGGTGTGCCGAAAAGATGCTGGTGAATATGTTCACTGGGGGGCAACTACCCAGGATATTATTGATACAGGGATGATTCTTCAGGTGAAAGAGGCCTACTCGGAAATCACGGCAAAAATGTTTGAACTAGACGAACTAGTGCTTGGTAGTGCAAAGAAATATAAAAAGCTAGTAATGGCGGGAAGGACTCATGGACAACATGCGTTACCAATTACTTTAGGCTTCAAATTTGCAGTATGGGCTTCAGAAATCTCTAGAAGTTGCGAAAGGCTAACTGAATGCAGTAAGCGGCTTTTCATTGGTCAATTTTCGGGAGCCGTTGGCACCATAGCTTCTCTTGGCAAGGAGGGCATTATGGTGCAGGAATTAATGATGAAAAAATTAGACTTGGGCATCCCTAAAATTACATGGCATACATCACGGGATTGTATTGCGGAATTCATTAGTGTTCTAGGGATAATAACATCGACAATAGGAAAAATGGCAAACGAAATAGTAAATATGCAAAAAACGGAGTATTCCGAATTGGAAGAGCCGTTTTTTATGGGAAAAATCGGTAGTAGTACCATGCCACATAAGAGAAATCCAATGATGTGTGAAAATATTGTAGCCTTATCGAAAATAGTTCGTTCAAATGTACCTCTTGCTATAGAAGTCATGATTTGTGAACATGAAAGAGATATGCGCAGTTGGCAGACAGAGTGGGAATTTGTTGGTAAAGTGTGTTGCATGACAGATGCAGCACTAAAAATGATGATTACTGTTGTGAAAGGATTAATAGTATATCCTGAAAATATTAAAAGGAATCTGTATTTGTTGAAAGGGTTAATGTTATCTGAGGCTATCATGATGAAACTCGGTAATAGAATTGGCAGGCAAGCAGCTCATGAAATTGTATATAAAATCTGTATGGATGCTTTTAATCATGACATACAAATAAGTGAAGCGTTAATGGAAAATAGTATGATTAGTTCAAATTTTTCCAAGGCAGAGATTGATTTATTGCTGAATCCCAATAATTATATCGGCTTAGCGGAAGACTTTGTTGACAGGGTGGCAAAAACCTGACTGTTCAAAAACGGGGTTAGCAACTGGGAATATTGTAAGAACTACACGTACATTAAGAGCATGTTTACAGGAGTTAAGCTGGTTGTCATTGCTTTGTTGCTTGTTCGGCTATTAGTATTGGCAATATGATGCTTTGGAAGGAAAAGTTAACAAAAGCGTTCACAATAATTAACGCGGATTAGAGCGATAGCTGGAGTTTATCGCTTTTTTTCTTTGGCATGTAATTTGCAAATATAAATAGGCGGGGGCAAAATAACGGGCGAGTGGGAGGATACAGAGACGTCTGTAGGAGTGAATATTCAAAAACAATAAACAAGGATTGTTTGTAAACAGGAGGTGAAATTAGTAAATAACTATATGTAGTGTTAATTAAGCTGCGTTACAAATGCAAATAACTTCAAGCGAGGTGTTTTACATGGCTTATTGCAAAGAGTGTCGTTTCTTTTTTCCGATTCCCGAAGTTGCAGATGATTATGAATTGGGGAAAGGCGATTGTGTACTGGAAGAGAAAGATGATAAAGGTAAGTACTGGTCATCGCACCCGATTATGGGTGATACTAATGCAAGCAAATGTGAAAAATATACGAAAAGGATAGGAGGCTGAGTTTTGCCATGGCACAAAATACGATAGAGTACAAAGGCAAGCTTATCGAATTTCCTTTAGAAAATCCAAAAGAAAAGGATATTCCATTGGAGGAATTGCATGAGCACCTGGCCAGGCCGACTACTGCCAGGACAAAGAGATTAAAGGAAAACGCTCGTTGGAAACATAATTCCGCAGGTGAGTTCGTTGACGAGGGCGTTAGGGCTGGCATCGAGCGGATGCGCTTAATTACAGAATCTCATAAAAATTCAGTTGGGAAACCAAATGCAGTCAGACGCGCCCTGATGTTGTCCAATCTCTTGAACAAATGTCATGTTCTGTTGATGGAGGATGAGCTGATAGTAGGTTTTAATGCTGAAAATCCTAAATATATACCGATGTCCCCCGAACTGTCTTATATGCAGATCCAGGATTACCTGGCAGGTAAATATGCGCCGCAGCCAGCAGAAGAAGCGAAAGAGATTGCCGAGTATTGGAAGCCTTATTCCCTGCAGTCTGCATGTGAACCGTATTTTACAAAAGAAGAGATGGAACTTGCTCTTAACCCGACATTAATGGAAGGACCCGGCTTTGCCAACGGTTTTAATAGCATCCAACCCCCTTATGAAACAGTATTGGAAGACGGTTTGTTGAAGCGAATAGAAATAGCCGAACAAAATATTAAAGAAGTCAAAGTAAAGATGGCCGAAACACCTTGGAATGCGGATAAATGCTTAGAATTAACGCCGAAAATTGACAACTGGGAAGCCATGATCATTGCCGATAAGGCGGTAATTGCCTGGGCTAGGCGGCACGCACGCTTATGCCGTATTGTTGCTGAGAATTTTGAAACTAACAGCAAACGCAAAGAAGAATTATTCATGATTGCCGATAACTGTCAGCACGTTCCGGCAGAACCAACCAAAGGGCTTTGGGAAGCTATGCAGGCAAAATGGTTTACCTATCTTATTTGTCACAGTATGGAACGCTATGCCAGCGGTTTTGCCCAGTTGGAAGATAAACTGCTGTGGCCTTATTATAAGACCAGTGTCATTGATAAGACCTTCCAGCCTATGACTCATACCGATGCAGTAGAATTGTTTGAGTGCGAACGACTTAAGGTTGCCAATCACGGCGCTGGCAAGTCGAGGCATTTTCGTGAGATATTCCCTGGTTCCAACGACTTATTTATCCTTACTGTAGGCGGCCTGAATCGCTATGGTGAAGACAATTGTAGCGATTGCACCGATGCCATTTTGGAGGCGGCTCGGAATATCAGAACTACTGAGCCTTCAATTGTCTTTCGTTGGCACCCCAAGTGTCGCATAAAGACTAAACGGCTGGTTTTTGAATGTATCCGTGACGGGCTTGGGTATCCTTCCATCAAACACCAGGCCATTGCTTCGGCACAGCTTCTTTGGTATGGACAATATAGTAAGAACAAGAATGGAGCTACACCGGAAGAAGCTCTGGAATGGGCCAATGTTCTCTGTATGTCACCTGGTCTGGTGGGCAGGCGCAAGACCCAAAAGACTAGAAGTGAAGGCGGCAGTTCTCTGGTTACAGATAAATTCGTAGAGATTACGTTGTTTGACGGTTTTGACTGGAGCTATCAAAACCAACAGGTTGGACTGCATACCGGTGATCCCCGTGACTTTAAGACGTTTGAAGAACTTTGGGAAGCACTGAGGAAGCAGATTCAATATATTATGAGTCTGGCCATTCGCTGTAAAGACCTTTCTCGTCAGGCAGAGGGAAGAATGCTACAGATGCCCTTTGTCTCCAGTATCGATGATGGATGTATGGAATATGGCATAGATGCACTGGTTCTTTCCGAGCAGCCTAACCCCTGGCACAATCCGATGAGCAATTCCGTAACAATAAATTCTCTGGTGGCAATTAAGAAACTGATTTACGATGAGCAGAAATATACTATGGATGAGCTGATAGAAGCCCTGAAAAGCAACTGGGAGGGCTATGAGCAGATGCAAAAGGACTTCTTGGCAGCGCCCAAATGGGGTAATGATGATTCTTATTGTGATGCTATTGGGAAAGCCTTCTTTGAAGATATTATCTCTGGTGAGATGCGTAAGATAACAAACTATTCCGGTGCACCGGTAACACCAGGCGGGCAATCAGTTGGCTACTACATGCAGATGGGCGCTCGGATGGGTCCCACGCCAGACGGTCGTTATGGCG
>PHAD01000060.1 GCA_002841595.1 Firmicutes bacterium HGW-Firmicutes-12
AGGGTTCGCGCTTCGCAATCCGTGAAGGTGGACGTACAGTAGGTGCTGGAGTTGTAACCGGTATCATTGAGTAGATATTTAATACTGAGAGTCTGCAGAGCACTCTGCAGACTCTCGGTATTAAACTACTAGGGAAGGCTTGAAGTAGAAGATAGGTTTGTATTGACACCTAAAAAAGCATGTGATAACATTAAATACTGTCATGATAGAATACCCGTTTAATATGTAGATTGTCTGGGAGGTGGCGATTATGAGGATAGCGATTACTTTAGCTTGTACGGAATGTAAAAACCGTAATTATAATACGATGAAGAACAAGAAGAATGTTCCTGATCGTATTGAGCTAAAAAAATATTGTAAGTTCTGTAAAATACATACAGAACATAAGGAAACTAAATAAACTTAGACATATATCGCTGTTATATTTATAATTGTGTCTATAAAGTAATGGAGCCATAAAAAGTTATAACGTCCTGGAAATAAGGCAAAGATATATGTAAGATTAAGGATGTGTATAAAAATGAGTTTAGCCAAGGGAGAGAAGCTCAGTATTACTGCTAAAGTTAAAAAGCATTATCGCGGGGTTGTCTCTGAAATGAAGAGAGTACATTGGCCTAATCGAAAAGAAATCATAGCTTACACATCGATAGTGCTTGTTTCGGTAGTCATAGTTGGTGTGGTAATATGGGTTTTTGATTCTGTAGTGGGATTCTTGATGAATTTCATAATTAGTGGATAGATATTAAATTTATATAGAAATATGGATATCGAAGGAGGTAGGGCTCTATTAACTAAAATAGAGGCCCTTACTTATGGAAAAGAATTGGTTTGTCATACACACATATTCAGGCTATGAGAATAAAGTTAAAGCTAATCTGGAAAAGCGCGTTGATTCAATGAACGTGGGGGACAAGATATTTCGGATCTTAGTACCCATGGAAGATGAAATTGAAATCAAAAATGGCAAGCGAAAAATACTTAAGCGCAAAGTATTCCCGGGTTATGTTTTAGTAGAGATGACCATGACGGATGAGTCGTGGTATGTTGTCCGTAACACGCCTGGAGTTACAGGCTTTGTAGGTACGGGTTCTAAACCTATACCTCTACAAGAGTCTGAAGTGAAAAATATTCTTAAACACATGGGCATGGTAGAGGCTAAACCTAGAATACTTTTTGAAATTGGTGAAAGTGTTCGGGTTATTTCCGGGCCATTCCAGAATTTTATTGGTACAGTTGAAGAAATTCATCCCGATAAAGGTAAAATGAAAGTCCTAGTTGCGATGTTTGGGCGCGAAACACCGGTAGAATTAGATTTTACTCAAGCGCAAAAGACTATATAAGCATAATAAGGTGCTAAGGAGGTGTAGATAAATGGCAAAAAAAGTAATTGGGTTTATAAAACTGCAGTGCAATGCGGCGAAAGCTACTCCGGCACCGCCGGTTGGTCCTGCTTTGGGTCAGCATGGCGTGAATATTATGCAGTTTTGTAAAGAGTTTAATGAAAGAACAGCGAAGCAGGCTGGATTAATAATACCAGTTGAGATAACGGTTTATGCCGATCGTTCTTTTAGTTTCATCTGCAAAACTCCGCCGGCAGCAGTGCTTTTAAAGAAAGCCGCTGGTATTGAAACGGCGTCAGGTGAACCTAACCGCAAGAAAGTGGCCAAGGTTCCCCGGTCCAAAGTTAAGGAAATTGCCGAATTAAAGATGACTGACCTGAATGCAGCGTCATTGGAAGCGGCTATGGACATGATTGCGGGCACTGCCCGTAGTATGGGCATTGAAATTATTGAAGGATAGTTTGTTAACGAGATATTTAAAATAGTGGGAGGAACCCGTTGGGAGCCGCAATACCACAAAGGAGGAGCAAGTATATGACTAAGACTGGCAAAAGATATGCGGAAGCTTTAAAACAGGTGGATAGAAATCGATTATACGAGTATCAAGAGGCCCTTGAAATGGTAAAGGGTTTGGCGAAAGCTAAATTTGACGAAACTGTAGACATAGCCTTCACGCTAGGGTTAGATCCTCGACATGCTGATCAACAAGTGCGTGGAGCGGTCGTTCTTCCGCATGGTACTGGTAAAACGCGTTCTGTTTTAGTATTCGCTAAAGGCGATAAAGCAAAAGAGGCCGAGGATGCTGGAGCAGACTTTGTAGGCGCTGAAGACATAGTAGCAAAAATACAGGGGGGCTGGTTCGGATTTGAAGTTGCTGTTGCTACACCGGATATGATGGGCACGGTGGGTAAACTTGGAAAACTGTTAGGACCTAAAGGTTTAATGCCTAACCCTAAGGTGGGAACTGTAACCTTTGATATAGATAGAGCAGTTAAAGAAATAAAGGCCGGTAAAGTTGAGTACAGAGTAGACAAAACGGGAATAGTTCATGCGCCTATTGGCAAAGTGTCCTTTGAGTTTGAAAAACTACTTGAGAATTATCAGGCGTTGGTTGAAGCTATAATAAAAGCTAAGCCGCCTGGTGCTAAGGGACAATATGTCAAGTCGGTGACTGTATCTTCTACAATGGGCCCTGGCATTAGAATTAACCCTTTGAGACTCACTTGATTAGAGCTTGACGAATATTACAGATTTCGTTTATACTAAACACTGACAAATAAATAAAGGTATAACCGTAGAAAGCTGGTGCATATAGCTTAAACTCCATTGGAGGCCCGCCGAGGTGGATGAAGACTGTGTATAGTATTAATTTATCAGTCAAGAACCTCCGTATATCTACGGGGGTTTTATACTTTTATACCAAACAGGAAAGGAGGCGGTATGATTTGGGTAGCCTTGAAGAGAAAAAACAGGTTGTTGGACAGATTAAAGAAACCTTAACTAAATCCCAGTCTGTAGCGATTGTTGAGTATCGTGGTTTGACTGTTGCTGAAGTAACTGAACTAAGAGCTAAGTTGAGAGTTTCTCGGGTAGAAATGAAAGTACTAAAAAATACCATGGTTAAACGAGCTGCGGATGAAGCTGGTCTTGAGTTGGGTAATATACAGGGACCGACGGCTTGGGTTTTTAGTTTGGAGGATCCAGTAGCGGGTCCTAAAGTAATCTTGGAATTTGCAAAGACTCATGACAAATTAGTTGTCAAGGGTGGGATTCTGCAGAACAAAGTTATTACTGCACAAGCGATAAAAGAGTTGGCTGATTTGCCATCTCGCGAAGTATTACTTGCAAAAGTACTGGGTTCTATGCAAAGTCCGCTTACGGGTATGGTGAATGTTCTCCAAGGTCCGCTTCGCAAATTTGTATATGCTTTAGAAGCCCTAAGAAAAGAAAAAGAGGAAGCGTGACATTAAGTGTGACGTGCACCTAACTAGTATTTAAGTAAAATAGTTATAGTCAGGTAAAACATCTTAATTAAAGTTTAAAAATAATTTGTTTAAAAACTAAGGAGGTTAATTATAATATGTCTAAAATTGCTGAAATTATTGAATCTGTAAAAGGTCTAACCGTGTTGGAACTTGCCGAACTTGTTAAGGCATTTGAAGAGGAATTCGGGGTAACCGCAGCTGCGCCTGTAGCAATGGCTGCTGCTCCGGCGGCTGCAGCAGCACCTGCGCAGGAAGAAAAGACAGAATTTGATGTAGTTCTTAAGAGTGCAGGGGAGAAGAAAATTAACGTAATTAAAGCTGTTCGCGAACTCACAGGATTAGGACTAAAGGAAGCTAAGGATCTTGTAGACGGTGCTCCTAAATCTGTTAAAGAAAATGTCACCAAAGATGAAGCTGAAGCTGCAAAAGCGAAGCTTGCTGAAGCTGGTGCTGAAGTAGAAATTAAATAGAATAACAAGTTAGCTAATTTGGTGCCCCGTCAAAGGGGCACCAAATTAAATGAAAATAATATTGACAGCAGTACCAGAATATGCTAATATTTTAAAATGCGATTAATTGTTATTTGATATTATAATCAGATGAATACGGTTAAAAGGATGAGAGAGAATAAAGCAGGTAAATACTGGAAACAATAAATAAGTGAACTAAAAATAGCAAGGTTTTTAACCTTGCTATTAGGTGTTTATATTTGACGTTTTTATTATTTCAGGTATTTCAGGTATTAATAAACGGCCATAAGGGGTGAGGAATTTAATGCGTCATCCGGTGCAGATGGGAAAAAGAACAAGGGTTAGCTTTGCGAGTATTAAAGAAGTGCTGGAAATGCCCAATCTAATTGAAATTCAACAGAATTCTTACCATTGGTTTTTAAATGAAGGACTAAAAGAGATGTTCCGGGATATATCCCCTATTCAGGATTTTACCGGAAATTTAGTTCTTGAATTTATTGACTATAGTTTGGGTGAACCCAAATATTCTGTTGAAGAATGTAAGGAAAGAGATGTAACATATGCAAAACCATTAAGAGTTAAAGTACGCTTAATTAATAAGGAAACTGGGGAAGTCAAGGAACAAGAAGTGTTTATGGGCGACTTTCCTCAGATGACAGACAAAGGTACTTTTATAATTAATGGCGCGGAAAGGGTTATTGTCAGTCAGCTGGTAAGGTCGCCCGGAGTATATTATACAGAGCAACTTGATCCCAGTGGGAAAAAGATATATGGCGCAACCATTATTCCTAATCGCGGTGCTTGGTTAGAATTTGAAACCGACTTAAATGATAATATATTTGTACGAGTGGATAGAACAAGGAAGCTTCCGGCCACAGTTCTTTTGCGGGCCCTAGGTTACAGTAGCAATGGTCAAATTACTGAACTTTTTCCTGAAGATGAGCGCATTAGACTTACTTTGGAAAGGGATCATACCGAATCAGAAGATGAAGCTTTGGTCGAAATCTATAAAAGACTGCGTCCGGGAGAACCTCCAACGGTTGATAGTGCACGTTCTTTGTTGCAAACATTATTTTTTGATGCAAAGAGATATGACTTGGCGCACGTAGGTCGGTATAAACTTAATAAAAAGCTGAAAGTTGACATTCCTACACATATTAGACATATTACCAAGGAAGACATCGTAGCTACAATAAAACGTCTTATTAGATTGATGCAAGGTGAAGGCGGGCCTGACGATATAGATCATTTAGGTAATCGCCGACTCCGGTCGGTTGGCGAATTGCTTCAGAATCAATTTAGAATAGGGCTTTCCAGGATGGAACGTGTAGTCAGGGAACGTATGACTATTCAGGACGTTGACGTAATTACTCCACAAGTTCTTATTAATATTCGTCCAGTGGTAGCGGCTATAAAAGAATTCTTTGGCTCAAGCCAATTATCGCAATTTATGGATCAGACCAATCCTTTGGCTGAACTTACGCATAAACGGAGACTGAGTGCATTGGGGCCAGGTGGACTGTCGCGGGAAAGGGCTGGATTTGAAGTTCGAGATGTTCACCACTCCCATTACGGTCGGATGTGTCCGATTGAAACTCCTGAAGGTCCAAATATCGGCTTGATAGGTTCTTTGAGTACATATGGTCGTATCAATGAATATGGTTTTATTGAAACTCCATATCGAAAAGTAGATAAAGAGACGGGGAGGGTAACGGCCGGCATAACGTATCTTACGGCTGATGAAGAAGATAACTATGTTGTAGCACAGGCTAATGCCCCGTTAGATGAAGAAGGAAGATTTATTAATGCCAAGGTAAACGCTCGTCACGGTAGTGTTACATTAGTTGTATCTGTGGAAAAAGTTGACTATATGGACGTCTCCCCGAAACAGATTGTATCAATAGCTACTGCTATGATACCATTTTTGGAACATGATGACGCGAACCGTGCCTTAATGGGTGCCAACATGCAAAGGCAAGCTGTACCGTTGCTTCGAACAGATTCTCCACTGGTGGGAACTGGTGAAGAATATAAAGCAGCTAAAGATTCTGGGGTTGTA
The DNA here is from genome assembly GCA_002841595.1 of Firmicutes bacterium HGW-Firmicutes-12. Lineage (GTDB taxonomy): Bacteria > Bacillota > Peptococcia > DRI-13 > PHAD01 > PHAD01. The sequence continues at coordinate 5,855 of PHAD01000060.1, forward strand.
GTTCTGGCAAAAAGTTCAGGTTTTATTGAAAGGGTTTCAGCTAATGAAATAGTAATAAGGAATGATAACGGTCAAAGTGAAAAACATAAATTAATTAAATTTTCCCGTTCTAATCAAGGGACCTGTTTTAATCAGAAGCCGATTGTCAAAAAAGGTGAACGTGTTGAAGTGAAGCAAGTTATTGCCGATGGCCCATCTACTGATCAGGGGGAATTGGCATTGGGAAGGAATGTTCTCGTTGCCTTCATGACTTGGGAAGGATATAACTATGAGGATGCTATCCTGATAAGCCGTAAGCTTGTGAAGGAAGATTACTTCACCTCCATTCATATTGAAGAATATGAGTGTGATGCCCGGGATACCAAACTTGGTCCGGAGGAAATTACACGTGATATACCAAATGTTGGCGAAGATGTCCTTAAAGACCTGGATGATCGGGGTATTATACGGGTAGGGGCAGAAGTTAGACCGGGGGATATACTTGTTGGCAAAGTCACTCCAAAAGGAGAGACGGAGCTCACTGCAGAGGAACGTCTCTTGCGGGCCATTTTTGGTGAAAAGGCACGGGAGGTACGAGACACCTCGCTTCGTGTTCCTCATGGCGAGGCGGGCAAAGTAGTGGATGTCAAAGTGTTCCTACGTGAAAATGGAGACGAGTTAGCGCCGGGTGTCAACCAGATAGTCCGCGTATATATAGCTCAGAAAAGAAAAATATCTGAGGGTGATAAGATGGCGGGAAGGCATGGTAACAAAGGGGTTATTTCGCGGATATTGCCAGAAGAGGATATGCCGTATTTGCCTGATGGCACGCCCATTGAAATAGTTTTAAACCCTCTTGGTGTACCTTCGCGTATGAATATCGGTCAGGTTTTGGAAACGCATCTAGGCTGGGCAGCAAAGATGTTAAACATACGTGTCGCGACTCCGGTTTTTGATGGGGCAGGCGAGAAAGATATTGAAGAGATGATGGAAGAAGCAGGTCTGCCTATTCATGGAAAGACAAGACTTTATGATGGGAGGACGGGAGTTCCGTTCGATAACGAGATTACGGTGGGATATATGTATGTCTTAAAACTTGCGCATTTAGTAGACGATAAAATTCATGCGCGTTCAACAGGACCATATTCTCTAGTGACGCAACAGCCGCTTGGAGGCAAAGCCCAATTTGGTGGTCAGCGTTTTGGTGAAATGGAAGTATGGGCCTTGGAGGCCTATGGCGCTTCATATACACTACAGGAGATACTCACCGTTAAATCAGATGATGTGGTCGGTCGTGTTAAAACCTATGAGGCTATTGTTAAAGGTGAGAATGTACCAGAACCGGGAGTGCCGGAGTCTTTTAAAGTCCTAATAAAAGAGCTGCAGAGCCTTTGCTTGGATGTAAAGGTATTATCGGAAGACGATAACGAAATAGAGATCATAGAGATTGATGAGGATATTAGCGAGGCAGCAAAAGAATTGGGATTAGACATTCATGCGCCAGAACAATCTGACCTTGAGGGTTATGCAGAGATCGAAGAAGATGCGACAGAAGAAGTGTTTGATGATTTTACACAGGAATTAGATGAACTGAAAGTTGATGACGAAGGCGAAAACGATTGATTAAAGGCACTAGTACTTTTCAGGAAATAACACTGAAGGGAGAGAGGCCCTTGTTAGATGTAAATAACTTTGACAGGATGAGAATAGGTTTGGCTTCTCCGGAGCAAATACGTGCTTGGTCGAGTGGCGAGGTTAAGAAACCGGAAACAATTAATTACCGAACTCTTAAACCTGAAAGGGAAGGGTTGTTTTGTGAAAAGATATTCGGCCCTACTCGGGACTGGGAGTGTCACTGTGGCAAATATAAACGTGTTAGATATAAAGGGATTATCTGTGATCGATGCGGAGTAGAAGTAACTAAATCCAAAGTGCGTAGAGAAAGACTTGGACACATTGAACTTGCGGCACCTTGCTCGCACATTTGGTATTTCAAGGGAATACCAAGTAGGATGGGTCTTATTCTTGATGTATCGCCGCGTTCATTGGAAAAAGTATTATATTTTGTTTCCTATATTGTTACAGAGCCGGGAACAACCCCTCTTATGAAAAAGCAGCTGCTTACTGAGATGGAATTTCGGGAGTATAAAGAAAAATATGGAAACAGGTTTCATGCTGGAATGGGAGCCGAGGCAATAAAACAACTATTGGATGAAATGAACCTAGACGAAATTGCCGAGGAACTGCGAATTGAACTGCGTGAAACAACCGGTCAGCGTAAGGTAAGAGCTATACGTAGGCTTGAGGTTGTGGAAGCCTTTAAGAATTCGGGAAATCGTCCTGAGTGGATGATAATGGATGTAGTTCCTGTTATACCGCCGGAACTTCGCCCGATGGTTCAGTTAGATGGTGGTCGCTTTGCAACATCTGATTTGAATGATTTATATAGACGTGTTATTAACAGAAACAATAGATTAAAAAGGTTATTAGATTTAGGAGCTCCAGATATAATTGTGCGCAATGAAAAAAGAATGCTTCAAGAAGCCGTTGATGCTCTTATTGACAATGGCCGTCGGGGACGTCCGGTTACCGGACCCGGCAATAGACCGCTTAAATCCTTAAGCGATATGCTAAAAGGAAAACAAGGCAGATTTAGACAAAACCTCCTGGGTAAGCGTGTTGACTATTCGGGCCGGTCTGTTATCGTAGTTGGGCCAAACCTTCTACTGCATCAGTGTGGTTTGCCACGCGAAATGGCGTTAGAACTTTTCAAACCATTTGTCATGAAGAAACTCGTTAATGATGGATATGCGCATAATATTAAAAGTGCTAAGCGAATGGTAGAAAGGTTTCGTAGTGAGGTATGGGATGTATTAGAAGAAGTTATAAAAGATCATCCTGTTCTTTTAAATCGTGCGCCTACTTTGCATAGACTTGGCATTCAAGCCTTTGAGCCAATACTGGTTGAAGGCAAAGCGTTGCAAATCCATCCACTAGTATGTACGGCATATAATGCAGACTTTGACGGGGATCAGATGGCCGTGCATGTTCCACTGTCGGCTGAAGCACAAGTTGAAGCAAGGCTGTTAATGCTTTCGTCACACAATATTCTCAATCCCAAGGATGGAAGGCCTGTTGTCACGCCGACCCAGGATATGGTGTTGGGATCCTATTATTTAACCGTAGAAAGAACTCGTGAAGATGGAAGAAAGTTTGTATTCTGCAACGAAGAGGAAGCGGTTTACGCATATGAATGCGGCGAAGTAACTTTGCATGAACCTGTTGAGGTTCGCAGAGATGGAAAAAGATTTGAGACTACGACAGGAAGACTGATATTTAATCAGGTTATACCACCGGAAATTGGATATTATAATGAAGTGGTCGGCAAAAAACAGTTAAGTACAATTGTGGCGAAATGCTTTAGTGATTTAGGTACTGCTGCCACTGCTAATATGCTAGACGGCATAAAAAGATTGGGGTTCACATACTCAACTCGTGCTGGTATTACAATAGGGGTTGCGGATATAATTGTTCCTGACGAAAAAGGGGGCATATTACTAGACGCTGATAAACAAGTAGAGGTAATTGAAAATCAATATAGGCGCGGTCTTATCACTGATGACGAACGTCAGCAATTGGTGATAGGTGTTTGGAACAAGGCTACAGAGGATGTAACGAAAGCATTATTAGCTACACTAGACAAGTTTAATCCTGTATATATGATGGCTAATTCCGGAGCGCGTGGTAATATTCAACAGATTCGTCAATTGGCCGGAATGAGGGGCTTAATGGCGGATCCATCAGGACGGACAATTGAAGTACCAGTAAAATCAAATTTCCGAGAGGGCCTAGCAGTTCTAGAATACTTTAACTCAACCCATGGAGCGCGTAAAGGACTAGCGGATACAGCCCTTCGAACAGCGGATTCTGGTTATCTTACCAGGCGTCTGGTAGACGTGGCACAGGATGTTATTGTACGTGAGCATGATTGTGGTACTACTGCGGGAGTAATTGTACATGAAATAAAAGACGGAAATGAAGCAATAGAGCCATTAATTGAGAGAATTATTGGGCGCTATGCTTTAGAGGATGTTATTAATCCTGAAACAGGAGAGTTCATTGTCTCAGCAGAAGAGGAAATCACCGAACAACAAGCTAACCAAATAATTGCTGCAGGTATTGAAGAGGTCATCATTCGTTCCGTAATTACATGCAGAACCCGACATGGAGTATGCCGTAAGTGCTACGGCCGAAACTTGGCTACTGGACATAAGGTAGAAATAGGTGAAGCTGTCGGCATTATTGCAGCTCAATCTATTGGTGAGCCAGGTACGCAGTTAACAATGAGGACTTTCCACACCGGCGGTGTGGCAGGTGAAGACATTACTCAGGGTCTCCCTAGGGTAGAAGAGCTTTTTGAGGCGAGAAAACCCCGAGGGCAAGCAATAATTGCTGAAGCAGATGGAAGGGTCAAGGTTTCCGAAGTTAGAGGACGCAAAGAAATAGAAATAGAAACCAGTACAGAAGAGAAGTTTATTTACCCAATACCCTATGGCTCTAGAATAAAGGTTAAGGATGGACAGCAGGCAGAGGCTGGGCAAGAAATAACAGAAGGATCCATCAACCCCCATGAGCTATTGAAGATTAGAGGAATTAGAGGTGTGCAAGCCTATCTCCTGCGTGAGGTGCAGCGGGTTTACCGTTTGCAAGGTGTTGATATTAATGATAAGCATATTGAAGTTATGGTTAGACAGATGTTGAGGAAAGTAAAAGTAGAGGAACCTGGTGATACTCAACTCTTACCGGGAGGATTGATAGATATCTTTGAGTTTGAAGAAGAAAATGCAAAGATATTTGCTAAAGGCGGAGATCCGGCGACAGCTAAGCCGGTATTATTGGGGATTACAAAAGCTTCCCTTGCCACAGATTCCTTCTTATCTGCCGCGTCATTCCAGGAAACAACCAGAGTACTTACAGAGGCTGCTATTAAAGGGAAGACCGATCCTCTATTAGGCCTAAAAGAAAATGTCATTATAGGCAAACTAATACCAGCGGGAACAGGTATGTCGAGGTATCGTAACATTAAGATCACTACGGCAACAGAAGAACAAATTGTAACCAAGGAATTATCTTGACAGTGCTGTTTGCCAATGATAATATTATTCAGTGTGTGTTGTTCCAAAGGAGGGCTGAGCATCATGCATTCCTTGGCGAATGCTAAGAAGAAAGTTATAGGATTAAAGCAGTCTATAAAAGCGGTAGAAAAAGGATTAGTTCAAATTGTATTTCTGGCTTATGATGCAGATGAAAAAATTCGCCAGTCTGTCTTGAAACTATGCAAGGACAGGGAAATACAAGTTGTTGAAAGTGTAACAATGGTAGAACTTGGCAAGGCAAGCGGTATCCAGGTCGGTACTGCTGTTGCAGCAATCCTGGAGCCGGAAACGACAGAATAATAGATGCCCTAGGAAGGAGGTGTGTTACATGCCAACCATTAGCCAATTAGTTAGAAAAAGTAGAAAAGCAATTGTTAAAAAGTCAACCGCGGCTGCCCTAAAGGAATGCCCGCAAAAAAGAGGCGTATGTACTAGGGTTTTTACGACTACTCCCAAAAAACCTAATTCGGCACTGCGTAAAGTAGCTAGGGTAAGATTAACAAACGGTGTTGAAGTAACAGCGTATATACCTGGCATTGGTCACAATCTGCAGGAACACTCTGTTGTCCTTGTACGGGGTGGTAGAGTTAAGGATTTGCCTGGTGTTAGATATCATATTGTAAGAGGTGCATTGGATACGGCCGGCGTACAAAAACGCAGTCAGAGCCGCTCTAAATACGGCACTAAACGACCTAAAGCTGCTGCCAAAAAGTAAAAAACAAGTATTTGCTAGAGAATATATCATAATTTAGTGCAAAGGAGGAAAATAAATGCCGAGGAAAGGGCCGGTGCCTAAAAGAGAAGTTTTGCCAGATCCAATCTATAATTCGAGATTGGTGACAAAATTTATCAATAAGGTAATGTATGGTGGTAAAAGAGGCGTAGCCGAACATGGCGTATATGGCGCTTTAAAGATCATTGAAGAAAAGACGGAAAAAAATGGCCTGGAAGTCCTGGAGCAGGCGATGAAGAATATCATGCCTGTCTTGGAGGTTAAAGCACGTCGTGTTGGTGGTGCGAATTACCAGGTTCCAATAGAGGTTCGTGTTGATAGGCGAGAAGCTTTGGGTTTAAGGTGGCTTGTCTCGTTTTCGCGTAAGCGTGGAGAGAAAACTATCGAGACCAAATTAGCTTCCGAAATACTTGATGCTGCCAATAACTCTGGTGGTGCTGTTAAGAAAAGAGAAGATACACATAAGATGGCTGAAGCCAACAAAGCTTTTGCTCATTATCGCTGGTAAAAAAAATTACATTGTGCTGCTCATAGCCAAAGCGAAAGGGAAGCATGTGATTGTATGCCGTGAATTGAGTAACTTGTTTCTTCAGTGTTGCGGCATACAAATAACTAGTAGTTTTGGTCTATGAAAGGGGGCTTTAATAATGACTAGAAAAGTAGCTTTAGAAAAAACAAGAAATATTGGTATTATGGCCCATATTGATGCTGGTAAGACAACGACAACTGAGAGAATTCTATTCTACACTGGTCGCCTGCATAAAATGGGTGAGGTTCATGACGGCGCTGCAACGATGGACTGGATGGTGCAGGAGCAAGAAAGAGGCATTACCATTACTTCAGCGGCTACAACATGCCATTGGAATGATCATCGTATAAACATAATTGACACGCCTGGGCACGTTGACTTTACAGTAGAGGTAGAACGTTCCTTGCGTGTTCTTGACGGTGCAGTTGCAGTTTTTTGCTCTGTGGGAGGGGTTGAACCTCAGTCGGAGACGGTTTGGCGTCAAGCTGATAAATACGGAGTACCTCGTATTGCCTATATTAACAAGATGGATAGGATTGGTGCGGATTTCTTTAGAGGTGTAGAAATGATAAAGGAACGTCTTGGAGCTAATCCGCTTCCGATACAACTCCCTATTGGTTCCGAGGAAAATTTTCGCGGAATTATTGATTTAGTTAAAATGAAGGCTTATTTCTATATTGACGATCTTGGAACTAGAAGTGAAGAAACAAATATTCCGGAAGAACTACATGAACAGGCTAAAGAATATCGTGAAAAACTAATTGAAGCGGTAGCGGACTCTAATGAAGAGCTAACCATGAAATACCTTGAGGGTGAGGAGATTACAAACGAAGAGCTCGCAAAGGCTATTCGTACCGCAACTATTAATGTTTCACTTATCCCTGTTGTTTGCGGCTCGTCATTCAAGAATAAAGGTGTACAGCTTCTTCTAGACGCTGTGGTTGACTACATGCCGGCACCGACAGACATCTTATCAATCAATGGGGTGCATCCTGATACTAGTGAGGATGAGGAAAGGCATGCTAGCGATGAAGAACCTTTTTCAGCTTTGGCCTTTAAGATAGTTTCTGATCCCTATGTCGGTAAGTTGGCGTATTTCCGTGTATACTCCGGAGTATTAAAAGCAGGATCCTATGTATACAACTCAACTAAAGAAAAGAAAGAACGCATAGGCCGTCTTTTACAAATGCATGCAAATCACCGTGAAGATGTATCTGAGGTATATGCTGGTGACATAGCAGCAGCTGTAGGTTTGCGGGATACTTCAACGGGCGATACGCTTTGTGATGAGAACGATCTCATATTGTTAGAAACAATGCAGTTCCCTGAGCCCGTTATTGATGTGGCTATTGAGCCAAAGACAAAAGCGGATCAAGAGAAAATGGGAACGGCATTATCACGACTTGCTGAGGAAGATCCTACCTTTCGCATTCATACCAATCCAGAAACTGGACAGACAATTGTGTCTGGAATGGGAGAATTGCATCTTGAGATTATTATTGATCGACTTTTGCGAGAGTTTAAAGTTGATGCAAACGTAGGGCGCCCGCAGGTAGCGTACAAAGAAACAATTCGTGCTACTAGCAAAGCTGAAGGAAAATTCGTTCGTCAGTCAGGCGGACGTGGACAATACGGACACTGCTGGATTGAGTTAGAACCACAAGAAAGTGGAGTCGGATATGAATTTGTTAACAAAATTGTGGGTGGTTCAATTCCTAAGGAATACATTACTCCAATTGACAATGGTATTCGAGAAGCAATGGAAAATGGGGTACTTGCCGGTTACCCGATGATTGATATGAAGGCTACCGTATATGATGGTTCATATCACGAGGTGGACTCTTCGGAGATGGCCTTTAAGATAGCGGGTTCAATGGCGTTTAGAACTGCAGCGACCAAAGCAAAACCAGTTATTCTGGAACCACTGATGAAAGTTGAAGTGCAAGTTCCGGAAGCATATATGGGAGAAGTTATTGGTGATATTAATTCTCGAAGAGGGCGCATAGAAGGTATGGAAGCGCGTTCGGGGACACAAATTATCAGAGGTTTTGTACCTCTGTCTGAGATGTTTGGTTATGCAACTGATCTTCGTTCTCGTACACAAGGGCGTGGGACATATGTAATGCAGTTTGCGCATTACGAAGATGCACCGAAGAATATCACTGAAGAGATAATAGCCCGGAGGCAAGGCAAATAGGTATTATGAGTTATAAAAAATAAATTTTTTAGTAAGGAGGAAGGGAATAATGGCTAAGCAAAAATATGAGAGGATAAAACCTCACGTCAATGTAGGAACAATAGGGCACGT
>PHAD01000061.1 GCA_002841595.1 Firmicutes bacterium HGW-Firmicutes-12
TCAATGCAAGGATATTAGTCTGGAAGGCTATTTCATCAATAACCTTGATAATCTTTGATATATTGGAAGAAGAATCATTAATCTCTTCCATGGCTTTAAGCATTTCCTTCATACGGTCATTACCCTGCATAGCATTTGTTTTCGCAGTTCCAGCTAGCTTATTTGCTTCATCAGCATTTTGTGCATTTAGTTTAGTTTGTGAGGATATTTCTTCAAGGGAAGCGGTCAGTTCTTCAATTGAACTTGCCTGCTCTGTAGCTCCCTGGGAAAGGGCCATGCTGGAGTCGGATACCTGTTTTGAACCTGAAACAACTTGTTCTGAAGCAGTATTTATATTTGTCATAACCTCATTAACATTATTAGCCATAATATTAAACGCCTGTGACAACTGGCCCACTTCATCTTTTGTCTTTACTTGTAAATCTATATCTAAATCTCCCTGAGCAATTTTTTGGGCTTCCACAACAATTTTCTTTATTGGGTTACTGATAAGAATAGAAATAAAGTAGGCAAGTCCTAGTCCAAGCAATACACAAACTATTATTACGATGATCATAAAAGTTCTGCTTTGGTTATAAGCTCTATCACTTTCTGTGTATGCTTCTTCACTTAAACTTGCATTAACTTTTACCAGTTCTGTAAGAATATCATCAACCTCTTGAAATGCATTTGCAATATCGCCATTTACCAAGATAATAGCTTCATCGCTCCTATTATCGTAAGCAAGCGAAAGAGCTTGAGTTAAGCCGTCCCGATATAAAGCCCATGCCTCATCAAATTTGGTCAGTAGCTGTTTTTCCTTATCCGTCAACTGAGTCTTGCGATATTCTTCAAAATATTGGCCCATTTTTTCTTCATTTGCATCCATGCTTTTTTTAATAGTATCCATGCCAGTCTTCTCGGGCTCGATGACATAATCGTATACAGAACGGTTATGGTATATAGCCTGAATATTTGCACTTGAAATGTCAGTAATCGGAATTAGATTATCATCATACATAGCATTTAACATTGAATTTATCTTGCTCATATTGTTAATACCCATGTATCCCACTATTCCTGCTAATATGCATACTATCATAAAACTGATTAAAAGTTTTGCTGCTATTTTCAAATTAAAGAACCATTTCATAATATCACCCCATCATCAAATTCAATTATATTGCATTGCTAACACTATCAATTTCGCTGTCAGTGAGTAGTTTTTCACAATCCAGAATGAGCTTTACATCGTTACCGACTTTCCCAATTCTTTTTATGTACCTGTTGTTAAAACCTTTGTTCATTTGGGGAGGTTCTACAATGTCCTGTTCTGGAATTGTAAGCACCTCTGATACACTATCGACAATAAGCCCAATAGATACCTCCTTTATATCAACCACAATGATGCAAGTCCGATCATTGTACTCCCTAAATGGCTTTTTAAACCGCAGCCTTACATCCATTACAGGGATAATCTTACCTCTCAAATTGATTATTCCCCTTATGTATTCGGGGAGATCTGGGACTTCTGTGACCGCCTGTATCCCAATAATTTCAGTGACAAACCTTATTTCGATACCATAAAACTCGTTACCGATTAAGAAGGTAAGAAATCTATCCTTTTGTGTGTCTTCTTCCTGTTCCAATAACTCTCGTGGCGTAATTTCTGCCATACAAGCATCTCCTTTCTTTTTAGCTTTGTTTAATGTATAGAGCCTTTGGTTAACTGTTTTTCACTACTTATACCACACCCCTTAAACCTTAATTCTTGATATCTTTTCCCGTAAAATCAGCGAGTCCCGAAATATCAAGAATCAAACTTATACTCCCATCACCCAATAAAGTGCATCCCGACAATCCTCCAATTTTTCGTTCATTTCTTATATAACTTGGAAGAGACTTTACTACAACCTGTTGCTGTCCTAACAATTCGTCTGCAAATATGCAAACGATTTTATCATCTTGCTCCACCATAACGAGTATACCGTCGGAAAACTTAGTAATATCAGTCTTTACATCATAAATTTCATGCAGACGAAGCAAAGGATAGCACTGACCCCGTACCATAATCATTTCGTTATTATCAGGGTCCCTAATTATATCTGCTTCTTGCGGTCTGAAGGATTCCCGTATTGAGGTAGTAGGTATTGTATATCTTGAATTACCAACACTGATGTTCATGCCGTCAATGATCGCAAGTGTAATCGGAATTTTCATTATTACAGTTGTACCAACCCTCTCCAAACTATCTACCGAAACTGAACCACCAACCGCCTCGATGTTTTTCGTGACGACATCCATACCGACGCCCCTGCCGGAGAACTCGGTTATGCTTTCTTTTGTAGAGAAGCCAGGAAGAAAAAGAATATTATAAACTTCCCTGTCGGTCATATCACTTTCATCCTTGTGCAGTATTCCATTATCCCTTGCCCGTGCCAATATCTTTTCTTTATTTAAGCCTTTTCCGTCATCTCTGACGATTATCAGGACATCGCTTCCTGCATTTTTCGCCTCCAATGTAACTGTGCCAGCCAACATTTTTCCAGTCGCTCGTCGGTCTTCTAGAGACTCAAGTCCATGGTCGATAGAATTCCGTACAAGATGCATTAACGGGTCTGAAATATGTTCAATAATGTTTTTATCCACTTCTGTTTCTTCACCAATGATTTTAAGCTCCACTTCCTTCTCCAACTTCTTGCTCATATCACGGACAATTCGGTGCATTTTCTGAAAAGTAGCAGATAGAGAAACCATTCGGATAGACATTACTACGTCTTGCATTTCACTCGTAATTTTATGTAATTGCCGTGCAGCCTTGTGAAAGTTATCAAGTTCCAATCCTTTTAGATCAGAATTTTGTGAAACCATCGCCTCCGCAATAACCATTTCTCCCGTCAAATCCATAAGCTTGTCCAGTTTGGCGACACTAACACTGATAATACTCTGCCCAGCAGAAGTGAATTGTAATTCTTTTTCTGTTTGCCCCTTATTGCTCTGCTCCTTATACCCCTGTCCCTTGCTTTCCTGTATCTTAACGCCGCCCTCGAACTGTCCGAATTGCTCATTATTGCTGAGTTGATCAAGTTCGAGGTCTTTTATAAATGCCGTTCGCGTAATGTGTTGGTGAATTTCTTCATAAGAGCAATCTGTCTTCAGGTATATAATGAAACCATCATTTTGAATAGTCCTGGCAGCATCACTATCAACTATGTTTTCGGGAATATGGCGGATTTCATTTGTTATATTTTTTAGATTGTGGATAATGTTAAAAGCCCTGACATTTTCCATTTCGCAGCCTTCATCAAATCGGATAACAGTCTTGAATAAATTTGCAGAGTGAGGAGCAAATCCATTATTCTGACTTATATAAATCTGCTGTGTATCTGGAGATATATGCGATTTAGTTTCAGTTGTATCGGAAGGAGGGCTAAATTGTTTTAGCCTTGAAAGAAAATCTTTATTTGCATTTATTAAAGTGGAAGCATCCCCATCCGCGTCATCTCCGTTCTTGATTTTCTCAATTTCAACTTTTATAAAATCAACCACCTCTAAAACCAGATCGCATAGAGTAGAGTAATCTATATCCTGCGGATTTTCTTCACGCAAGAAGTAGAAAAGATCTTCAATGGAATGGGTAAGAGTTGAGATATTGTTAAAGCACATCATAGCAGCCGAGCCTTTTATGGTGTGCATAATACGAAAGATTTCGTCTATAGCAAGCTCACTTAAGTAGCTTTCCCTTTCGCTAATTATAATATCCTGCTCCAATTGCTGAATGAGCTGAGAACTCTCGAAAATAAACATATCGAGCAACGGTTCATTTATATATTGACTTGACACTAACATTGCCCCCTTTTGCGTTATAACACCTATCTACATTTCTAATATCTTGTTTAAGGTTTCAACCACATGGTCTTCTTTAAATGGCTTCACGATAAAGGATTTTGCCCCATTTACAATCGCTTCACGTACCATCGCTTGCTGCCCCATCGCAGATACCATAACAACTTTTGCTTTGGGATCGAATTTCGTAATTTCTTTTAGAGCCTCAATTCCTGTCATTTCAGGCATTGTAATGTCCATAGTGACAAGATCGGGCTGTAATTCTTGATATTTTTTGATACCTACCACTCCATTTTCAGCCTCCCCAATAACTTCAAACCCGCTCTTTTGAAGTATTATCTTAATGGCCATCCTCATAAAAGATGCATCATCAACAATAAGCACACGCTTCATTAAATTTTCACTTTCCTTCCAAAGCTCAATAACATCCGTGTTTCTTAACACTTTTACCGATTGGCACTCTGCCCGTCATTGCAATTCAATTGTGTCGCTTCCCTCGAACTTTTCTAAAGTACCTCCTCTACTGCAACATTGATTGAAATAGTTCCTACCCCTTCAAGTTCCAACGGAACAACTATTGTAGAAAATTTGTTTGATATTTCAATTTTTTCTCCTGTCAACAAAGATGGCGGAGTAATGTCAATACTTATTGACTTATTTGCAAATATTGTGGTGGTATTACCCATAATCATGTTTCCCATTTCTGAAACTGCACTCTTGCTTATTTCATCCAGCTCCGCTACAGGCATGCCTCCCATCATGGAAGAAGCAATCTTTTTTGCAGTTTCTATAGATAGTTCAAAACACACCTGTCCCTTAATTCTCCCAATTACTCCGATCATTATAACGACTTGATTAACTGAAAAAGGAGAACTCCTCAAATAAACTTTACCCAGCACTGCATCAATGCCACAAAGGATTTTAATTACTGACTGGGCTGCTTCTATAAATGGGTTTATATATTCTACTTTCATTTTTGTACCTCCATTTTACGATAGCCATTTTTATCGACGTACCTAAATATGTTAGCAGGTGGAACTTTTACTAATGAAACAACTTATTTTAATGCTTCATAACCTGTAACGGAATTATTTTCCAAGTGGTAGTTGGGTTGAAACCAGTAGGTTATAGAATACCTACTATTGCTTTCTGCACTTTGCGTCATTAGAAACTAATTCCACACAAAAAAAAAATAAGCAGTGCGAGCTGCCTACTTTAAATATTATAGTTACTGATTTAAGCAATATGTTGTCCTTCTTCTTAGACTTTATTACTTATCCATATCACTATATCAACTGGCAACCCAACCGTCATGGCAATTACTTGCTTTAGACTTGTGGCTTTGCGTCTCCACCTTTCGATGGATTTGCCTTTATCAATTTGTTATTTATATCAAATTGTCTTGTTTTGCTCAGAGAACCGCACTACACTCCTCATATGCCTTCTTTACCATTTAATACAACCTAATAGTAATTATTCTACATATGTATTCAATAGTATATTAATTTATTATTACGGGATTGTCAATATTTCTGTTTTTTTGTCGTTATTTAGGACATTTTGTCATTGTTTAATATATGTGTGTGAATGGTAACATAAAGCATACCGATTTACACCAATGAAAGCATACAGGTTTTTTGCCACAAACCATACAACTTAAATCAAAAGACGGCATCTGACTTTGTTAGAATAGGAACTAACAAAGAAGTCAGGAGCTGTTAGAGCCACTTCTCCCGATAATATGTTTAAAATTAATTGATTTAAATCAGCGAGTTCCTCCACTTGACCCATAATATGAAGTTTTTCCTCAATCAACTTGTGTAAAGGGGCGCCTTTACACATTATTAATTCTTTACGTGCAAGAGTATCGATAACATTATCTGCTAAATGAATATTGTTTACTAAACCGCTCACAAAAACCAAATACCCGTCATATTGCCAGTTTAAATCCAGCCTCAAGCGCGCCTGCAGAGAGATACACCTCCGGGCTCCTATGTTTCCAGCCAGCCCTTTGAGGGTGTGTGTTAACCTTTCGGCTGCTTTAACATAACCCTGATCTAAGGCCTGCCGGATTTCTTTTATTGCATGTTTATGATTATTATAGAATTTTACCGGTATGATTGGAAATGGTTGTATTTAATGTCGTTTCCATTAAATTAGGCACTTTATATAAGGTAGGAATCGCATATATAATAAAGCCTGATATATAAGAGAAAAATATCGCCTTTATAATATACCCTTTCGAGAAAATAGCAGGAATTAAAAAAGTAAAAAACACAGCCATGAACCCTGCCCATATAATTTGGATAAATGTAGCATAGACCGTCTCTCCCAGCCCTTCTGGCAAATGACCATATAGCAGTATCCCAGCCCAGTCTAAAAATCGCATTTTAGTAAAATGCAAGATATGATATGAAAAAAAACTCCAGATATTCATGACAATACCGCCCGCTATTCCGGCAACAACACCGCGGAAAAATCTATCCATATTCAAAATCTCCTCAGTATGGATGTTTCTTGAGTTTTATACTTTTTATAAATATCTCATTATTCTTGTCTTTGATTAAGCTTTTACATCTTGACGCAATTATAGACTTCATCATATCACTATCTTTTCTTAATGCTCTGTCATTATTCTTGATTATTAGAGTTGTAAGCTAATCTACCTTTGATATTTTAGGAATTAAATAACCCAGTGAACTACCATAAACAAGATGATCCAACAACAGCATTGTTTTAGTATATTCATCTGTAGGTACATATCGGGATATACCTAAAGTCAAAAGTGCTCCTGCTAATAATAGCCAAACACACAATCCATAAAAGATCCCCTTTAATAATATATTTTGAGGGTTGCTAACTACGAGTAGTTTCAAAAAAATAAATCCTAGCAAACCACCTACCGTTAAATGGGCCACATAACCAATAATAATTCCAATAGGTGAAAATATTCTGTCCGTTGATAAGAAAGTTCCTGCAGCAATATATACCGGATGCACACCCGGAAAGTCTACAAGGAAATAAAAGAAGTCAAATATATCTTTTAAAATCACGGCGATTATGCCTGATACAAATGCCCCTAATGCAATATCCTTTATTTTCACATACTCACCTTACTTTTTTATTTAATATGCCCACGCTTGTTAAGAATTCTTTGTGATTCCTGTTTCTGTAAAAAAACAATATAATAATAGTATCCTAAAAAAATGGTTTTCTATCCATTTTTTCAACATAAGTATAAGTCAATACTTGCGAAGAAAAAGTCGGATGTTTTAAAATAAATCCGACTTTTTCTTTCGATATTCCATACAGTATTTAATTTTTTTTTTTTAGCATTAACCAAAGAGTTTCATAAAGATCAATCTAATGTTATTAAATATCTCGGCTGCATTTACTTATAAATATGTTTTTCTTAATTTATATAAGTTTCTCCAGTACTGGTAAACAGTCTCCAGCAATAAAAGTGTTGTCGGAGTTTCGTGGTAAAACTTCAGGATCCTCTAAATATTCCTTGTTGCTTATAAATGCTTGTACAACCACCGGATCAAATTGACTACCAGCATTTTTCTGTAACTCTGCCATAGCTTCTGCTTTTGTCATGGCTTTTCGATACGTTCTATCTTTTGTCATGGCATCATAAGCATCTGCCACTGCCAAGATCCTTGATGGAAGCGGTGCCTCTTCAGCTTTTATTCCTTTAGGATAACCTTTTCCATCCCATCGTTCGTGATGATATAGAATAATATCTGCCAATTCCCTGAATTCATCGATACTTTCGAGGATACGCCATCCTATTCTGGAATGCTTCTTCATTTTTTCCCACTCTTCTTCATCAAGTTTTCCCGGCTTATTTAATATTCTCTCTGCAATCCCAATTTTCCCTATGTCATGAAGTAATCCTGCTATTCTCACTTGATTAACTGCCTCATCGCTTAATCCCATAGCAGAAGATATTTTCTCTGCAAACTTACTTACCCTGCTGGAATGCTCCATCTCTCTTTTACTTTTTGCAAACAAAGCATTCATTACAAGGCTAACCGATTGGTTCCTTATGCTTAGGCTTTCGTACATCTTGTTCCTATACATATAGTTTTCCGCATCTGTCAAAACCTCTTCAATATTATTCTCACCAATATATTTGATCTGATATCCCAAGGAAATTGAACATTGGAATAAATTATCATCGTTGCTTTTTAAATTGGTTTTTATTCTTTCAATTATCTGTATACTTTCTTTCTCTCCGGTTTTGGGTAGTATGATTCCAAATTCATCCCCACCTATTCTGGAAACAATATCATCCTTCCGGCAAGCCTGTCTAAGGGTATCTGCTGCAGTTTTCAATACAAGGTCACCCTCTTTATAACCAAAATTGTCATTGACTGTTTTTAGCCCGTTCACATCTGCTATGATTATAGTCATCGGCAGATTTTCCGGTACATCTAAGAGATTTAACTCCTCTTTAAAAAATCTCCTATTGTATAATCCGGTAAGATGGTCATGATAACTCAAATATTTTATCTCTTCGTAAGCTTTCTCCCTTTCAGTAACATCAAATATTATGGAATAAAGCATTATTTCTCCCATATAGGAAATGGGACAGGAATAGACGTCTACTTCGCGGATTTCACCATTTCTCAGCCTATGTGGCATGGTAAAAAATTTCTGTTTTTTCTCCAACGCTTTTAAACGTAGCAAAGCAACTTCATTCTTATCCATCGTATTGATGTCTTGAATCCGCATAGTGAGAAGTTCGTTCCTAGAATAACCATAGTAATCCACTGCAGCAGGATTGGCATCGCGTATTTCACCGGTATGTGGCTCAATAATAAGCATGACTGTTTCGTGGTCATTAAACATAGTCTGGGTTTGTTTCAGCAAAGCACTGGTTTTTTGTTGTGCTTCTGATTTTTCGACCGCCATCCATACGCCGTTCATCAGCATTGTTGTCTCGTATATGTCACTGAAATCATAATCTGTTGACTTGTTCATAAGCCCAACAACTGTTACAGTTTTCCCTTCAATTATAATAGGTATGGATATGAATCTCTTAATTGGAATTTCTTCTTTCTGATTGACTTTTATACGTAGATTGGTTTGTTCCAAATCATTTATAAGAATAGGGCTTTTTTCTTTGATAAACTTTCTAATTATCTTTTCAAACTTATCTGTTGTTTGCTTGTCAACTTTTCCGTTGTCTTTAGTTACAGGAATTAATTTTTCATTAATATATATAAATCCGTATAAATCCCCTGTCTCTTTAAGCCATTCATGCATTACAAAGTACAATTGTTCTTCTTTGTTTTCAAAGCTCCTAAGTAATGATTCCTTAATAATTCGTTCTCTTGCTGATATTCTTATTAGTTTCTCTTGATGTTCTCTTGCTTGTGTTATATCTCGGATATATCCTCCCACACCAACTTTTTCAATTCCGATGGGAACAGGAAATTTTACTGTTTCATATACTTTTTCTGCAATTTTTTCTTCAAATATAACCGGTTTATTTCGCAGTAAGGCTTCCATATCATTTTTGCGGCATTGCTCGGCAGCATCTGACGTCATTAGTTCAAAATCGCTTTTTGCAATAATTTCAGAAATTGACTTGCCATAAAAACTGGCCAAAGCTTTATTTGCCATAATGTGATTGTAGTTCTCATCTTTCAGGTAAATCATATCTTGGCTGGCATCAATAAAAACGCGGTATAGTTCCTCATTCTTTTTTATTTCTTCTTCAAGCATTTTTTTCACCGTTATATCATGGCAATACCCAATAAACCGATCTTCGTTTATTCTACTGGCAGCAACTGACCACCAGCGTACTTCCCCTTTTTTTGTTCTAAACTTATTTTCGTACATCTCAGCATGCCCTTCAGAAACTAAGGTCTCAAAATGATCGAGTCCAGCTTGTACATTTTCTCCAGGCAATAGATCTCTGATGGTCATCTGTGTCAATTCTTCATTGGTATAACCGGTAATCCTGCATGCTTCCGGATTAACCTCCTGATATCTCCCTTTACGATCAGCTATAAAAACACCACATGGAGCTGATTCAATATAGCTTTTCCACTTTTCTTCATTCTTTACTAGACGTTCCATATCGCTTTTTTCTTGTGTAATATCAATTTCTAAGGTAATTAAATATTCTATTTGATAAGAAAAAACTTGGATACGAGACCACTTTCCCTTTAATTGGGAATATTGTTCGAATTTCATCTCTGAACCAAGCTTTGCTACCTCCCCATATCTTTTAAGCCATTCAAATTCATCTTCCTGGAATTCAGGCAATATTTCTGTCACACGCTTACCGATAATTTTAGATCTAGGTATTCCAAGGAACGCTTCAAATGCATCATTTATTTCTATATATTCATAATCGCAAGGCAACCTATTCCCATCAAAAATAATTTTATGAAGAGCATAGCCGACTAGCATTTTATTTATGATTCCTTCATAGAACGATTTAACCACGCTATTTTCGCCTCCATATTGAATTATTTAACCTAGCTGATTTTATTACCGGATTAAGTTGCCATTATTGCCAGAAATACACCTCCTAAAAAGGTTAAAACTTGGTTTCGTTGGAGTTTTACTACATCTACATTTCAATAAAACAATTCCACACGCTTATCTCCCTCTCAAAGAAGAGGGTGATAAGCTTTTATTAGTAATTTAATAAACTAAATCCCTTATTTTGTCTCAAAATTCGGTATTCTTTTTCATGCGAATTAGATATTTCGATAAATTAGTAATTATTCCTTCTAGACTAGCCATCTACTACATAAATATTTTCATCACCTTGGTAAAATTTCTTCTACCTAGACAAATTCTTTTTGGGGATTTGGGCGAGATCGAAGTTATTAGATATTATTGCATGATTTTAAACTGATTTACCATCTCATCCAGAGTCCCAGCGAGAGCAGAAAGTTTTTTTGCTTGATTGAGAGTGTCCTCTATGGTAGCGGTTTGTTCTTCTGTTGAAGCGGCGACTTCTTGTGTTGAACCTAAACTTACTTTAGAAATTTCAGATATTGATTCAACAGCTTTTACAACATTTGATG
Organism: Firmicutes bacterium HGW-Firmicutes-12; assembly: GCA_002841595.1. Taxonomy (GTDB): domain Bacteria; phylum Bacillota; class Peptococcia; order DRI-13; family PHAD01; genus PHAD01. The sequence continues at coordinate 10,881 of PHAD01000061.1, forward strand.
AGATTTCAACTTGACTTGTAGTAAGAGTCCCAATTTCTTTAATATTATTTATCACAGCATTAACGGAGTTTAATATTTCAGTAAAAACAGATGTCATATTATTGATAGAATCTTTTCCTTCATTAACAGCAGCTATATTTCTTTCTACATTACCTACTGTTGTTTGAATTTTGTCTTGAATAATGTTAACAAGGTTATATATTTCATCAGTAGAGTGTTTTGAGTTTTCAGCAAGTTTTCTAATTTCATCAGCTACCACGGAAAAACCCCGTCCATGTTCACCTGCTCTTGCGGCTTCAATTGCTGCATTAAGGGCAAGAAGATTTGTTTGTTGTGAAATAATGGTTATTACTTCAGTGATTTCACTAATTTTATTTGAATAATTCTTTAAATCAGTTATAGCTGTTGATACGTGATTACTTTCTTGTACTATATACTCCATTGTGTTTTTTGTAGATTCTATTGTTTTCATGCCTTCACCGACATTTTTAGCAGACGTCTGTGACATTTTATCAATATCAGTTGTTTTTGTTGATATGGTATCCATTAAGACGTTAAACTCATTAAGTTTGGTAATAGCCTGCAGTACAAGGTTATTCTGGTTCTGACTTCCGGTAGCAATTTGTTGTATCGAGTTTGCAATACCCTCAGATGCAATACTTATTTCACTGAAATTAGTCTCCAGGAGATGGCTTATACTCTCTATATTGCCGGACTCTGATTTTATGGAGCCGATTAGTTTACAAAGTTTGCTTATTGCAGTATTTGTTGCTATACCTAAATTTGAAAACTCATCTTTACTTTTCACCTCTTCAACAACGGATAAGTCTCCGTCACTAATATGCTCAATCGTCACAATATGATTTTTAAGAGGGTTTATAACCATACGATTCATAAAGAATAGGATTATTAAGTTTACAACTAATAGATTTATTCCCGTATTTATGTAAGAGCCAATATTGCCACTTATTAAACCGGTGCTATTCAGAGTATTATTAATCGTCTGCGAAATAGGTGCACTAATAATTAAAGTAAGAGTAATTACAATGATAACTTTAAATGTAATGCTGTGAATGAAATTAAAATTCAATAAATTGTACGTATTGTTAATCGATTGGCTGAGTAAACTAGTTGATTTTTGTTTCACGTCAAAACCCCCATTATTCGATAAATTCTGTATAAACAAAGGACCCAATATATAGTCTGGCATATTTTAAGGCTATACTATTTAAACGGGAAGAACCCTCTACCCCAGTCAATCTGCTTAAAGAAAAAGCTAACGAGCAGAAGATTTTGCTCAAGTCCCCCCTGTCCGTCGGTACCAAATGGAATGACGGCAATACCCAATTTGAAATTATTGATACTTCCGCCGCAGTAAAAACAGCAGCAGATACCTTTGAAAACTGTATCAAGGTAAAGAGTACATCTTTCGAGAGATAGCTCGGTTATGTATCTGAATTATGCTAAAGGTGTGGAAATGGTTGAACAGGATTTCATCGTTGGAGTAGAAAAAATATCTTCCAGTCTGGCATCATTTTACCTGGTGAAGTAGGGACCTTAGTTTTTTTAAACCCCTTTATAATCGTGGCTAAAATAATTTTTATATTAAATGGGATTTACGTTCCAGATACTTTAAAGCCCATCCAAGGACAACAGCATAAATCAATGCACCAATTAGTGTAGTGATAGTTGCTCTGATGGGTATATCTTTAAATAATGGTAATTCGAATACAGTACCTGCCGACAATATAATAAACCATAGGGATAAACCGTAACCTATTGTCTTTATACAATAATATCTTATGAACCTTAAATGTAGCAGTGACGACAGCAAAATCAATAAACGCTCGATCCGTCAGACCTAATACCTTAACAGTAACCCCATAAAGATTTTGGATTATGCCGCCAACTGCCCCTGCAAGCGCTCCTCCAATTAATCTATCTTCAGAAAGCGCCTTAACTTTTGCCATTATTGTAACCTTCCTTGAAAAATTTATTTCAATATATTGCATAATGCCCAATTATTGGTGTTATTATGTACCGTATCTTTACGAAAAAATTTTAAATAGATTATTGACAACATCAGCGTTAAAACCCTTACCGCTTTATTTTTCAATTATTCTAAACGCATAGTCCATATTATATGCACGACGATATGGTCTAACCGTAGTTAGCGCATCAAAGACATCCGCAACCATTATTAGCTGTGAATATATATGTATTTTATTCTCCTTTAAACCTAAGGGATAACCTGTGCCATCGCATCTTTCGCGAAATTAAAAATGTTGCTATTAGCGAATTCATAATTTGAATTAGGGGTTGATATAAGTTCAGTATTTATCTCTTTATTTTACTTAGATAGTTCCTGTTTATCATTAAGCATTAATATTATCCGGTCTGCCCAGGTAATATCCTTGCCAAAATTCTACACCTATCTTTTTCAATGCCTTTAAGATTTTTTCGTTTTCTACAAACTCAGCAAATAACCACGTAAATAAGAAAAATATTAAAGCTTCAAAATAATGCGTGCGTTCAAATTAATTTTAAGCTTAGGACTATATAACTATCTATTTAGGACTATTATGCTATCTTTCAACAAATTTCGACATATTTCCTCTTTTCCCTTCAATACTTATGAATTATTATTTTATTTCAAATTAACGAAATATTGATTATTTAAATACCTAGAATTAACATACTCATACTGCTAATATTTTAAATGTAATATCTTAACAATTTAGAGTTTGTCAGGTTAAGAAAAAACTTATTAACTCTTTTGAGATTTTATCAATATATATATATTGATAATCCAACATATACGAAGAAACCGACACATAAGAATGTCGCAAGGGGAACACTTTTACCCTTTATCAATTTTGCATAGATATAAGCAGGTATGACAGCAGAAAAGAGGATAACGGCAAGACCATAAATTCCAAAACAAAAGCCCAGGGCTACCATTAACTTAATATCTCCACCGCCGATACCTCCATATCTGACTGCAATGATTAAAAGACTTATACCCGGTAAAAAAAATCCTGCAATTCTATCAAACAGAGGAAAATATAGACAAAAAAGCGGATATACCACCGATTAGAAGGATTGTAATCCATGTCCAATCTGGTATAATCCGCTTCTTACAGTCAGTAATAGCAGCACAGGCCATAGGTATCGCACACGCACAAAGTAGCATCATAATCAGCTCCCCGTGGTAACATCGTCGGAGTACATGCTGTCAACCACTTTCATTGTCAGATTTCCTCCGGTAATCCACTTGTACAATGTTCCGCCTGGAGAATGCACATCGGTAACAAGCAATTGCACAATATAATTCTTTTAAATCGCTTAATTGAATTATGGCTTAAACAATGTGAGTATATGATGACGTTTAAGCTGCAAACAAATATCCGACGCCAACCATTAAAGCATTACTAAAACTATGCATTAGTATGGGATATAAAATGCTTTTACTTCTTTGATATACAACTCCCTGAATAATTCCAAGTACAAATGCATAAAAGATCCGGAAAAAATCCACATCAAAAACAAAGGGGCTTAAAGACCAGTTAATGTGAGCGAACGAAAATAATACCGATGCTAATATTACTTCCAGTGTAATTTTTCCTT
>PHAD01000062.1 GCA_002841595.1 Firmicutes bacterium HGW-Firmicutes-12
TATTATTGTCCTAATTGTTTTGTATCAGATTATATACATTGCATCACCAAAGCTAAAAAAACGATATTCCTCCTTAACTGCTTCAGCATAAGCATGCATAGTATTTTCCCTTCCTGCCAATGCACTTACGAGCATAAGAAGAGTCGATTTGGGCAAATGAAAATTTGTAATCAGCCCTGATATAACTTTAAATTCATATCCCGGATAAATAAAAATACCCGTCGAGCCAACACCTGGGCGTATTTCTCCGTCTACAAAAGCACTTTCCAGCGCTCTAGTAGAGGTTGTACCTACTGATATAATTCGTCTGCCTTCGCGCCTTGCGTTATTTATCAGCTCTGCTGCTTCGAAGGGGATATTATAATCTTCATGATGCATTATATGCTGGGTAATATTCTGAGCTTTCACCGGGCGGAAAGTCCCCAGTCCTACATGCAGAAGAATTTCTGTCCACAAAATACCGTTATTCCTTATTTTTTCAATAAGACCAGGTGTAAAATGCAATCCTGCTGTCGGCGCCGCCGCAGAACCGGGATACCTAGCATATACTGTTTGATAACGCTGGGGATCCTCTAGCTTTTTATGGATGTAGGGTGGTAGTGGAACCTGTCCTATTAGAGCCAATTTTTCTTCAAATACACCTTCGTAGATGAATTCGAGTATTCTTTCCCCAGAAGGTGTAATATCAATAGCACGTGCCGCTAGGACATCTTTTTTGAATATAATCAAGGTATCTGGTTTTACTCTTTTACCAGGCCTTACTAGGGCTTCCCAGCGTTTTTCTTCCAAACGTCTTAACAGAACCACCTCAATCAATGCACCCGTTTCTTCCTTGCGTCCGAACAAGCGTGCTGGTATAACCTTCGTATTATTTGAGACTAGAACATCACCCGCTTTTAGATATTCCAATATGTCTGTAAAATGACGATGCTCAATAGCTCCTGTCTTTTTATTCATAACCAACAGACGAGATCCTTCTCGTACAAGAAGTGGCTCTTGAGCAATTAGTTCCGGCGGTAAAGGGTAATCAAATTCATTTATATTCATAGTCTTAATTTTTTCCTTTTCATTAAAGAATTAAGCTGTTTTTTCAGATGCATGACTTAACAACCAAACGACCATCATAATAATCTTGGTTATAAAAATGTTCAATTATTGCACGATAATCAATTCCGTTAGCTGCCATTCCGCGAGCTCCCCACTGGCTCATTCCCAAACCATGACCATAACCCCTACCTATAAATGTAACGGTCGAAAATGTTTTGGGTAAGGTTTTCACTCCATCAGCACAGATCACATAATATTTATCATTCTTCCCATTAAGCTTACTCACCAAACCATCTACCGTTATACCCATGATATCATTAGTCTGATTATATGTGTCCACGGTATTGTATGCATCCCATATTTGTACCATCGAGTCATAACATACCCGAAACAATGTACTTCTCAATCCCAAAACTGAACGAATATGATCACGAAAGAAGCTTTTAATTCCATTTGTACCGATGAAATCCAACTGCGTTACCCTTCCAGATAGTGTCTGCTGGGGCAAGTAATCTCTAGTAACAGGATTAATTGCTTGGTAGCTTGTGGTAACATCCATGATTGTACCTACATTAATCCTTTCTTCTGAATTATCGGTATTCCACTGCTGTATTCTATTCGAAAGCTCCTGCTTGGTAAAACTCTTTTCCCATTGATAGGTTATAGCAGGCCATTCACCACTTTGTGTGTACAAAAGCGCATGCGAGTCTTGCGGTGTTGCTACTGGCCTTAAATATGGAAGACTGGCATACCAAACATTCTCTCCACTTTCGGTATAACCACCAGAATTAGAATGAAAGAAAGCCTGTATGAGATTGTTATCGTAATAAATTGCTAGACCCTTTGTAGCATCAACAGCCTTTCTAAGCTCTTCTCCTCCTTGTCTTTCCGCATCATAACCACCGTAGACCTGCCAATTTTGGCTAATGCCCAAATCATAATTTAATTGGGGGTGCTGCTTATAGTAAAGTGCATAAGTACGCGAAACTACTGCTTGCGCCTTATAAGCTTCACTTGGTGCACCAATTCCTATTTCCAACCCAACAACACCATATAGATATTGCTCTATGTCTAAGACATTTATCATATGAATAGTACCATTAATATTTTCTATCAATAAATCCCCACGGTAAGGTTTATTTTTATAAAGAAATAGATTTTGCTGCGTAATGTTCTTCTGTCTTAGAATTAATTGAGAACTAAGCAACCCTTCTACTTGAGTTCCATTGTTGGAAATTTGAATGTTTTGGCTACCCTTAGGGACAACTATCCATGTTCCTGAAGCCTCACCACTGCTTAAAACCTTTTGCGTCACATAATCTACAAGCTCGTATTCGCCCTGGCTGATTGAAAACTCACCAAAAGAAAGGTTTACAGCCAACGCTACCCGAATCGAATTCTGAGGGCACACAAACTGAACCCCTATAGTTGGCCGGCATAATAATAAGCTCGATAATACAAAAATGAATGTTACCGCCATAGTTGTATATAATGCTCTGTTTAAGCTTCGCATTTTTCCCCCTAGACACCTTACATGAAATCTTTACCTAAACCTTTAGTTCGACAAAATATTTATTCTTTCCTCTAATTTTGCCTGCCCTTTTTATGCTCCTCTTCATTAAGCTTATTACCCCATTTATCTATATCTTTTCTTTCTTCTAAGTCATCAGTTTTTTGTTTTCCAGCTTCTTGTAGTTGTTCTTCATTCTCTTCATTATCATCTGGGTCTTCAGATTGCTGTTTGTCTTCTAATTCCCGCTCTCTAGATTGTGCCTTATCTGTGTTATCATCTTTTTTTATATTCTTATCTTCTTGATTTTTTCTTTTTCTTTCTTCCTGTTTTTGGTGTATTTCCTGTATTCTATCTTTATCTTGCTTAACTTTTGAAATCAATTGTCCCGGCACTCCACCGGCCTCTTTGACCACATTTATTATACTATCTCCTCTTAAATCATCAAGGGATACGTCAAGTCCCTCTTCAATCGCTTCCATATATAGAACATACTTTCCTGTTGAAATGTTCTCTTCTTTTGCTATTTTGTGTATCTCTTCCGAGACTTCTATAGTATCCGCTCCCGCTGTGATATTATTTTCCTGAAGAATCCTCTTCACTTTGTTTTCTAAGTTTTTGACCTTTCTTGGTAATTGCTCATTACTACTCACCGTAATGAGCACTGTATTTTCTTTATCAGAGGTCAAGTATTTTTCCTGTATAGCCGCAGTAGTGAGTATCTCCATAGCTTCTTCAATAGGTATACTAATTAGCTCTAAATTCTGCAAGATTTTTTCCCCATCATCATTCAACCCCAGTACTTCCACAACATTTCCTTTTTTATTAATACCTAACTCAAAACTGGGATTAATATCAACGTTGATATATGCTACAACTATCTGTGATTCTGGAAGTAATATACCTAAGCAAATAGGAATTATCAAAAATATAAGGGCAACACTGGCAACTAGTGCCATTAAATAGCGTTGTTGGAAAAAGCCTGCCTTAGTAGCAGCATGTACAAACTCAACCTCATTTCCAACATTCGGAAGAGATTTTTGTGACCAGGGGATCTTCAAGAATTCACCTTGAGTGGTCATCACTGTAATGTAACCATTTAATGAAGTTTCCATCACTAGCCCTTTATTGTACTGCGACATTTTTTTACCCCCTAATTCCGCGCAAATATTCTTGCAGATAGTAATACTCGCCCATTAAAATTATAGTTAATGCAATAATATATTTACGCTGTCTCTCCAAGGTTTTTCGACTAACCTCTACCTCTTGTTCTAATTCCTTGAGTGGAAGAGTTTTAGTTTTCTCAAGATACTGTCTATATTTGTTGTTCTGATATATTCGCTGGGCCACCTGAAATGCTGACCTGCGAGCATCCTGATGCTTCGGTGAAGCTGCTACAAGATCGTTCATGCTGATCCCATAACAACTAAGCTTTTTTTGGTATTCGAGAATTTCTGATAGCCTCATTTCATCAGATTCTTTTTCAAATAAATCGGCTTGGCTTTTTTCCCATAACAGTTTATCCAATTGATAATAACTGTTCTTATTCTCTACTTCCTCTTCCATTGCAGACCAATTTATCTCTTTGGTCTCCTTCTGCTTTTTACGGAAATAGTCAATTATCCGTCTTTTTATGACAGTTTCTGCGAAAGTGAAAAATGAAGTGCTTTGAGTACAATCATATTTATCCAGTGCTTCGTTAAACGCTATTAAAGCTATACTTACCTCATCATCTAAACCTAACCGAACAAAGCGTTTACAGGTTTTGGAGGCAACCCTCAAAATAAAAGGAAGATACCTCTTTATAAGTTCTTCCCTTTGCTGTTCATGACCCTGCTGGATTTCTGATATAATTTGAAGCATTTCGTTTTCCAACATGATCACCCCTTACACTATGATATTCGAAATGATAATCTTTTTTCTGTGGGTTACCGAGCTATCCACGAAAGATCGTTCATTTTCCGTCCTCAGCATTCTTTTTCTTGTAATATCTATCTCGCTCACTGTATATGCATCCACAATACTGCTGACGGTACATGTTTTCATCCTTGGAAACCTGTACTGATTGACTGTAGCCGGGACGATAATCCTGATAATAAAAGGGGATCCCCATTTCCTGGCCAATCGCCGTTCCAATCTCTTTTATTAATTCGTGTTTCTGTCTAGGACTCACCAGAAGAGTAGTTGTATAAGCATCAAAGTCGCCTTTTAGTGCAATCTGGGCAGCTTTGCGCAGACGCTGGGCATAACACACACGGCAACGGTCTCCTTCACGAAATGATACATTTCGTAAAAACTCATCAAGCTCATATCCCTCGTCAATAATAGTCGGAACTTCTATTTTTTGGGCATATTCTAAAAATCCATCTCTTCTTTTTCCATACTCTATATACGGATGAATATTTGGGTTGTAAAAATAACCCCTTATCTTATGACCTTGCTCTTGCAAGCTTTTTATTGGGTAAATACTACACGGTCCACAGCAAGCATGCAGCAATATGTGCACAAACCACTACCTCCTACCATAATGATGAAGCGGAATCATCTTGTTTATCATTCTTATTATATTTCATATTCAAGTGTTGATAAGCGAGTGATGAAGCAACTCTTCCCCTAGGTGTACGTTGTAGAAAACCTATCTGTAGCAAAAAGGGTTCATACACATCTTCAATAGTTGAGGTTTCCTCGCTTATTGATGCGGCCAAGGTTTCCACTCCTACAGGTCCCCCACCAAACCTTTCTATAATTGTTAGGAGCATCTGCCTGTCAATTGCGTCCAATCCTAAATCATCAATTTCTAAAAGATTAAGAGAACTATCGGCAATTTCTTTGGTGATTACTTTTTGCCCGTCTACCTGAGCAAAATCGCGCACTCTTTTCAAAAGACGATTGGCAATACGCGGAGTACCACGGGCACGTTTTCCAATTTCTTCAGCGCCCTTAGGATCGATACCAATTCTTAAGATACTAGCAGCCCTTTCAATAATCGTTACTAAGTCTTTTTCTTTATAAAACTCTAGACGACTAATAACTCCAAATCTATCCCTTAATGGTGCACTCAAGTTACCAATTCTAGTAGTAGCTCCAACTAAAGTAAAAGGAGGCAGGTCCAATCTAATCGAACGGGCGCTTGGTCCTTTTCCAATTATTATATCCAAAGAGTAATCTTCTAAAGCTGGATATAACACTTCTTCCACCGCACGGTTCAAGCGGTGTATTTCATCAATAAATAAGACATCGCCAGGCTGAAGATTAGTTAATATGGCTGCCAAGTCCCCCGGACGTTCGATCGCCGGTCCTGAAGTCGCACGTATTTGGGCTTCCATTTCAACAGCTATGATATTAGCAAGTGTTGTCTTTCCCAAACCGGGCGGGCCATATAAGAGAACGTGATCTAGCGCTTCCTTTCTTTGTTTGGCAGCTTTAATAAATATGGCTAAGTTTTCCTTAGCTTTTTCTTGTCCAATGTAGTCCCTTAACCGGTGCGGCCTTAATCTTTGTTCGTCTATTTCTTCATTGGACATTAATGGTGATACTATTCTTTCTTCAACCATGGGCTTCCTCCGTAGTTAGTATTTGGCCAGCTGCCTTAATGCTTTGCGTAACATTTCTTCTGCCGTAATGTTGGGCTCAGCTGGATCTTGATACGGCACTGCTTTTTGTGCTTCCATCAGACTATAGCCTAAAGATAATAATCCTGCTACGGCTTCGCTACGCACGTCAATTCCTTCTTTTTTCTCTTGGGTCAGGGTAAAATCGACAAATTCTTGTTTGCCTATTTTATCCTTCAACTCCAGAATAATCCTGTCAGCAGTTTTCTTGCCTACACCGGATATACCAACCAAAGCTGTTGTATCTTCCAAAACAATTACTCTTTTCAAGTCAGGAACACTATACTTTGAAAGTATGCTTAGAGCAAGTTTAGGCCCGATCCCCGAAACGGAGGTTAATGTAATGAAAGTATCTTTCTCTTCAGATTTTTGAAAACCAAATAAACTAAACTGATCTTCACGGAAACTGAGATGTGTATATAATGTCACGATTTCATTTAGACTTGGAAGTCCCCCTAACGTCAAAGCAGAAACATACAAGCGACAGCCCCAGCCTCCAACTTTTACTACGACACTATTTGTACTTTTGGAAAGTAATTCTCCTTGTAAAAACTCAAGCAATATTTTCACCTCTTAATCATAATACTACCTATAATCAGAATGATAAGAATTCGCATGGCAAATTCCTATCGCTAAAGCATCAGCAGCATCATCAGGTTTGGGTATTTCCATTAGATTCATAATAGCCTTAACCATAAACTGAACCTGATGTTTTTCTGCCCGTCCGTAACCGACAACGGCTTGTTTAACTTGCAATGGAGTATACTCGTACACTGACAAACCTTTCAAAGCTCCTGCCAGGACAATAACCCCTCTAGCATGGCCAACCGTTAAAGCTGTTTTAGTGTTCTTATTAAAGAACAGTTCTTCAATTGCTAAGTGATCCGGTTTAAATCTATCAATGAGTTTATTTATCTCTTCAAAAATATATTGGAGTCGTTTGGCAAGAACCAAATCCTTTGAAGTGCTAACAACTCCATATTCAATCATACGGAACCTATTGCCTTGGTGCTCAATTACCCCATAACCTGTAATTGCTGTTCCAGGGTCTACCCCGAGTATAATCATTTTCCCACCTCAATTTTGCATCTTCATGTTAATTTCTCCATAAACAATTCATAATCCTGCTATAGCTATAGTAACATAAACTACTATTCATCCAAGCTATCAAGGGTTCCGATCAATTCATCCCACTTAATAAACTCCATTGTCCTATTTCTAATTCTATCCTGTAGTTCAAACGGTAATTCTTCCAAGAGAATATTTGTCTCCTGCACAATTCCTCCCGACGTACCTATTTCAGAAGGGCCCAGATAAACAACAACCTTACTATCACTGTCATCGGGAGCTAGATGCCATCGTTCCCGATGGAGTAGGCAAAGGCCACTATGAGCTTGTTGTAAGATCACTTTATTTCCCTGCCAAATAACTTCCCAACCAGCCTCTATCGGGTACTTAAGTTTCAACTCCTCCTCAGAAATGTTATCTAGCACCGCTCTTGCAGAACCTTTAATAATTGTTTCATTTTTACAACCTAAGTCGTATTCTTCGCAAATTGTATATATCTCTCTCAAATACACTTCAGTTTCGGAACTGACAGTTTTTTCTTCAGTAAATAAATCAATAGTCTGTTTAGGCTTTGACACGCTATTTTCGTGCGGCAATAATGTCATATAACGGTAAAATGTAATAAAACTCAGCAAGGCAATAAATGCAAACAATAGTAAAATGTGTTTATATTTCATTAAATTCATTTAGCGTGCTCACCCCCTTCTCCCCATTATTATCCATATAATGGCCAAGTTTCTACTTTATTATACTAAATTAATCTTCGGTTTCCACAAGACTCTCTCTTTAAACATAGTAAGAGGAAGTTTAAGTCAATCCTCGAAATAAGTCTCGCTAAATTTATCTGAATTAGTCTCGCTTTATTATACTTTCGGGGTAATACAAAAAAGGCCCAGGAATTGTTCCTGAACCTCGGTCTTCTCCCTTTGCAGTTTCTAAAGAAAGCTACTATTAATAAATATTTGTGACTTTTAGTAAGAACATTACAAAGAAAGCTGCTGCAAGCGTGCATATAAGACAGGGGATAAAGTTTCTTCTTATTAAAATACCTTCCACACCTATTGCACCGACCGTTGCACAAGCTGCCACAATATTATTAACACATATCATATTACCCATTGCTCCTCCAATTACCTGTAAGGCAACAATTAAGGTATGTGATATGTTTAATTGTGTAGCTACATCAAACTGAAAGGCTGCAAAAAGAATATTAGACACTGTATTTGAACCTGAAATAAAGGATCCCAAAACACCAACAAAAGGTGAAACAAGTGGCCAGGCTGAACCAAATATATTGACAGCAGCTTTAGCCATTTCAACCATCATACTATCCATATTACTAGGATTAATATTAGAATTAAGCATTAACTGCACCATGGCTACTCCAAACACCAAGGCTATAAGTGGACTAGCTAACTGTTTGAAGGTAAGTTTCCAAGCATTTATTGTCTGTTCTTTAGTCATACGATGCAAAATAACAGTTATTAATGCAATAATTGCAAATACTGTTCCTGGAGAAAACAAATAAGATAATTTATATGTGAAGACGCTAAATCCAAAAACAGGTGGTATTGTTAACACCTGTTGAGTCATCCATCCTTTTAAGCCTAAAGAAGGAACCCTGGTTAACACAAGAATAGTAGCTATTAAAAAATAGGGGGTCCAAGCTAACCATAAGGGCATACTTGATTTTTCGTCTTCCTGGTCCAAGTTATTATTAACCCCGATCCAGGTTTCATCCCATTTACTTTTTTCTGGGAAGTCCCAATTCTTTTTTGGTACAAGGAATCCGGATTTAGCTGCCCACAAAACGATGGGGAGTCCAATTAATGCACCTATCAATGATGGTAATTCATTTGCTAGAAACCAAGCGGTCACTAGGAAGGGTATAGTAAAAGCGAGTCCCGCAAAAATTGCAAAGGGTGCAACCGCTAAGGCTGGCTTTATCGATCTTTCCTCACCGAAAAACTTTGTTAAAAAACATAGACCTAATAATGGGACAAATGTGCCAATTACGGCTTGCGGTACAGCTATCCATTTTGATAAAAGGAATCTAAAGGCTTCTATAGACATAGGTGCCGAAGATAAACTCTGCTCCAAGACGGACATTGCTCCAAATGTAGGTACTCCTACAACTCCAAAAGGAACTGGTATGGAGTTATAGATTAGAGCTATCATCGCTGCTGCCAAAGGAGGAAACCCAAGTCCAACCAAAAGCGGGCCGGCCAGAGCAGCTGGAGTACCAAACCCTGCAGCTCCCTCAATAAAAGCTCCAAAAAGCCAAGCAACAATTAGCGCCTGAATTCTCCTGTCCGTAGTAATTCCCTTAAACCCATTATTAATAGAGGCCATTGCACCACTTAGCTTTAATGTATTAAGTATCAAAACAGCTCCAAAAATAACAAGCAAAACATCCAGGGATTTAATTGCACCATAAATGCTAGCACCAAATACAGTTTTTAATTCCATTCCCCAGGCAGTTAAAGCAACAATACAACTCAATATCCAAGCTACAGGCAAGGCTTTCTTAGCTGGGTAGTTCAGCGCAGCCATCATTATTACTACCACTATAATTGGTAACACCGCCATAAACGCTAACACAATCCACCTCCAGAGATCTCAAGATAATATATTACTGGACTATTACTGAAACACCATCAGGGATTACAGTTATCTTACTATTATCGTTTTTAAGGATTTCTTCGGCCATTTCCAAAGCCTTTTCAAGATTCGGGGCCCATTTCTTAAACATATTTTCTACCATCTCCTGTGGAGCTTCCGTTACCATAATCACTTCATATTTTAGTAATATTCTTGCTAGTATCTGCGATTGCCACTGATCAGGAATAGTCTCTTCAGCTGATCTTCTAATTATCTGATTATAGATATCTTCCACAGAATCGGCTTGTGCATAAGTATTATAATAACCTTCTCCGCCATGACCATCCGCACATTGAGCGGCAATAATTATAACTCCTCCTGGCTTACAGGTAGCCTCAGCAGCTGACATACCTTTTCCTGTCTGATAAAGATTCTGGTCAAGCGGATACCCGCCGTTAGATGTTATCACAATATCAGCAGGTATGGCCTGCACACCGGCTAATTCTCGAACAAATTCGCACCCGGTTATATGGGCATCATTTATATGTCCGGCAAATGCTTCTATCACTTTCTTTTCTGAATCAATCACAACATTTAAGATAAAAGCTAATCCCGCTTTTTGTGCGGCATATATCATATCCGTATGAATCGGATTCCCTTCTATAATACCGGTTCTAGCTTTCTCATGAGCAATGAATTCCGCACAATGATTAGCCATAACCGTATCCTTACTAGCAATACCAGGAAGTATGCTTTTTCTGCCCCCAGAAAAACCAGCAAAAAAATGTGGTTCAATAAAACCCTCTGCGATCAAAAGGTCCGCACTAAGTGCCAGCTTGTTAATCTTGAGGTCCCCTCCAGAAGGTAATTTTCCGAGGTCAACCATGTCCTCATCTTCAAATGCATTATGCACAATTATATTCTCTGTCTCAAAAATCTTTTTCCCGTATTTATTTCTTAACTCATCCTTAGTGGTAAGACGATGATAACCCGTGGCAATAAGTATAGTAATCTCAGCCTCAGGATTACCTTTCCTTATTTCATTTAGTAACAGTGGCATCGTAACATGGCTGGGAACAGGACGAGTATGGTCACTTGAAATAATCACAACTTTTTTCTTGCCTTTTGCCAACTCACTAAGGGGTAAAGAGTTTATGGGTTGATCTAAAGCCTTTTGTACAATTTCCGTCTCTGTACCTTCTGCTTTATAATCATGTGCTTTTGAAACAAGAACTCCCGCAAGCTTTGTTTCTGGAAGATCGAGCGATAAATTCCCATGTCCATATGGAATACTAATTGTTACCATAATACACCCTCCTCTTATTAACTATTTATTTGTTCCATTACCTCATCAGAAATGTCAAGATTGGTATATGTGTTTTGCACATCATCATGTTCATCTAAATATTCCATAAGCCTTAAAAGTAAACGTGCTTGCTCTATATCAGTTATTTCTATAGATGTTTCGGGTATCTTCGATATTTCTGCATTTTCACAAACAATACCCTTAGCTTCTAGTGCTTCTTTAACTTGATTGAAGTTTTCCGGAGAAGTTGTTATTTCTACTTCTTCATTATCAAAATTAATATCCTCAGCTCCACTTTCTAAAGTCAAAAGTAGTAACTCATCATCGGGCATCTTCAAACCATCCTTTGCAACAGTTAAGATTCCCTTGTCTTGAAACATCCAACTTACACATCCTGTCTCCCCTAAGTTTCCACCATATTTGGAGAAAAGATGGCGGATTTCTCCCGCCGTCCTGTTTCTGTTATCTGTTAGGGCTGGTGCCATTATGGCAACTCCGCCAGGACCATAGCCTTCATAAGTTAGTTCCTCATAATTATTATTATCCTGTCCACCTGCACCTCTTTGAATAGCCCTTTGGATATTATCATTAGGCATATTAGCTTCTTTTGCCTTCTGAACAGCAATTTTTAACCTGAAATTAGCATCAGGGTTAGGTCCACCCGTCTTTGCGGCTACAATAAGCTCTCGTCCTAACTTCGTAAACATTTTTCCTTTCATCGCGTCCTGCTTGCCTTTTCTATGTTTAATATTAGCCCACTTTGAATGCCCCGACATTCTAAATCCTCCTTTGCTCAATAACTAATCAACGGCTAAGACTTTTGATAATTTCTTTTTATCAAATAAAGGCACAGTTCTCAACTGTGCCAATACTTACAAGATATTTTATCATAAAGAGACTAGTAAAACAATTCACTTAATCTCTTATTCCAATACAAATACATTAACGGTCCGTACTCCCCAACTGAGAGCTTCCTTACTACTGTCAAAGAACAAGTCAATCCGATTACCCTTGATATCACTCCCGATGTCGTCATAGCAGTGGCATAGCCATATCCACCAATATACAACCGTGTTCGTAAGGGTATTTACCTACTGAAGATAAATTATCCTTAAACAGAAAATGACCTGTTTAAGGATAATCAGCAGGTCATTTTTGATTTTTTTCTATTTTCTTATTTAACTCTACCTGTTCTTTCAGCTGAACAATAGCTTGTTCATATTTTTTATTAAAAGTACCAAGCAATTTTTTATCGCCTTTTTCAATATACTCAACTAAATATACATAAGTCGATGCCAATTGCCCAATTGATTCTGCTAATCGTTTTTCACCGATCTCATCTGCTTTTATCCCATATTCTGATATTTGTCCCCAAAGATTTCTGATCATCTTTATGTCTTTTTTAACAATTGCTTGTTGGGTTTCTTCGATAGTCTTATTAATCATTTTTTCTATCATTTCCGGATTGTTGTATTTTTCAGTGTTACACCCTGTAAGAGCTATCAATAATAGAAGAAATAACACCAATATGGGTACTTTCTTCATTTTTTCACTCCTTGAATTCCTGTATATCTTTTTTAAGAGATAAAATTATATATTCTACAAATATAACGAATATCCTCTTATATTTATATATTATGTTTTATTTTCATTTTTTAATTATATCTGGGCAATGAAATTTCAAAAATAGTTCCTTTATTTATTATTGAGGTAACATTTATTTTGCCCTGGTGGTTTTCAATAATAGAATAACAAATGCTTAAACCAAGACCTGTTCCATTCTCTTTTGTCGTATAGAAGGGATCAAATATTTTTCTCGATTGTTCTTCTGTCATACCCACTCCCGTATCTTCGATATTGATATATATATAATCATGTTTATACTTCGTCATAATCCTTATTATCTTACGATCACAATCCTTCATCGCATCTATTGAATTAAATACTACATTTATGATTACCTGTTTTATCTGATCGTAGTCACAGAAAATATTTGGCATTTCCGGATTAAGTATTAATTCCATCTTAGTAGAATGATTAAAACAATGGTTATTTAATAGGGTGTCAATATCTTTGATAGTTTGGTTAATATTAGTTACCGCTAGTTTTGGCTTTACCGGTTTGGCAAACAGTAAGAAATCTTTTAATAAATCGTTCATTCGATCAATCTCTTTATCTATTAATTCCAGATAGCATGAGGTCATTTCTACGTTTCTTTTATCACCATGCTTATTCAACAGCTGGACAAATCCCTTTATTGTCGTTAACGGATTGCGTACCTCGTGTGCTATTCCAGCAGCCAACTGACCTATTGCTGCAAGTTTATCACGTTCTTGCTTTTTCTGTTTTTCTTCTTGCATTTGCCTTTCAATTACCATTGATGAGTTAACTAATAAACCCAATATCCAAATAAAACTTGTTAATATAATTAAATAATCAATTTCAAATGATTTGTATATGTACGCATTTATACACATCACAAATGTAGTTATCAATGACATTAGTATAGTATATTTTATCGAGTAGCGAAGTGCCATAATTACAGTCGGTAATACTATAATAATTTGGATGGACGGATTTTTTGTTGAAAACAGAAGTTGAGTAGCTACATAAAGATATAAAAAGCGTACTATAAGTTCCCAAATAGTGGGTTTTACTTTTCGCTCGCTAAAATATAGTACTATACTATAAAGAAATATTACAGATATATTCAATACAAGAGGGCTGTAAAAACTAAAACTAACTTCACTAGGTTGATATTTTTTAATGATTAGTATACAAAGAAACGCGATGTATACATATTCAACCAGGAAGCTAAATTGTCTGATTTTGTTAAAAGAGTATAATCCTTTAAAAAACTCCAAGTATTACGCCTCGTTTCAAATTTATGTGCTCTCACTACCTATTATAATATATATTGAACAATGATGTCATTTTTTGTGCGT
This sequence comes from Firmicutes bacterium HGW-Firmicutes-12, assembly GCA_002841595.1. Taxonomy (GTDB): domain Bacteria; phylum Bacillota; class Peptococcia; order DRI-13; family PHAD01; genus PHAD01. The sequence goes on from PHAD01000062.1 coordinate 14,089, forward strand.
TTATTTTGTTCTTTACTCTGTTAAAAGCGCACTAACAAAAAACATAAAAAGAGAACTCTTTAATGAGTTCTCTTTTTATATATCCTGGCAACGACATACTCTCCCGGGCCTTAAGACCAAGTACCATCTGCGCTGAAGGGCTTAACTACCGTGTTCGGG
>PHAD01000063.1 GCA_002841595.1 Firmicutes bacterium HGW-Firmicutes-12
GGCTGATTGCTGATTTTTTGGAATGGATTGAAAAAGGTCGCAAATGTAGCATTGCAACTCGGAATCAGAGACTCGCAGCCATACATTCCTTTTACCGGTATGCACAGTACGAAGAACCGTCAGGAATACTTCATTTCCAAAAGGTAATTGCCATACCAGTTAAGAAGACATCCAAACCATCGATACCACATCTGACGCCTGAGGCAATGAAACTTTTATTATCACAGCCTGACAAGATGACATCAAAAGGCAGACGAGATCTTACACTGTTAAGCGTCCTTTATGATTCGGGATGCAGGGTGCAGGAATTAGTCGACCTCAGGGTGTGTGATGTTGTACTTGGAGCATTATATCCTGGATAATTCCCTTGATAAGCCCTGGAAAAGTGATTATCCTCTCTTTATTAATAGACAGCGTAACAAGCTCACGAAGGAAGGCGTCGCTTACATTATTTCTCGGTATACTAATTCAGCAAGAAGGATATCCACGATTGTGCCGGAGAAAGTGATGCCCCATATGTTTCGCCATTCGAAAAGCATGCATCTGCTGCAGGCTGGTGTCAGTCTTATTTATATCCGAGACTTTCTTAGGCATGAGGATATCAAAACTACCGAAATTTATGCAAAGTGTGATTCTAAGTTGAAACGCCAGGCTATTGAGAATGCCTATCCAGATTTGGTAGATAGCAATCTTCCTGATTGGAATAAAGATGCTGCATTACTTGACTGGCTTTCGAATCTTAAGTAATTCAGATATTATGCAAAGTAAATCTTGATGAAACACCAGAAACACTGTAGCTTAGGGATTTACTTTGCATAATCATTTACTTTGCATAAGGAGGTCGGCATTCTGAAACAAGACATGGGTTTTCGCCGTTTTCTCCTGCGAGGCCAGGTAAAAGTGCAGACAGAACTAATATTGCTGGCTGCCGCATTCAACATAAACAAACTCCACAACAAGATTAAATCCAACCGCTGCGGAGCATATTTGCATATTCCCCAGGCGGCCTGACCAAAACCAATAAGTTATCCACAGGGAAAAGGCATTCCTTTATTTTGTTGTGCTCTGAATCAGGACCTATGGTTAAATTTACCATAATTTTTGATATTTTTTTGTCCGTTCCGAACAAAAAAGGCGTGTCGCAAAACGTTTCTAATTAAACGTTTTGCGACACGCCCTTTAACACTTATATATAGTTTCTCATACTATTTAGGCTTGTTCGTTGGCTCTATTAACGATGATATTGGAGCTACAACTTTTTTTTCAGCCTTTTTCTTCTTTTTTTCCTTTTTCATAGGACTTTTATCTCCCATAGCAACTACCTCCTATTTTCATTAGCATAAGTATACTCTTTTACAACTATTATTTCTATCAGTTATTATTTAGCATTTTGTCTGGAAATGAGCTTCTCCAAATAGACTGACTTCATCTGTTCGCTAGCCATGATTTTTTTAACAGTGGGCATTTTGAGAATTGTCGACAAAATGGCGGCCATAGCTCGGTGACTGTATAGGGCTTTATTATCAAAAATCAGTTCCTGGAGTAGACCTTTTTCAATGGCCATTAGCACAACCCTATGAACGGAAGTCGATGGTGTGATGATCTTTCTATTCGTCTTTTTTAAGGATAGGCTTTTATTTGGGCAGGAACGGACACAGATACCACAGCCAAGACATGTGTTTTCATCTATAAGTGGTAACTTTTTCTCGTTCTTTTCAATCATTTTTATAACTTCGACCTGGCAGACTTTTTCACATTTACCGCAACCAATGCAGGTATCTTCATTAAGAATAGGAAGAAAACCTGTAGTCTCAACAGGGTGCAAGTTTCCAAATTTTTTAGCAGCCACCAGCGCTTCACAGCAACAGCCGCAGCAGTTACAGATGAAGGATACATCATTACGAACATTTTCCCCACATTGTACAAGATTATATTCGTATGCCTTGTGAAGCAGTTCTAGACACTCTGATGCGTCAACTCTGCGAGCATATTCGTGTCTTACCAAGGCATCAGCTGCATTTCCGAAAGTCATGCAGATATCATTAATGGGAGCATCGCAATTTTGCCCTATATGCTCCATCTTGTGACGGCAATAACACATGCTAATGCCAATATGTTTTGCTGTCTTTATAATGTAGCTGGCTTTTTCATAATCTAAGATATGAACAGTATTTTCGGCCTCCAGTGAGCTTTCGTTGACGAACACTCTTCCGAGGCGAGTCTCGGTACTGAAGAAGAGATCCTTAACGAAAGCTTCTTCAACATTCATATATTGATAGAACAATTCAGCTAGTAGTTTTTGATCAATGTCATTTCTGGTACGCATCATGGAGAACTCCAGAAATCCAGCCATAGGTGGAGGTAACATATAGCGGGTCTCCCCATTGGTTTCCATATCAAGTAAGATACATCTCGAGGCAAGTCCATTAAGAATTTTAAAGGCACTTATCTCGGACATACCCCATATTGTGGCAGCTTTTTTTGCAGTGAAGGGTTTGATCGGTAGTTGTGCTACAAGAGCAGCTTCCTTTTCAGAAAAGAGAATAGCAAGAATCTTATATAAAGTCTCCGAAGCAGGTGCTCCCTGAGGGAAACGATTTAAACGTTCTACTAAAGTTTTGTAAGTGGATTTTGACGAAATATGGGACATAATTAAAGCCTCCTACGTATTGTAATACTCTACTCTATTCTTCACAGTAGGACAAATCAACTAAACTAATAATACCACAATAGTTTGGTTAAGGATAAAGCACCTTCCGCAGAAGATGCTTTATCCTTAGATTGCTATCTTTTTTTTGCTATGGGTGCCTGAATCTCAGTTTAATAGTTTGCCGAGTCTTCTTCACACCAAGGGCCTGTTATAGTTTGACAGGTTAAAGGGCCCTTCTTCTTAATTCAGGTTTTATAATTACTAAAGCGGATGTAGTGCAGCAAATTCCGCTATTCTTTTCCGGGCATGTGCTTTCTGTAAGTCATCCAGCGGCTGTTTTGAAGCTTTGGCGGTCAGTTGCTGCTGGACTAGAAGATAGGCTTTCAGATCCGACTGCAAAATTTTATCATCGGTCTTTTCATATACCTCGAGCGCCGCATCAACTCCAGCCGGCCCTGACCGATATAAGATCCCCACATCAAAGCTACTTAGCGTTCCTGAAATATAACGTTCTGCGTTGTAGCGAGCAACAAAACCGTCTGAATCCAAAAGGCAGAGCATACAGAGCATCACTACACCCACACCGACAGACAATCTTACAATGGAGAATTCCCATTTTTGCAGAGCTAACACACTGACACATATTACTGCAAGAAAGACCATAAACAAGCAAGGTAGAAATCTACGAACAGATAATCCGTATACCCCAATATACATGGCCATTTTGCTTAGAGCAGTCGCAATAAGCAATAACGTTAGTAGTGCTAATAAACAGTTCAAAATCTTGAGGGCAGTACTATCCCTACGCGGCTTTTTACTAAGGATATTTACCCCCATCAACAAAGAAAGGTTAATGGCCGCAATACGACATAGCTCAAAAAATCCGCTACGGGCGTATTCAGAGTAAACCAGCCAGCCCTCTGGTCGCTCGCCAATGAAGGCAGAGAAATAATAGGTTAGTTGACTGCCAATGAATACTACATACAGAGCGCACAATAAACCCAGTAAGGTGTAAATGGTAGCCTTAGGTACTACTCGCAGGGCTGAGATAGCCCTTGTTGTTGTATTCTTGTTGAATGTGAAGACCCCTCTCTTATGGGCACTTCCTGCTACAAGGCCAAAGAGATAGGCTGCTATGGGAATGGCCAGAATGCTGTTAAAGAAAAGTTCCCTTATATCCTCGCGCATTCCTTGAAAGTAAGTCAAAATCCCGTTTGTAATTTTAGAAAAGTTACCACTGTCCGCCTTCAGTAGTAAGGGTAAAACTATGCCTCCTACTATAAAGGCCAAAAGTAGACCAAGTGCTATGGACAATATTTGCCTCCCCTCAGATCTTCTGTTACTTCCAAGAAAGGCAAGGCTTTTAAACTGACATCTGATGTTTTTGAAGGGTATTATAAATAGTGCGTTAATACTATCCAGTCCAATCCAATTACTAGTTCTGCCCAGTAACGTTAGACCGGTGGCGCAGATGATCCAATATACAGCACTACAGAATAAAAACATGCTACGCCATGGTTCCAAACCGTTGTTTGTCCAAAGAGAGAAGCTGATTCCAGTTAGTAGCACTGCTGTCAGCCAAAACCATCCCGCACGTGGAATTTGTACCCCTTTTTTCAGAAGATACAAGGTTATTGCACCACAATATCCAAGAGTAAACAACGTCACGCCCCAGCCCTGCCAAGAAAACATCACCCACCGCACGAAGATAAATCCCAGTATAAAGGTAAACAGTGCAAAAATGCCGTCCTTAAAGTCAGCTTCAAAAGGTTCTATTGTATGCTTGAGCAGAGGTACTCCCGTCAAGTCTGCGTCTGGAAAACACTCGTTCATATCACTTACCTCCTTGTGCCTTAGTCCAGCTCTTTATATTCTAATATGTCCCCAGGTTGGCACTCCAACGCTTTGCAGATAGCCTCCAGTGTGGAGAAGCGCATCGCTTTGGCCTTACCTGTCTTAAGGATGGAAAGATTGGCCTGACTGATGCCTACTTTTTCGGCCAGTTCTCCGGAAGGCATCTTTCGTTTGGCCATCATCACATCCAGATTTACTACGATTGGCATGCGTTCCCCCTCCTTTATACGGTGTAATCCATTTCGTTCTGAAGCTCCACTGCTTTAGCTACTACATTTTTCACTATACGCACTATCAGACCCATGAATGCGGCTGCTACTGCCACAAATACCCACGGTAAATAGTAAAATGCAGAGGCAAAGCTAATACTTGCTCCCGCAAAACAACTCCAGGAAATTCGCCTCAAGATTTCCACATTCTCTGTTATGAACACTTGATCTACCTCAATGCGACGAAGCAAGCTAAACAGGCTATAGAGCAGATACGCTGCTGGAATAAATCCTACATAGATGGTGACAAGAAAAAATGGTTCAGTACCCATCAACTCTGCCCGTGAAAAACCTAGAAACCATCGCGTCAGCCAGGGGGCAAAAAAAGCTGTACCAAGCAAGACGCTCATAAATAGCAGAATGCATAGCTTACTTAGGCCGATAGATTTTTTGTTGCTCCACATAAATATTTATCCTCCTCATCCCAGTAGAAAATTTAGCTCTTATTAATTGCAGTATAGCACATTGATATATTGTTATGCAAATAAATTATATTGATAAACAATATAATTTATTTGTTTTACAGTAATTGTATACTTTTTTAGGTATAAAAAAAAGTACTGTCCCAAGGGACAGTACTTAAAAATTTGGACTAGGCGATACTACTTTTCATACTCATTATCCTTGTTAAGGATAACATCATGGGCTCCGCCTTCTCTTATACTAGTAGCCGAAACTAGTGTCATCTTTGCAGTTTTTTGCAATTCCTGGATGCTTAATGCCCCACAGTTACACATAGTTGACTTAATCTTACTAACCGTAATCTCTACATTGTCCTTTAACTTGCCCGCATAGGGAACATAGCTATCTACCCCTTCTTCAAAGGATAATTTGTCGTCACCACCCATATCATAGCGTTGCCAATTGCGTGCTCGGTCCGAACCTTCCCCCCAGTATTCTTTAACATAATTCATCCCACCCGATTTTATTTTGCGGCCAGGACTTTCGTCAAATCTGGCGAAATAACGACCGAGCATTACAAAGTCCGCTCCCATCGCCAAAGCTAAAACCATATGATAATCGTGAACGATACCACCGTCTGAGCAAAGCGGGATGTAAATTCCAGTTTTCTCATAGTATTCATTCCGCTCTTTGGCTACCTCAATAACAGCTGTAGCTTGCCCTCTTCCGATACCCTTTTGTTCTCTAGTAATGCAAATCGAACCACCACCAACACCAACCTTTATAAAATCAGCTCCAGCCTCTGCTAGGTAATGAAATCCTTCCCGGTCCACAACGTTACCAGCACCGACTTTAACACTATCTCCATATTTTCCTTTAATATAACTAATCGTCTCACTTTGCCATTCACTAAAACCATCGGAGGAGTCAATACATAAAACGTCAGCCCCGGCTTCAACCAAAGCAGGTACACGTTCTTCATAATCCCGAGTATTTATTCCAGCGCCGGTAACCAATCTTTTATGGACATCAAGTAACTCTAGGGGGTTTTCTTGGTGGTCTGTGTAATCCTTCCGAAATACCAGGTAACATAATTTTTGGTTATCGTCAATAATCGGTAGGCAGTTTAACTTATGTTCCCAGATCATATCATTTGCTTCGGAAAGGGAGATACCTTCTTTACCATAGATCAGAGAATGAAATGGAGTCATAAACTCCTCTATTTTAAGGTCCATCGAATATTTATTTACCCGATAATCTCGGCTGGTGACGATACCCATTAGCTTTCCTGTAGGATAGCCATTTTCCGTGATGGGAATCGTGGAGTGCCCTGTATCCTTTGTAAGTTTAACGACGTCCCGGAGAGTTTGATCTGCTTTGAGATTTGAGTCGCTTAAAACAAAACCTGCTTTATGATTTTTTACTTTACGGACCATTTCCACTTGATCTTCAATAAATTGAGAACCGTAAACGAAAGATATGCCGCCACATCGAGCTAAGGCAATTGCCATCTTATCATCAGAAACAGCCTGCATAATGGCTGATGTAAATGGTAGGTTAAGGTATATGGCTGGAACCTCACCTCTATTAAACTTCACCAATGGCGTCTTAAGAGTAACTTTGTTCGGAACACATTCTTTTCGAGTTAAATTAGGAAGTAATAGATACTCACTGAAAGTTCGGCTTGGTTCATTAAAATAAAAAGCCATATGATTAACCTCCTATAAATTTTCTTTATAGTATAACATAAAACAGCCTCTTTTTATCTTATCTTATTGTAAGGGAACAATGCTAGTAATAATAAGCCCATGGCAAGAGCAAAACTTGAAAATCCTAACCAACTCGAAGCAATCGGGAATACTGAAGTTATAAATAAATAATCTTGACTAATCGACCATAATAGAACTAACAACAAAACAATTGATAAACTGCTTTGCACTAAACGTAAAAGACGAAATTCCTTCCATAATGGTGTAAACCGACGTCTGCTATAAATAAGCCCTTGCCCCAGTCGCCAAGTTTGCCATAAGATAATAAGTAAAATTAGACCTATCAGGATCCATAGAACCTTTTTTCCTAAAATGATTTGACCCATTCCCACAGAAGTAATTCCACTCCAACTAGCCCAGTCACTTAATATATAAGCAATAAAGGGCCAACTCCGCTGGCTATTAGTCAAGATAACAATACCATCGCCAGTTTCTGGAACAGCGTGAAAATGAGTCATCCAACCACCGCCCTGTCCGCCATGCGAAACTGCCTGTTTGCCATTAGATAGGGTCTCCAGGTAATGTCCAAACCCATATGAATCAAAAACAAGACCATATATACCAATTTCCTTGACCATTGGAGTATAAAGTGTATTAATACTTTGTGAGGTAAGCACTTCATGATTAGTATCGTTATCGTGGAAGTTTGTCATCCCTGCAGTGATAAAGGTAGCTATATCCTCTACAGTTGCAAATAGGCCACCTGATGCTTTCTCTGAGTAAATATATACTGGTATTGGATTACCTTTTAAGCCATAACCAACAGGAACTTCAGGCTCAAACCCCTCACTCCAAGTAAAACTTGATCTGTACATTCCAAGCGGGATAAGAACCTCTTCCTCCATATATTCTGCAAAATCACGATCCGTAACCTCTTCTATCAATAACTCAAGTAAGTTAAACCCTGTATTCGAATATGAAAATGATAAACCTGGTTCTTGAATAAGAATAGCTTCTTTTGTTAAGCTCTCTTCTAAAGAAGCTATTTCTTCCTTGGGCGAGTATCGTTCAAAAATATTTCCTAAAGGCATCCCAGCAGTATGGCTAAGTAACTGCCTTACAGTAACTTTTTCATTTTTAAATTCGGATTTCGGAAAATCCCAGTTTTTAATATAGTCTCTCACTGGTTTATCCAGTTCAATTTTGCCCTGCTCCACTAGCTTCATTACTCCCCAAGCTGTAACCGACTTAGAAATAGACTCCACCCGACAAAAAGTGTCAGTAGTCATCACCTTACCTTCTTCGAGATCAGCATAACCATAAGCCTTAGTCCAGGTAGTTTCACCCTTTTGTACAAGAGCAATATTTACTCCTGGAATATCATAATCCTTCATCAAATCGGGAATACGTTCATTAAGATAGGCAGTGAAATCTTCAATAGGAGCGTGTGTATTAACTGCCTGTGTTGTATCTGTCTTTATAGGCAATATCACTAAAAGAAAAGAGAATATTAGTACAACTAATATTCTAAGACCTATACTATAAGCATTCATATTATAACCTCTAAACCTAGCCAACTTGAGCCATTGGAAGGAGCATGAATACAAGCTATTCTAACAAAACTAATTAAGATTTTACGACTTGACATATGAGATTAACTCATCCATATTCTTCTTGCTAGTAAAATCTACCGCTGTATCGTAGGCAGCAAGCATACCACTTTCATCCGGTGTCAATTCCTCTTTCTTACTTAGCTTCTTTTTTAATAATTTCATAAGAAATCTATCAACAAGCTTCAACTTACTATAGTCAAACCCACCTCTCAAATAGAAGAACTGTATATGTTTTTGCTGTTCTGAAGTTAGATTTTTGTTTCTAATCTCAGTTATTGTCTCTTCTTTAGAGGGTGAGGCTCCGGTGGTAAAAACAACTATCCTTTTATCATTAAGTTTATCGAGGTTTTGGGTTATAAGATTTAGTCCGTTTATACCCCCAGCATACAAGCCTGCACCATAAATTACTACATCATAAGCCATCAATAAATCAGCAGAAACCTTAGATGCTTCAAACATTTCGGCTGATAATTCTTCGGCAATCCATTCAGCATATTTCTTTGTAAAACCTGATTTTGACTTATATATTATTACAGTTTTCATTTCTTCCCACCCCTATATATACTTGATTATTGACCAATCATATGCGCTTTACCTTAATGCTTTGAATAAAATCAGCGTTTATTAGTTCCTTACCTTTTTTAGTTTCAACCTCAAGCCAATTTTCATTTACGTCTAATATCTCCCCTACTACAGTTGTCCCAAGTGACCCTGTGGATATCTTGCATTCATTTCCTATGTACTTTCTTAATACTTCATTTGTCATTCTTAATACACCCTTTCTCTTTTTTACTTTCAGTAATATAGCTTTTTCTATTTGACGTTTTTGCGGAATGATAATAAAAATTATTAAATACAGTGGGACATATATTGCTATCCATGATGATGGATTCAAACCAAACCTCACCTCTTTTTACAAATATTCTTCTCACTCATCTTCCCATTTTTTAACCCATTACATATCAGTTACTCCCTTTTGAGTTCAATTCTAGTATATTATAACACCAAATTGTCTATTGACAATAATTTCATATGGTGTATTATTGTATTAAGATACTAATACAATAATACAAGGGGTGATAACATGCGTTGGGAGTTAAAATCAGACAGACCTATTTACACTCAACTGACTGAACAAATTGAATTAATGATATTTTCTGGTGTTTATCCCCTAGGCTCCAAACTGCCTTCGGTACGGGATATGGCTCAAGATGCAGCAGTAAATCCCAATACCATGCAAAGAGCTCTGGCTAAATTGGAGGAAGATGGCCTCATCATAACACACCGCACAAGTGGGCGGTCGATTACGGAGGATGCACGTATGGTAGAAATAGCTAAAATCAAATTAGCTCAGGAGCAAATCTCGGAGTTCCTGGAAAAAATGCAATTGTTGGGTTTTGAACAAAAAGAAGTTTTAACCATTATTGATAACATGGTAAAGGAGATGAAGAATTGAGCACTATTTTTGAATGCAAAGACCTTACGAAAAAATTCGGAAGCACTGTAGCCGTCTCCGCCGTTAATTTAAAAATCGAACGTGGGCAGATCATAGGGCTACTAGGACCTAACGGTAGTGGAAAAAGTACCCTCATTAAGCTTGCAAACGAACTACTGACTCCCACTAGTGGAAATATTCTAATTGATGGTAAGAAACCCGGTATTGATACCAAGAAAATAGTATCGTACCTGCCGGAAAAGACTTATTTGAATGATTGGATGCGCGTATACCAAATCATTGAGCTATTCTCCGATTTCTATGATAATTTTAAACCAGAGAAAGCTTACGACATGCTAAAAAGCCTCAATATCAACGCTAATGACAGATTGAAAACCATGTCCAAAGGAACGAAGGAGAAAGTACAGTTAATTCTGGTCATGAGCCGGGAAGCTGAACTTTATCTATTGGATGAGCCCATAGGCGGTGTGGACCCTGCAGCAAGAGACTATATTCTTCAAACTATTCTACGAAATTACAATGAAAATGCAACAGTAATAATCTCGACCCACCTAATTTCAGATATTGAGAATATCTTGGATTATGTTGTATTTATTAACCAAGGCAAAGTGGTTTTGACCTCTTCTGTAGATGATATCCGGGACGAAAAAGGTAAATCTGTCGATGTTTTATTTAGGGAGGTGTTCAAATGTTAAGCAAGCTTCTAAAGTACGAAATTAAAGCTACCGGGAGAATATTTCTACCCCTATTTTTAGCTTTGCTGATATTTGCCTTAATCACAAGATTAATTTCTCCTTTAGGTCCCGAGGAATGGAATACTACTGCAATTATCAGTATGATTATTTATATCATTATTATGGTGGGAATGTTCGTAACGACCCTTATCATGATGATCCAACGCTTTTACAAAAATCTTCTTTCCGATGAGGGTTATTTGATGCTTACACTGCCCGTTAAGCCTTGGAAACATATTGTTAGTAAGCTTCTGGTGTCTATGTTCTGGGTAGTGACCAGTGGAATTGTCGCCATAACTTCAATTTTGATAATCACTCTTGAAATAGGGGAAATTACTAAATTGGCCATGCAATTTAGAATTATTTATCACCAAGCGCTTGCAGACTTGGGCCCTTCAATATACCTTCTCGCCTTTGAAATTATTATAGGTATCCTTATAGGCTTAGCTTCATGCATTTTGATAGTATACGCCTCAATTGCCATCGGGCACCTATTCAGCCAACATAAAATGCTAGCCTCCTTCGGAGCCTTTATTGGCCTTACTACTCTTTCTCAAATCTTTTTCATGCTTATCAGTATAGTCCCTGGTAACTTTTATTTTCCTAATATACATATCACTTCCCATGATTTCATTGGTATGCAGACGTTAATTCAATTGGCGGTTGCTTATGGAATTATTCTTACCGGACTTCTATGTGCTGCTTACTTCGCTGTAACTAACTTCATATTAAGCAAACGACTGAATTTAGAATAGATAGCTCACTTAAAAATCATATCAGCAAATTACTTTTATGAATGAATTAAGGTCAGGAGTAAAATAATCCTGACCTTTTTCTTTTGCGCTTTATGTCTTTATATTAATCTGTTAGTTCTTTTATTTGGATACGAAGAACTGTCTTTAGTTTTTCAGGTGTGGTTTTCCGAGCATCAGAAAGATAGATTTCTTTATGCGTTTTAGAAATTCTCATTAGATTGTTTGCTTTACAGAATTCTTCCATTTTTGCGAAACTACATGGCTCGTTTTCATAAGGTCCTACGTGTAACATTTGCACACATTTTCCCTCTTCAATAGTTGCAAATCTAACTTTGTCCAGTAATGGATGAGGTTTTTTTTGTTTAGTATTTTTAATTACTTCTTGTGCTAACTCTTTTGTCACAAAATCAGGTTGTCTTATCATTATTGTGTATATCAGATTATCTTTATCTAGTTTCTCTAACCCTTTTGCTTCATCAGCCAAGTCCCAAATTCCCTCTAAAGGAAACACTGTATATTCAAAATATCCCTGAGGTGTTGCCCCCTTTTTGGGCATCATTTTCACAGCATAGGAAAGTGAGTATAACACACCTATAGCTTCAGAAAACTCATCACTGTTTGGATTTCCTTTGCCATCAAGCATAAAATATTTCATTGAAGGTACTACAATAATTCCAGGTTCATTCTTCGGTAGATATAGTTCTTTTGCTTGCTTTTTCCATTCATATTTCATAATAACCTCCATACCGCCGCCTACTGCTGGCGACACAAATAGTAATGAAAACGGGATGCGCAGTAAACACCCCTGCGTTACAATGTTTCTGAGGGAAAGGCACACTACAAAGCACGGTGAGGTGAGTTGCAGACTGCCTCTTGGCTTAAATCAGTATAATAACCAGTGTAAGGATCGCCTTTCAAGCACAAACAGTCATGACTGCGGTCACCGCGATGAACGAAAATGGGTATAATTTAGACACGGCACAAGCTCGACTTATTTTGGGATAATAAGCTCGCAGCACAAACTGAGATTCACTCTCGCAACGCACCGCGAATTGTCCAAGCCTGACGGCTGAAAGATTCCGGTTGCCAGATGGCAGCAATGGAAAGTACAGGACCATATTGGAAGCCGCTGTTCAACATTTTTGAATTGGAGGGGATAGATGCAATAGTTGTGAATGCGCAACACATGAAAGCTGTACCGGGTCGAAAAACGGATGTGAAAGATGCCGAGTGGATTGCTAATTTATTACAGCACGGTCTTCTTCGTGCCAGCTTCATCCCGAACAAAGAACAGCGTGATCTACGTGACTTACTAAGATATCGAAAAAGTAAGGTAGAGGAACGTGCTCGGGATTTAAATCGGTTGCAAAAATTCTTAGAAGGAGCAAACGTGAAATTGGCGGGTATTCTTTCAGACATCAACGGCGTAACCGGCAAAAGACTACTTTCTCTTATTGTTTCTGACAAAGATGTTAATCTTGAATCAGTTGCCGAATGCAGAGACCCAAGCGTGAAAGCCAGCGCGGAAGAATTACTCCTTTCGGCTGAAGGCATTATTAGTCAACTACAAAGAGAGTTGATCCGTGCCACGTTAGAGAATATCATGGAATTAGGCAATCAGATTGACTGGTTAACAAAGCTTGTTGAAAAGCATATGTGCGGTGCTTACGCCGACGCTGCAAAAGCTTTGGACGAATTGCCCGGAATCGGCATTGCCAGTGCGCAGGTAATCGTTGGAGAAATTGGGATCGATATGAAACGTTTTCCCAATGAACACCATCTCAGTTCCTGGGCTGGATTGTGCCCCGGCAATAATGAAAGTGCCGGAAAAACCAAGAGCGGACGGACAAACCAAGCGAATAAAGTCTTGAAAACAACACTCACGCAGTGTGCCCATATCGCCTGCAGAGACAAGAAATCTTTCTTCTATGCACAGTATCAACGGCTTGTCGTCCGACGAGGGAAAAAGAAGGCTATAGTCGCAGTAGCACATTCCATGTTAATTGCTATTTACCACGTTTTATCTGGCAAAACATTCAAAGATTTGGGATCTGATTACTACTGTCAATTCAACACCGATAAGAAAATTTCATCGTATTTAAAGCAACTCAGCAAGCTTGGTTGGAAGCCACCCGCCAGCGTTATTGCAGGTTAAGTTTACATTTTAAATGCCGCTGCTTTCAAGGGGCTTGATTTGTTGTGCCCTTTTATCCTGACCATCAACTGGATTTTCAGGATAAATAAGTGGTGCCACGAGGCCGCACGCTAATCATTGTTTTAGCTCAGCGTTAAATGTGTGGCGATCCAGTCACTGCCTTCTCCCTCACAATTTTAATTGCAGGGAGGGAGAAAATTGAAAGTTGTTTACCCTATTTGTTGTGGCGTCGATGTACACAAGACTTTTCTCGTCGCTACACTCATCACAACCCAGGGCATAGTTCCGAGTTACAAGAAGAAGCGCTTTTCAACCTTCAACAATTCTATTCTGGCGTTCAAACAATGGCTGATTGATAACAACTGCCTGGACGTCTGCATGGAGAGCACCGGCAAGTATTATGTTCCCATTTATAATTTGCTGGAGGACAGCATCCGCGTTACCGTCGCCAACCCCAAGTGGGTTGCTGCTGTTAAGGGCAACAAGGATGATGTCAAGGATTCCAAGTGGATTGGCGATCTTTTTCGCCTCGGTCTGGTTCCCGGCAGTTTTATCCCATCCAAGAACATCCGCATTTTGCGAGAGTATACGCGATACCGCTTCAAGCTCGTTTCCTGTAAATCCA
>PHAD01000064.1 GCA_002841595.1 Firmicutes bacterium HGW-Firmicutes-12
TGTAAACATGATGATCGCCTGGTATTTCGCAACGGCATTGGCCAAGCAGTACGAAGCGGCTTTGCCGTACATTCAGGAGCAGCGTTTGGAGAAGTGGACGCACAATAAAACTATCCAGAAAGCGATTGAGAGCAATCGGATCGAAACTAACACAAAGGCGTACTTGCGGACACTGAAAGTAAAATAATACAGGGATTACAAATAACTGAACAGAATCCATTATCCCGGATAATAATTGGCATTTGATAGTTAAAGTAGAATTGGTATAATGCCTATAAATGCTAAGTTAAAGGATTGAGAGTGAGAATGAAATTTTATTTCTGTGAATATTTCTACAAAAGTGAATTGGAAAGGGAAAATTGTCTCTATTCAACCTCGAACGAGAGTTTGGAGAAATCTCATCCAATTACTTGTAAAGGAAGAATTTAAAACTGCTACAGATATTTTTGATGCAGAAATGGGAAAACAACTCTCTGCTGATAAACTAGGGGAGATTTGGGGGCAATTGAAAAGCCAAGTAGGTGCTTATCAAAAGGAAATAAGTCGTAAGCAGGAAGTTACTAATGGCTATGATGTCATTATTGCAACTACCCAATTTAAAAAAGCTCCGCTCAATATCCGTATAGTTTTTAACTCGGATAAACAGATCTCAGGACTATTTTTCCAACCTGCTGAGAGTGCAAATGCTGGCAAATATGAACTTCCCGCGTATGTAAAAATGGATCAAATAGTGGAAGAAGATATTGTCATTGGTGAGGGTGACTGGGCATTGCCCGGCACCCTTACTTTCCCTTTAGGAGAGGGACAGTGGCCAATGATTATTCTAGTACATGGATCCGGTCCAAATGATCGGGATGAAACAATAGGCCCGAATAAACCTTTTAAAGATTTAGCCTTGGGTTTGGCGTCTCGAGGTATAGGGGTACTGCGTTATGACAAAAGAACACTGGTCCATGGTCAAAAGATTGCTACAAAAGGAGAAATAACTGTTTGGGAAGAAACCATCGATGATGTTATAGTTGCTATCTCTTTGTTAAAGGATTTAAAAAAGGTAGATAAGAAACACATCTATATCCTAGGGCACAGTTTAGGAGGTATGTTGGCACCGAGAATTGCCCTTCAGACCAACGATTTAGCTGGCATGATCATAATGGCAGGTGCTGCTAGACCTTTGGAGGATCTAATTGTTGAGCAAAAAAAATATATAGCCGAATTAGACGGTACTATCAGCGATAGTGAAAAGGCTGATTATACAAAAGCAGAGAGGCTAGCCCAAAAGGTAAAAGATACCTTTTTGGATGCCAATACCCCTTCAGCAGAACTAATGGGCCTTCCAGCAGAATATTGGTTGGATTTACAGGGATATCAACCCGTGGAAGTCGCAAAAAGACTTGACCTTCCCATGCTTATAATACAAGGCGAAAGGGATTATCAGGTGACCATGGAAGATTACAGGATTTGGAGGTGCGGACTCCAAGGTAAGAAGGGCGTTAGTTTTAAGAGCTTTCCTTCCCTAAATCACCTTATGATGGCGGGATTTAGCAGTGGGTTAAGCAGGCCGGAAGAGTATCAAAGAGCAGACCATCTGGCAGTGGAAGTTATAGACTCTATTGTTGAATTCATTATTGAAAGATAAGGCTAAATATTAATGTAAATACTTAAGGACAAGGCAAAAACCGTACGGAAATCACAATGTTCCTGTGGATGTAGTCTTAGTTATTTCTTTTTGATTAAATACCGATAAAAAAGATGAGAGAAAATAATAAGTGTGGTAGTTACAGAAAATCTTAGGTAGTTAGTGTGAATGTTAATAAGGTCAAAGGCTGCTACTGATTCTAGAAATAAAGAAGGAACTTTACCCAAGGCCGTCCAGATCGTAAATTGCATAGGCGAAATTTGGCTGACTGAAGCACCAGCAGTCACAAACCCTGAAGGTATAAAAGGGAGTAGTCGTCCTTGAAAAACCAGTAATCCTGCATAAATCCCTTTGGATTCCACAAGTTTGTTAATTAATGAGTATTTATTGCCAAGTAACTTAGCTCTTTTCTTTAACCCAAAACGGTAAATATAAAAGGCTATCAAAGCACCTATGGTTTCTCCAAGCCATGATATAACAAAACCATTTATAGGTCCAAAAACAAGGATGTTTGCTGCTGTAACAAAAAAAGAAGGTATAATCCCGGAAATTGCAATCAGAATACTTACAGTAATACTAATGATAAAAGCGTATATACCAAACTGGTTGAAGAATTCAGCGATTAGCTCTACATTCAATATAGATGCTCTCCTTTTACTGACAATATAATATCATTATAGTAGTTTATTCGAAAAAATAAAAAGTAAAGAATAATTTATGCTCTTGTAGAACTCTGGTCTCAACCAATCAGATAGGTATTTTAGAAGTCCGACGGGGGGGCTGGATTTCAGGTTTTGCTACTAGAAAAAAAGTAGCCCTCCCATGGTGGGAAGACAATTTTAGATATTTCTTTAAATTATTTCGTAATTAGTGCCAACATAATAAACGTCATAACCCCATATTCCTGCTAGGGCCCCTGATTTTATGGTGTCTGCTTTAAGATTGTGACGAATAGTTTTAGGTACATTTATCAGTCCCTCGGTCCAAAGATATCATTAAGTCTTTCTTCAGTGGTCCTGTTATCCTGTTTGGCATATTCAAGGGCATCTTGCACTAGATGGCTTACTGCAGATTTCATGCCGGACCTTATCTCTCGGAATCTGTTGATTAATGCATCACCTTTGTAACCCTCGCTTATTAAATCTTGTAATATTAAATCGGCAAAGTCTTCATTTTGTATTCTGGTTAATCTGCGAATAACAATCGCACCATTACGGACGGTGCACTCAACTTCCTTGCCAAGTTCGAGAAGTTGAACAAATTTCTTTGGTATCGTTATTTGATTCTTAGAACTCATACGTATAATCTTTGAAACATCCATATCATAAATCTCTCTTGTTAAAGTTATACTCATAGTATTAGAATACTATAAAAAATGTATTTGTAAATATATGATTGTATTGATTGGAGTAATGACTCTAAGAAAACACTCTACTGGTTATATCTTTTGCATCTAGAGTTTAAGAAGAGAACATCCTATACTTATTTCACGATAAAGTTGTAAAATGAAATAAGAATGGGTATAATTAAGATATACTTCATTTTGGGGGTGAGTGCCATTAGATCGGTACGGGCCGGTAAGTATGTTAATGTCTTATCGGGAGAACTAAAATATCAAGCCTATGCCCCTGCGGATTTACCCCCTTATCCGCCTATCAATATTGATGCTGAAATGTCACTTTTGCTGGGGAAAGCTCATCGGATGTTAGGGCGGCTGGATGGTATTATCGAACAAATACCTGATGTCGACTTGTTTGTGGCAATGTATGTACGAAAAGAGGCCTTACTGTCTTCACAAATCGAAGGAACACAGGCAACACTTGATGATATATTAGATCCCGATATAGAAGAAAATACGAATATTGACATTGCTGATGTAGTGAATTATATAAAGGCTATGCAGTTTGCATTAGCTAAGCTGGATGAATTACCACTGTGTAGTAGATTATTAAAAGATACTCATGCAGTTTTGATGGAAGGGGTTAGAGGGCAAGAAAGGAGCCCCGGAGAATTCCGCAGAAGTCAAAACTGGATTGGACCTCAAGGAGGCGCATTAAAGAATGCTGTTTTTGTTCCCCCTAGAATAGAAGACATGAAGATAGCTATGTCTGAGCTGGAGAAATTCATTAATAAACTAGATGATCTGGACCCTCTCCTGAAAATTGGATTGATACACTATCAGTTTGAGACTATTCACCCCTTTTTAGATGGTAATGGACGCATAGGACGGATGCTGATAAACCTTTGGCTGATAGTACAGAAATTATTGAAGTCACCAGTTCTTTATATCTCCTACTTCTTCAAGCGGAACAGAATTGAATATTATGATCGCCTTATGGATGTCAGATTAAAGGGACATTATGAGGAATGGCTAAGATTTTTTCTCGATGGCATTATTAATTCTGCGGAAGATGCTTGTGAGACAATCCAGCTAATAACAAAGCTAAATGCCAAAAATCTAGAAAAGATTGCTTCTTTGCCGGGCCGTAATGCATCTGCGATTAAGCTCTTTAATTATCTCGGACGTAATCCAATTATTGATATTGCCAGGACGGCTGAAGCACTGGAACTACAATATAATACAGTGGCAAAAGCTGTGAGCAAATTGGAATCGTTAAAGATTCTGGAACAAGCGAATACATTCAAGCGGAACCGCAGATTTGGATATAGCGAATACCTAAATGTATTACGTAAGGATACTTAGATGTGACAACTGGACTATTAGCTATATAAATTATATCTGATAAAGGATAGGTGATTAAAGAGGGTCAATAATTTGACGCCCTCTTTAATCACCTATCCTTTATACTATTAAATTTCTGTCTTTGGTATTGCACACTATCACGTTATTTACCTCTCAGAAATACTCTATTAATCAGGAAGGAGTGAGGGGTATGTGGGAAGAGGCAAACCTAATAGAAAGTGAAAAAGGCAATAACGATATTCTTGATTTCACATACGAAAGAGTTGTTAACTTATTAATAAAAGCTGCGATATTTTGGGAAGACAACAGAGATAGCGATAACAATCTGTGCAAGCCAAAGGAAGTAGAAAGACATGCTTGATTATATGCCTGGACATATTCGGGGTAATCTAAAAGTATATCAGGATCCAATATCTACATTGGAAATGGAATCCCTTAATATAGGATCGTATATCCGTGTCTCAACTAGTAAAGAAAGTCAAAAGTCGAGCATTGAAAATCAGAAAAAGATACTACAGGAATGGGCACGGATAAACAATTACAATCATGTAAAAAGTTATATTGATATAAGAACAGGTGCATATAAAAACTCAAGGATTCAGTTAAATGAGATGCTTGAAGATATAAAAAATGGTGTAATTATGGGAGTTATTGTTAAGGAAGTTAGCAGGACATCTCGTGACGTAAACGATATGCTTCAGATAAAGAGAGAAATTGCCTTTTATGGAGGCTTTATTGCCGCAATCAAAGAGGGATATGACAGCCGCGCCGACAGCGATGAATTTTTTCTTATTCTCCACTCAGCTATGGCGCAAAAGGAGAGAAAAAACACATCTTCTAGAGTTAAGTTAACACAATTGGTAAAGGCACGCGAAGGTAAGACTAATGTTCCACTACCAGCCTATGGATATAAATTAGGCGAAGATAAAGCAACTCTTGTAAGTAATCCAGAGACTGCAGAAGTTCTAAAATTGATATTTACAAAATTTGTTGAAGAAGGATGGGGACAGCTAAAAATCACTAAGTATCTGAATGGTCAAGGAATAAAGACACGAAGAGGAGCAAAATGGAGTACTAACGCAGTTAAGACCATTCTAACAAACCCAGTATATATTGGAGCTACATGCTATAACATGACTAGGCTGATTAGAAAACCGGATGGGACACAGGAACGTTTTATTAGGCCGGAGCATGAATGGATAATAGTTGAGAATTCACATGAGCCTCTAATATCCATAGATATGTTTGAACGTGCTCAAGCAATAATTGCCAAACGGCGGGAAAATGACAACAGAGAATGGTCAGCTGACAGGAAGTATCTTGGAAGTGGCATATTACATTGTGGAATTTGTGGCGGTAAAGTATATGGTGCAAGATATCGGAAAAATTCAAAAGAAGATGAGGATAGTTATTATTTTCGGTATCGGTGCGACGGAAGAAACGGTCAGTGTGAAAGTTCCATGAAGTATTGGAATATGCAAGAACTGGACTCAGTATTAATAGAATTATTTAAAACAATATTTGAGGATCAAGATAAACTTAGACAAACGATAGAGAAACAAACTGCTAAGGATAATTATGATCCCACACTAATACAGGAACAGGATTTATTAAGAAAACGTATTGAAGATATTGAAAAGGCCAAAAAGCGACAACAGATGGCGTTTGAAAATGAAGCTATTGAGTTGGAAGAATATCGTTTGAGAATGGCTGAGTTAAGAGATGAATATCAAAGAATTTTAGATAAGTATAACAAGATTTCTGAGAAGAGAAGTAAGACAGAAAACCTTATTGCTAAATTTGAGAAAATTTATATAAGTGTTAGGGAGGTTCTTCAAAATTTAGAGAATTTGCCTATTGGAATGAAAGCTGAGCTTATTAATAACACTTTTGAGAAGGTCTATATACAATCAGATTACGGTATAGATCAGATTGTATATAGAAATTAGTCGGATTAGGGGGTGATATGATCACAACACCACACTCTACCGAGATAAACTGAAGGAGAAATCTACTGACAGTAAGGGGTTGGCATTACTATAATTAGTCAAATAGGTTTCTAAAAAAGTATTTTTCGGTAATCGGGTTGAACAGTTGAAAATTCTTGGTTTTGAGGGTGAGCTTAATAGTTAAAAAAAAAGGATATATAATCGAATTTATTATCTGCTTATAATAATAAAAATGAAAGTATAAAAATGATTAAAAAGGATTTTCTCCGATTATGCAAACGGCAAGAGTATTTGATAAGATAGTTGATAAACTGAATTCATTATCGAGATATTCACTCACTAGTCTTATCGAGGGCTAGAACACTAAGCTCGCTTAAAAATAATTACAAGCCGACATAATTCGACAGTATTTCCGAAGGTATATGTTTCTTGCTAGAGAAAACATAATGAAAAGAATATAATTCATTTTTATAGTTTCGTTATAAACTCATGGGAGATTACTAGATGAGATTAATAGGGTAAGTAATGAGAGTAAGGTGGTATAATTAATACGTTAATAAGATGGATTAAGATTTTTTCAATCATGAAGAGATAGGAGCATAACAGATGGTGACAGGAGATATTCGCAATAAGATTGATAAGATTTGGACAGATATGTGGGCGGGAGGAATTACCAATCCTTTAACGGTTATCGAACAGCTTACATATCTGATGTTTATCCGTTCCCTGGATGAAAAGGAATTGGACACGGAGAACTTCGAGAACCTTAGTGGAGAGAAGCAACCCAAAATCTTTCCCCAAGATGAAGATGGACAGGCTTTGCGCTGGAGTATGTTTAAGCATAAAGATCCCAGGGAGATTTACGATATCGTGGGGACTAAGGTATTCCCTTTTATTAAGTCTATGAATGGAAATATCAGCTCGGCTTTTTCCCGCTATATGCAGGATGCTATGTTCTTTATTCCTACTCCCCAGGTCTTGCAGAAAGTTATTACAGGGTTAGATGAGCTTTATGAGCATGATATTAAAGATTTGGATATGAGGGGCGATCTTTACGAGTATATGCTGGGTAAGTTGGCTCAAGCTGGACAGAATGGGCAGTTTAGAACACCTAAACATATCAGGGAGATGATGGTTCGCTTGCTGGCTCCAACACCTGATTATAAAATCTGTGACCCGGCCTGCGGTACCGCTGGTTTCCTCGTTTCCACTGCCGAATATATCAGGGAAAGATACGAAGCTCAGATGACCAGTGAGCAGTGGGAGTTTTTCTCCGGGGAGATGTTCACGGGATTTGATACCGACCGCACCATGTTGCGTCTTTCGGCTATGAACCTGATGCTTCACTCCATTACCCAACCTCACGTAGACTATGTGGACAGTGTCTCTAAGCAGAACAGTATTTCGGGTGCTTATGATATTATCCTAGCTAATCCCCCTTTCACGGGGACCATCGATGAAGAGAGTATTAATGATAACTTAAAGGCTATCTGCAATACCAAGAAGACCGAGCTTCTTTTTGTGGCTCTCTTTTTGAGGCTGCTTAGGAAGGGTGGGCAATGCTCCTGTATTGTACCTGATGGTGTACTATTTGGAAGTACCAAAGCCCACAAGGCCTTGCGTAAGGAGCTGGTGGAAAACCATCACCTGCGGGCGGTTATCTCCATGCCCAGCGGTGTCTTTAAACCTTATGCAGGGGTTAGTACGGCGGTACTAATCTTTACCAAGAGCGGCGCAGGGGGTACGGATAAGGTTTGGTTCTACGATATGAAGGCTGACGGCTATTCATTGGATGATAAGCGGTCGCCAATCAAAGGTAATGATATCCCTGATATTATCGAGCGTTTTCATAATCTGACAGGAGAAGCAGACCGCAAGCCCACAGAACAAAGCTTCTTTGTGGATAAGGAGGCTATTGCTGCCAATGACTATGACCTCTCCATCAATCGCTATAAAGAGTTTGTGTACGAAAAGGTGGAATATGATACACCTCAGGTAATTATGACCCGCTTGGATGAGTTTAGCATCGATATTGCCGCTAAGATGGAGGAATTGAGGGGGCTTATCGGTGAGTAAGTGGGAAAAGGTGAAGCTTGAGGATATTTGCGAAATACTAGATCATAAAAGAATTCCTGTTACTGCATCGGAAAGAAAAAGTGGGATACATCCTTATTATGGTGCAAATGGTATTCAAGATTATGTCAGCGACTACATATTTGATGATGAATTAGTATTACTTGCAGAAGACGGGGGTAATTTTGGCTCTAAGACCAGACCTATAGCGTACAGAGTATCAGGTAAATGTTGGGTAAATAATCATGCTCATGTACTAAAAGCTAACCCTAATATAGATACAGACTATTTGTGCTATTCAATTATGTTTTACGATGTATCAAAGATAATAAGTGGGACAACTAGGGCAAAATTAAATCAGGCAGCAATGAAAAAAATGCTTATCCCCCTCCCCCCCTTAGAAACCCAAAAGCAAATCGCCCAAACAGTAGATACTGTCGCAGAGTTGTTAGCTTTACGAAAAAAGCAGCTAGCAGAATTGGACAACCTGATTAAAGCCACCTTCTATGATATGTTCGGAGACCCTGTGACGAATGAGAAGGGGTGGGAGATAGGTAAGGTCAAAGACCTTGCGATAAAGATTCAATATGGAACAAGTGAAAAAGCTTCTAAGGATAAATTATCCTATCCAATACTTAGGATGAATAACATTACCTACGAAGGCAATATGGGCTTTTCAGATTTGAAATATATAGACTTAAGTGAAAAAGATAAAGAGAAATATCTTGTTTATAAAGGTGAGATGTTATTCAATCGAACTAATAGTAAGGAGCTTGTGGGAAAATCCGCTGTATATCGTCAAGAGAATCCAATGGCCTATGCAGGGTACTTGGTACGATTGGTACCTAATAGAAAAGGAAATAGTGAATATATATCAGCATTTCTTAATTCTTTATATGGCAAAAAACTACTTCTTAAGATGGCTAAAAATATAGTTGGGATGGCGAATATTAATGCTAGAGAATTGAGTGAGATTAAAATCCCTCTTCCCCCCCTCCCTCTCCAAAACAAATTCGCCGAGATCGTAACCAAAATCGAAGAACAAAAGGACTTGGTGCAAAAGGTTATTAACGAAACACAACTCCTTTTTAATAGTTTGATGAGTGAATACTTCGAATAAGTCGAGGTGAGAACTAATGCCTGCAAATTTTGAATTCCTTCAGGGACAAAATGAATACGTATTGTTTGCCCCTGCCTGCCTGGAAGCGGAGCGGGTACTGGCTACTTCACCGGCTATTGCGGCAATAGGCTGCCGTAGAGCCTTTGAGTTGTCGGTGAAATGGGTCTATTCTGCCGACAATACTATTGCTATGCCCTATAAGGATAATTTGCAGTCTTTGATTCATGAACCCTCCTTTAAATTCGCTATGGATAATAAGACTTGGAGTAAACTCCCTTACATCATCAAGTTGGGCAATCTGGCAGTACATACGGAGAAAGCCATCAACTGCAGTGATGCCATCCTGGCCCTGTCTTCTTTATTTGAATTCATCCAATGGATTGACTACTGTTATGGTGCTAATTATGAAGAACGACAATTCAATGAGAGCAATATCC
Source organism: Firmicutes bacterium HGW-Firmicutes-12 (assembly GCA_002841595.1). Lineage (GTDB taxonomy): Bacteria > Bacillota > Peptococcia > DRI-13 > PHAD01 > PHAD01. The sequence goes on from PHAD01000064.1 coordinate 9,920, forward strand.
CCGCGGAAAAGGTAATCTTGGACGAAGATAAGATTAAGGAGCAGGAAAGCCTGCTTAAAAAAAAGGATTCTGAGATAGAGGCCATTAGCGAACAGCTTACCAAAGATAAAGCCCAGAATCAGGGACAACGCCACTTCACTCCTGGGGATATATCCGAGTTTCAAACTCGGAAGAAATATATCGATGTGGACTTAAAGCTCTTGGGCTGGGTCTTCGGAGATGATGTCCGGGAAGAAGTAGAGCTTTATGGGATGCCTAATAATGAGAGGAAAGGCTATGCTGACTATGTGCTGTATGGTAAAGATGGGTTACCCCTGGCCGTTGTCGAAGCAAAGCGTACCTCCAAAGATCCTATGATTGGCACCCAGCAGGCCAAGCTTTATGCCGATTGTCTGGAGCGAATGACCGGCAGAAGGCCTATAATGTTTACCACCAACGGCTTTGAGACATATTTTTGGGATGATCGTTCGTCTCCCCAACGCAGAGTCAGCTGCACATTCTCCAAGGCTGATCTGGAGAAGCTGATGAACCGCCGGAGGGAAAGAAAGAATCTAAACCAGATTTCCATAGATGATAAAATAACAGATCGCTATTACCAAAAGGAAGCTATCCGGGCGGTATGCGAGAGCATTGATGCGGGGCATCGCAAAGCCTTGCTGGTTATGGCTACGGGGACAGGAAAGACCAGAACAGCCTCCAGTCTCACTGATGTCTTATCCCGGGGCGGCGATGTGACTAATACCTTGTTTCTGGCCGACCGAACGGCGTTGGTCAAACAGGCAAAAAATGAATTCAAGAACTATTTACCGGACATGTCCCTTTGCAATCTGCTAAGTAATGTAGATGATAAGAACGCCCGTATAGTATTTTCCACATACCCTACCATGCTTAACTCTATTGATACGGCTAAGAACAATGATGGGAAGCGGCTTTTTACCCCTGCCCATTTTGACTTAATCATTATAGATGAAGCTCACAGGAGTATCTTTAAAAAGTATCGGGCTATTTTTGAATACTTTGACTCTATACTGATCGGGTTAACCGCCACTCCCAAGACTGAGGTTGACCGCAATACTTATGATTTCTTCGAGATGGAAAGCGGTGTACCTACCTATGCCTACGACTATGAAATCGCCGTGGAGAAAGACCACGTCTTAGTGCCCTATCATAACATTGAGGTTAAAACTAAAATAATGGAAGAGGGTATCACCTACGATAAGCTTTCCGAAGAAGAAAAGGCACGTTATGAAGAAGACTTCACTGATGAAGATGGGGAAATGCCCGACTTTATTCCTCCACCTGCCATCAATGAATTTATCTTTAACCAGGCTACGGTGGATATGGTTCTGGAAGATTTAATGACCAAGGGGATCAAAGTAGCTGGCGGGGATCGGCTGGGTAAAACCATTATCTTTGCCCAAAACAAAAAACACGCTCAATATATCATCGAGCGCTTTGATAAGCTTTATCCCCAATATCACGGCAGCTTTGCGAAGCGGGTTATCTGTGATGACAGCTATGCCCAGACCATTATTGACGACTTCAAGGTTGCCGAGAAGGAGCCTCATATTGCCGTGTCCGTAGATATGCTGGACACCGGGATAGATGTGCCGGAGATTATCAATCTGACCTTCTTTAAGCGGGTCCGTTCCAAGACTAAGTTCTGGCAAATGATTGGCCGGGGTACAAGACTGTGTAAAAACTTATTCGGTGAGGGACAAGACAAAACTCATTTTATTATTTTTGATTACCTGGGTAACTTTGAGTTCTTCCGGGTCAATAAGGATGGGCTACCCGGTAACGAAACCCAAAGCTTGAGCGAAGCCATCTTTGCCAAGAGGGTACATTTGATTCATCAGCTTCAGCAAGAGGCCTTTATAGATGAGCCTTATCAGGAGTTGCGCCAAAGTTTGGTAGAGATTGTCTTGAAGCAGATTAGGGCATTGAATACTGATCTAGTATCGGTGAGAATGAAGTTGCAATATGTAGAGAAATTTAAAAATGCTGAGGCATTTGTCTGTCTGTCAGAATTGGATAAGCATGAGTTGATAGCTCATTTAGCGCAGCTTGTTTACATGGATGATGCTGACGAGTATGCTAAGAGATTTGATAACTTGATGTATGGTTTGATGCTGGCTCAAATAGAGAGACTGCCTCAATTCAAGAAAGGCAGGAAGCAGCTGATTGGTATCTGTAATATTCTTGCCCAGCGGATTACCATTCCTCAGATCAGAGAAAAGATTGAATTTATTAATACAATTGCTACAGATGAGTTTTGGCAGGGTGCAGATATCCTTGCTCTTGAAAAGGTACGGGTGGAATTGCGTAGCTTGATAATGTTTATTATTGGCGAAGGGCAGAGACCCATTATTTATACTAACATCAGTGATGATATTCTCGAATATAAAATAGGAGAAGGCTTGCCTCCTGCCTATGAGTTCGAAGACTATAAGCTCAAAGTTAACCGCTATATTGAAGAGCACCGGGATCATATTGCCATACATAAGCTGCGGAACAATATTCAGCTTACTGTTTTAGATTATCAGAGTTTGGAGAATATCTTCACCGGGGAACTTGGTACAACAGAAGATTATCAGCGAGAATATCAGGATACCCCCTTTGGCTTATTGGTAAGAAAAATAGCCAAACTGGAACACGAAGCGGCTAATCAGGCTTTTTCCGAATTTATCAATGATCAGTCTTTGAATCAAGCCCAAATAGTTTTTGTAAAAAAAGTTATAGATTATATCGTGCAAAATGGCTATATCGAGAATGTCTCGGAACTAATGAAGCCTCCCTTCGATAGACCACAAACCCTAATGCAGCTATTTGATTCAACTAAACAAATAAAAATCGTTGAGACAATAAAACTGATAAAAGAGAATGCGGTTAAGATTGTGGGATAAAGAGGATGTATTGCATTAAAATGGGCTACCCCTATGGGTAGCCTTAAATGTTCTTAGTCGACAAAATATGCTATATTTCGGCAAAGGTTAATTGTGGAAATTGTAGAATATTATCACCATAAAGCAGAATGACAAAAAAGCTACGTGAGCTTTTTTAGGTACATTTAATGTCTAATAGGGGAATTTGAAATAATCTCAAATAAAGGCTCGATTGTTTTGCTGCTTTTTAATAGTAGTTAACATACAGTAAAAGTCTAATGCTGAGAGGGTGTGATAACAATCGATACAATTATTAGCTTAATCAGAAATGAAGGCGAAAGTGAATACTTAGACTTTAAAGCAAAATCATATCAGAAGGAAAGACATGAGGATTTAATAAAGGACATTATGGCAATGGCAAATTCATTGCGTGAAGGTGATAAATACATTGTTACTGGTATTAAACACACTCCAGACAATAAAAAAGAAATCATAGGTATTGAAGAAACGATAGATGAGGCAAATTATATCCAATTAATTCACAATAATGTTGAGCCTGAAATAAATTTTAGTTATATCACCCTCGATTACATGGGAAAGAAAATTGGTATTTTCAGAATATACAATAATAACAATAGACCTTATATGCTCAAAAAAGACTACCGAAATCTCCATGAAGGTTTATGCTTAACTCGAAGAGGATGTACACAAAGGTATGTAAAAAGATATGATTTTGATCAGTTTTATAAGCCTCAGAAAAAGCTTCCATGGTTTAAGGTTCCCAATCAGTCGGAACGCAAATTATCTGTAAAAGATGATGCCATTATTTCTGTCATAAAGGACGATGTTTTTCTTCGGAATGTGGGCGACACATCAGCTATAGACGTTGAGATTCACCTTTTTTTAAATGTCTATATAGCCAGTCAAGAATGGTTTATGGCAGGGGATATAATGCCCTCTGGCACATTATCACTAGCTGAACTAGACAAGGTAATAATGCTTTGGAAACAAGAAATCACTAAAAGAAAAGGTAGAGGGTCCTCCTGGAGCATGAATCATTCATGTAGTATGTTAGTGCAATACCAAACAGAGGCAGGGCTAAAGTTAGCGCAACCAATTCAAGCTGCGTTTGGATGGGGGGAGTACCCTGAACAACACCTTATTGATATCGGCTATGATAGTGAAATGTGCGAACCGATAGAAAGTAAGCCAATTAATTTTGATAACGAAATTGCTGACCTAAAAAAGATATGG
>PHAD01000065.1 GCA_002841595.1 Firmicutes bacterium HGW-Firmicutes-12
AGCCTGACAATCCGGAACACTATACAATTTCGATCTAATAGACTTTCCTTCAACTGGAAAATTGGCATTAATAGGAAGCCACTCGTGCCAAGGAAGGGCTTTTGTCTGTTGAAACAACTCTTCAAAGCTATAAGCTTCGAACTGTCCCATATTAATAAGGACACGTTCAGCAGAACGCAGCCACAGATTAGTCCTACATATGGCACTTTCATCACCTTTAAATATTACTCTACCAGTTTCAACTTTCTGTTCTGTATAGCCAAGCAAAGCTAATTCGCGTGCTACAATGGTCTCTAAACCAAATGCTGCCGTTGCTATAAATTCTATTGAAGACATTCGTACTAAACCCCCATGCATCTTTAATGCTTTTAACACTATCATACCATTTTTATTCCAAATATATAAAATCAAAATAATAATTTCTAGGTTATGCTATTATTTTCACAATAGCTGTTTCCTTCGCGTAAATATTTTGATACAATTACATGGACTATGTGCAAATTTTAACTAAGATTAATCTATGCTTCCGATTTAAGTTTTTAAGTTTCTACAAAGGAGGTGAAAATTGAGAATCTTTTAATATATTTTTTGTTATTATATAGAAATGAATTGGAGGGTAACTATTTTATGAATGTAGTAAATCCTGAAGCAATTGGAGTTTTCGGACTTATTATTACTGTATGGTGTTTCGGTTTAGAGCAGATAGGCGTAGGAGTAAAAGACGGCGACCATAGACAAATCAGTAGATCACTTGCTTACGTAGCCCTTATATTTGGTGGACTCGCCCAACTCGTTACCGCTTTTGCTATGTACTTCTTTAATGTTGCTAAAGACCCATCATTAAGCGTATACTTAGGTACAATTTTTGCGAATTATGGTCTTTTCTGGCTCGTTATTGTTGTCTTCTTAATTAAAGGTGGGGACAAGAAAATGATTGCACACTTTTTCCTTGTTCAATTCTTAATTACGTCAGCATTTATCTACAAAGCAATAGCGTTAGGCATGATCTGGCCTCTTGGAGTTTGTTTAACCTTTATTGCCCTATTATTCGTTGCACTCGTTCCTGCTTGGTATGAAAAAGGAGCTATCTGGACTAAACTTGCAGGAATTGCAAACATAATGGTTGGCATTACGGCCGTTCCTCTTTTCTTGCATGCTCTAGGATTATAAAAAAGCTATTGAATTAAATAAATTATAAACTTACTACTAATAAGAAGAACAGCTTAACTATTATTAACTAAGCTGTTCTTCGCTTTATCTGAAACTCCAAATCTCATGCTGGATTTCCACTATTTCAAATTCTGAGTCCTGCTCCATAAAAGCTAGGACTTTTTCCATTTCTCTTTCTAAGAGCCTTTTATTATTTCCTACAATAGCTATTCCCACTATTGAACTTTGCCACAGTTCATTGTCCCCAACTTCAGCAATTGAAAGAGAAAACTTTTGCTGTGTCCTCCTCAGTAGACTTTTTATAACGCTTCTTTTCTCTTTAAGTGAATGGGTAGCAAATATATGTAATCTTACTTTAATCACGCATACAAACATAGCTCTATTTTATATCCCAAATGAAATTCCTACAGATTTTGCTGCTTCAACTAATTCTCCGTTAGGATTAACTGTTTTTAACTCCTTAATCCCTTCTACTATGGGAACATTTATAATATCCTTGCCATTCAATGCCACCATGTGTCCCCAAGGTCCTTTAGCCGCAATATTAGCCGCCATAACGCCAAAGCGTGATGAAAGTATCCGGTCTGTTGCAGTGGGACTACCTCCCCGTTGGAGATGACCCAAGACAGTAACCCGTGTTTCAAGTCCCACCAACTTAGCTAGACGTTCGGTAACGACTTGGCCAATACCACCTAGTCGGACCGGGTCTGTGCTTTCCTCAATCATTTTGGCAACTACCATTTGACCTTCTTTCTCCACCGCCCCTTCAGCCACTACTATAATGCTAAATAATTTTCCTTCGGCCATTCTTGCCTCTATCTTTTCCTTAATTTTTGTATAATCAAATGCTATTTCTGGGATTAGTATTACATCCGCCCCTCCTGCAAGGCCTGAATAAAGAGCTATCCAGCCACCATAGCGTCCCATAACCTCCAAGACCATAACCCTATGATGGGATTCCGCGGTTGTATGTAGCTTGTCCAGTGCCTCCGTAGCCGTAGTCACCGCCGTATCAAAGCCAAAGGTTACATCCGTAGCCGAAAGGTCATTATCTATCGTTTTAGGTACACCAATAACCTTTACGCCTTTTTGGCTTAATTCATGTGCAATATTAAGACTTCCGTCTCCACCAATAATAACAAGAACATCAATATTAAGATTCTCTAGATTTTTTATTGCATCATCAGAAACATCACAATATATGGTTTCCCCATTCTTTTTAACAGGAAAACGAAACGGGTTATCACGATTGCTGGTTCCGAGGATGGTTCCTCCACGTTGAAGAATTCCCGAAACATTTGATTTTTCGAGCTTTATGTACTTATTTGTAATTAAACCGTAGAATCCATCAAGAAAGCCATAGACTTCAAGCTGATGTCGTGATATAGCCGTTTTCACAATAGCTCTAATAACTCCGTTTAAACCTGGTGCATCGCCGCCCCCAGTTAACACTGCAATTCTTTTAATACTGTTCAAGAAAGCACCTCCTTTGTTATATCATTTCGCTAATAAATCCCAAAGTTCCTCCCAAGCCATTTTACTTGAATTGGGGACTCCTAACTGTTCGGCCATCTCCTTCATATGCCTCCTTTTTAAAGGATTCGACCAAAAGCTGTTTATTTCCGGTAATAACATATCTAATCTTTGCACCTTCAGGGCCGCGCCCTTATTTAGCAGATACTCAGTATTGCAATCTTCTTGCCCCGGTAATGCTGAAAATATTACCAAAGGCTTACGCATCGCTAGTACCTCAGCCGTGGTCACTCCACCCGGTTTAGAAATTACTATATCACTGGCTGCAATGACCTCAGCCATGTTCTCTATGAATCCAAACACCTTTAGGCGTGTGTTCTTTAGATCTGCTAGGTTTTCCTGTAGGATTTTATTCTTCCCGGTAACCACCATAACCTCAAAAATTGAATCCTCCAGAATCTCCTCAACAATTTTTTCAATTCTCCCTAGGCCAAGACCACCTCCCATCACCAAGATAGTAGGAGTATTTACGCTTAAGCCTAAGTTAGATTTGGCTTGTTCAGAATTGATTTCCTTTGAAAACTGCGTACGTATAGGTATTCCAACGGCTATTATCTGCTTTGCCTTTATACCATGATGCAAAAGTCTATTGGATAAATCTGGTTCCGGGATAAAATACCTATCTACTCCATGATGTATCCAAAGGCTATGCACATGAAAATCAGTTATAACTGAAGCTACGGGTATGTTTATTTGCCCTCTTTCTTTCATAATTGATAATATCCCCGTAGGAAAGGCATGAGTAGTTATGATTATGTCCGGATTAAACTGCTTTAATAATTGATCCAACCTAGGTGAGAGAACCTTTGAGAACAGTTGGCCTATATCAATAAAGCGTTCTCCCTCAACTACTTGATTATATAAATAGCCCCATACCTTAGGTGTGAATTTCAAGGTTTCCATATAACTGCCCAACATTACTTTATGTAAGGTTGCATTTATGTATTGAAATGTGTCTATGATCTCTGCTTCAGAACCCGGAATTTCCTCTAGCAATCTCTCAGCCATAGCTTTTGCTACATTATCATGACCAGAGCCTATGGAAACAGAGAATATCAAAGCCCTAATCGGTTTTACTGGTTTGATCATTTTTGATAAACCTCCCAAATAAAGCGTTATGCTTTCACTATCCTACATAGCTCGGACATAGATCTTTTAAAGCACAATCAGAGCAAAGAGGTTTTTGTGCTCGGCAAACTTTTCTACCATGCCAAATCAACCAGTGATGTGCTTCACCCCATTTTTCACGAGGTAACTGTTTTATCAACTGCTCCTCAACCTGGTACGGAGTTTTAGCCTTAACAAGTCCTAAACGATTCGCTACACGAAATACATGTGTATCTACACCTAAAGCCGGTATCCCAAATGCATTAGCCAGTACAACATTAGCTGTCTTTCGTCCAACTCCTGGCAAGCTCATCAAGGCCTCACGATTAGCTGGAACTTCACCACCGTGTTCTTTGATGAGGATCTTTACTGTCGCTATTATGTTCTTGGCTTTATTACGATAAAGACCGCAGCCTTTAATCTCTTCAGCCAGTTTCGCTTCTGTTAAGGAAAGCATTTTTTGTGGAGTAGGATAATTTGCAAATAACCCTTTAGTTATTCTATTTACCTGCATATCGGTAGTCTGTACTGAGAGCATGGTTGCTACTAGTAGTTCAAAATTATTATTGTACTCTAATGCTGTAGTGGTATCTTTATAATGGTATTCAAGTATTTCTAGTATTTTTCTATTATTACCATTAGTCATATCTGTTTATAGGTGGAGAGAAAATCTCCTAGTTTGTTGATGGCTTCGGTTAATTCATCGACAGGCGGCAGAAATACTATACGAAAATGATCCGGATTCGGCCAATTAAACCCAGATCCCTGCACGAGCATTACCTTTTTAGCTCTAAGAAAATCGAAAACAAATTGACGGTCATCCGTAATATTAAATCTTTTCACGTCAAGCTTAGGAAATACATAAAAAGCCCCCTCCGGTTTCGTGCAAGACAAACCCGGGATTTGGTTTACTAGTTCATAACACAGCTCACGCTGCTTATGTAACCTTCCACTAGGTTGAAGCAATTCCAGGAGACTCTGATAACCACCTAAGGCGGTCTGAATAGCAAATTGTGCCGGTACGTTACTACATAAACGCATATTTGAAAGAATATTTAGCCCCTCAATATAATCCTTAGCCAACTTTTTATTACCGCTCAGAACCATCCACCCTGCTCTAAATCCGGCAATACGATGTGACTTCGAAAGTCCATTCAATGTAACAAAAAATATCTCATCGGACAAAGAAGCCATCGCGATATGCTTATTATCATCATAGAGCACCTTGTCATAAATTTCATCAGCAAAGATTATAAGGTTGTTCTCAATTGCAATTTCTACTATCTTTTCTAATATTTCTTTAGGATAGATTGCACCAGTTGGGTTATTTGGATTTATAACCGCTATACCCTTTGTACGATCTGTTATTTTTCTCTTGATATCGTCAATATCCGGTATCCAATTGGCTTCCTCATCACAAATATAATGTATCGCCTCGCCACCGGAAAGATTAACAGCTGCTGTCCACAAAGGATAATCCGGGGCAGGAATGAGAATTTCATCTCCATTATTAAGTAGGCCCTGCATGCACATCACTATTAATTCACTTACACCATTACCAATATAGATATCATCTATTAATACACCTTCAATTTTTTTCTTCTGACTATCCTGCATTATTGCTTTTCGGGCAGCAAAAAGGCCATTGGAATCCGTATAGCCCTGGGCGTTTCGCAAATTGAGAATTACGTCCTGTATAATTTCATCGGGTGCATCAAACCCAAACGGAGCAGGGTTCCCTATATTAAGCTTTAGTAGTTTATGACCTGCCTCTTCTAGGCGTTTTGCCTCCTCCATAACCGGTCCTCTGATATCATAACAAACATGAGCAAGCTTATCAGATTTTCTATAATCCATAGTAATTCCCCCATAGTAAGTTGTTATTTTTCAAATTCAATCTAGTCCAGTAAGAATTTCTTCAACTCGTCAACTGTATCTAAAATGTGCGTTGCTCCTGCTTCTTCAAGCTCCTGTCGCAAACCATAGCCATAAGTTACCGCTATAGAATCAATTCCAACCTGCTGTGCCCCTATTATATCATGCTTCCGATCACCAACCATTACAGGAGTATAATTATCTTTATTATCAAGTAAAGACAAGGCATAACTGATAACTTCGTTCTTTTCTGCTCTCGTACCGTCCAAATTGCTTCCAACAATATAATCAAAATAAGCCCTTATGTTAAAATACTCCAAAATCCTATCCGAATATATTGAAGCTTTTGATGTGGCTAAAAGCACTCTTTTTCCGTTACCTTTTAACTCGTGTAGCATTTCAGATATCCCCAAAAAGACCTCATTTTCAAACATGCCTTTTTCGGTAAAATACTCTCGGTAGTAGACAACCGCTTCCCATGCTTTCTTCTCGTTAAACCCATAATGGTTAATAAATGTGCTTTTCAAGGGCGGTCCAATAAAGCTAAGCAGTACCTCCATGTTTTCCTCAATGATGCCAAATTTCTTAAGCGCATATTGAAAAGAGCGAGTGATACCTTTTTTCGGTTCGGTCAATGTTCCATCGAGGTCAAAAAGAATTGTATCGTATTTAATCATCTAGGCCTCCATACAATTTTAATAATTATGTTCTTTTTCAATTTTAATCACACGCGAAATTCTTTCCGCAGTTTTCTCTAGCAGTTCCTCCGCCCCTGCCATAGCCTGATCCAAGGACATCGGACTATCTACTATGGAAAAAACACTAGTTACACCATGATCATATAACAAGTCAATCCCCTGGCCAATTGACCCAGCTAGAACTATGCAGGGAATACCTTGTTTGCGAGCTTCTCTAGCTACTCCGAATGGAACCTTCCCATTAATGGTCTGAAAATCACACTGCCCTTCACCTGTAAAAACGAGGTCTGCTTCCTCTAAATGCTTTCTTAGTTCAACTGCTTCTATTACAATATCTACACCAGACTTCAGTGTTGCCCCTAAAAAAGCCAGCATACCAGCTCCTAGACCACCAGCAGCTCCAGCCCCGGGAGTGTCCTTTATATCTATTCCCAGATCTTTTTTTATAATATTGGCGTAATGTGACAAATTGTTGTCTAACTCTACTACCATCTCAGGAGTTGCACCCTTTTGTGGTCCAAACACGTTACTTGCACCATTACCCCCACATAAAGGATTATCCACATCACAAGCTACAATAAATGAGCTCTCCTTAATTCGAATATCCATACTTATCGTCTCTATATGTGCTAGCATCCCCAATGAGCCCCCACCTGGCGGTAGTTCAAACCCTGCTTCATCAAGGAAACGAGCCCCTAGAGCCTGAGCCATACCCATCCCACCGTCATTGGTTGCACTACCCCCTAGTCCTAGTACGAATCTTCTACAGCCACGTTCTAAGGCATTATAAATTAGTTCTCCTGTTCCATAAGTAGTTGTATGCAAGGGATTGCGTTGTTCAGTAGCAATAAGATATAGTCCTGAAGCCTCTGCCATTTCAATAACAGCAGTTTCTCCATCTCCTAATATCCCATATTTTGCATCTACTTTATTTCTAAATGGACCGTCTACACGAGCCGTATGAATTTGTCCACTGGTAGCATCAACTAAACTCTGGACAGTTCCTTCTCCCCCATCAGCCATCGGTATCTGTATGACATCTGCCTCCGGCAATGCTCTTTTAATCCCCTTTGCCATTGATTCACAGGCCTTTTTTGCAGTAAGACTCCCTTTATAGGAATCAGGAGCGAGCACTATTTTCAAACTATCATACCTCCCCTAAAACACACTTATTTATTTTCAAAATTTTATATTATATTAAACAAATTTATATTACAATCAACATCGCTTTGGTTATAATTAGATATGCATTATATTATCTTTCTTAAATAGGAGGTTCTCTCGTTGATTGACAGTATTCTTTTCATATCAACCAAGTATACTGGGCACGGGCACCAGAGTATTACTGAATCCATTAGTAACCAGATATCAATGATCAGCCCCCAGACAAAAACAGAAATCCTTGAGGGTTTTGAACTTGGTGGCAAACCCAGCAGAATGTTAGGCCACCTTTATGGGCCTGTTACACACTATGCCAAGCCTATTTGGGCCTCCTACTACCAAACTTTTCATCATTTTCCAGGGTTGGCTAATACCTTTACTACTTCTATTATTACAAAGCATCGAGAGTTATTGCAAATTATTAACAAAACAAATCCTGAAATCATTGTAACCGTTCATCCTGCTTTTGTTGGTTCTATAATTGATCTACTCGAAAATCAAAACTTAAATATTCCTGTGATTACTGTTGTAGCCGATATTATCTCCATCAATCGACTTTGGGCCGATAAGCGCGCAATGTATACTATCTGTCCAAGCGAAGAAGCTAAGGAAAAAGTAATACAATATGGTGTACCAGAAAGTAAAGTAAAAGTTTTTGGTTTTCCCGTTAGAGAAAAGTTTAATAATATTGCCGCTAGTATAAACGAAGATACGCTAGCTTATAAGCCTAATAAAGAGGGTCTTAATTTTCTTATAGTCAGCGGCGCGGAGGGAGCAGGAAACCTAGCTAAAACTGCCACTATTCTTCTAGATAGCTTCGATTGCAAAGTAACTATTATTACAGGTAGAAATCAAAAACTACGCGCAATGCTCGAAAAGTCTCTACCTTCAGCTTATCCAAATCGTGCTGTAGTTCTCGGATTTGTTAATAATATCGAAGACTATCTAATAGCATCGGATATATTGATAACCAGAGCAAGCCCCAATACTTTTATGGAAGCTGTAAATTGTTGTGTACCATTGGTTGTAACAGACACGCTACCAGGACAAGAGAAGGAGAACCCCAATTTCATCTTAAAACACAATCTAGGTATTTTCTGCAAGGACTTAACCCTTCTCCCCAAGGAGATTAACGGCCTTCTCGCCGATAATGGTAAACGCCTCGTAGAAATTAGGCGCGCACAGTTAAAGTATCGTGATCTGGATACCAATAAAAATATTGCGCAATTTCTGCTGAGTATTTAATAACACCCCTCAAAAGTCAAGCGCCTTAATATAGTCGGCTTGAAACTCTGGCACTAAAGACAGTTCCAAATATTCTATTTGCTCTTTAGCTTTTTTGAGTGATTGATAAAATCCTTTTGAAGCAATGGCGATCCTAGCTCCACTTCCTGCTGCATTGCCAATCGGTACTATCAAGTCGTGAAATTCAGCTTGAATCAATTTTACAGCGAATGCGTTTGTAAGATCTAAATAATTACCAAAACCTCCAGCTAAGTACACTTTGCCTATATCAGACGGCCCTATTTTTAGTTGCTTCAACAAAATGCTTATTCCTGCGTAAATTGCCCCTTTAGCTAATTGAAATTCTCTAACATCTTTTTGAGTTACTATAATTCTCGTATCTTTATCCAGCAAAAAGGCAGGCTGCCCTTCATTCTCTATCAATCTATCCAATAATTGACTCGATAATAGGGACCGCATCTCATTTTTCTTTTTCATTCTCCCACTTTTGTCTATAATGCCATAACGAAGTAACTCAGCTATCACATCCAAGACTCCTGAACCACAAATGCCAACAGGGTCTTGGTTATTTATTGTCGTATATAGTTTATCCCACCTAAAATTCACATGATCTATTGCTCCGCTTACTCCGCCGATACCACAGGTAATACGTCCGCCTTCAAAGGCAGGCCCTGCGGCTGTAGAACATGATATCATTCTATCTTTGTTGCCAAGTACGATCTCTCCATTGGTGCCGATATCAATTAGCAAATTAATGTCACTATCTTCATGCATTCCACATGCTCCCACTGCCGCTAGAGTATCGGCACCAGCAAAGGCAGATATACCTGGTAATACTATCAATCTTCCGATTCGATTAATCTTAATATCTAGATCATTAGGGGCTATTTTTGTGCCACAAGTATATACTGGTGAATACGGCGCTTGGGCCAATTTGTTACAAGGAAGTCCTAAAAATAAATAAAGCATCGTAGTATTACCAACCACTGTCATCTCATATATATTATCACTATGCAAGGAATTTCTTTTACATAGTTCCTTGATAGCAGTATTTATACTTTCTATAATTTTGCAGTTGAGCTGCATTAATCCTTTTTTCTGCTGAAGAGTATAATTTATTCTGGTAAGAACATCTGCTCCATATACTTGCTGTGGGTTCAAAAATGAAATGATGTCTATATCTTCTCCTGTTTCCAAATCCAATAAATATACAGCTACAGTTGTTGTACCAAGATCAACAGCAATCCCGTAGGGACTATCTCCATCTGGCTCACGGTCTCTAGACTTTCGTTTCCCAAACCGCTTATGCCCTTGTACATAGATTTGCGCCTTGGACTCAACTGGTAAAGCAACTTCCAAGTCCTGCTCTACATTAATAAAGCAGGATAATCTTGCCCCACTCTCAGTTTTTTTACTTAATAACAAGTTTTTTTCCCGAGAACTCATCGGAATAGGAAGTTGAGCTTCTAGCTGTACAACACATTTTCCACAGGAATGATTTCCTCCACAGCTATTAGTTACTTTGACCCCATTTCTAATTAAAAGCTGGTACAGATTTTCTCCATGCTGAGAAATTAACGTTTTAGTTTCGGCCCCTTTAATTACTACCACTTGGTGCGACAGTTGTTCTTCACGAAAAATACATTCCTCTAAATTACATTCGCTACAGCCATCCTCTTGTATAGCTGTACTCTCCTTCGTAAGGTTTTCCTGCCTTACCACTCCATATATAACAGAGCATGATTTTAGTGGTTCCATCATCAGGGCTTTTGTTAAATATACACCTAAGATTTCTGTATCGAGCAGTTCAAAAATGACCTTTTGTAGTTCCAATGGTATATCGTTCTCTCCTGGAGTTAGGCGATGAGTCAATTCTAATCCTCTTTTGTAATACTCAACTTTGATAATATTGCGTAATTGTTGGTTTATATTGTTTAAAACAGCACAACCTATCGCATCTAATATTAAGTTTTTAATACCCCACATACCATCGTTGCTACTCTCTTTTTCTGCAAATCCTGGCCCTAGCGTAGTTATTCCCATTAATAAAAAACTGCTGTTTTTAACCTTCTCAATTAAACATTCGTTATATATATTTTGCCCTTTTGGTAATATTATTGCTCTCTTTGGTTCATCAAATGTAAAATAGACCTCTTCAATAATCGCTTTTGCCTGTATATACTCACTTGATTCCAAAATAGCTAATTCTACTTCGCGAAGGAGTTCAGGCGGATAATCAGTCTTTTTTTTATAGCCCATAAACCGAAAAACCTGCTCTGAATTTATACTATATTCAAAAGTAATAATCACTAATTTTTCTCCTTCCCCACTAACTATAATGCTTTAGTATCCATTACAGAATAGCTCTTATTTTAGTATAAAGTTCTAATATAACTAAAATAGCAGGTTGGTGTATTAGATAGATTACGAGAGTTCTGCGACCAGCTTTAGTTAATATGTTATCTTTAGGATGATAAATTACTATACTTTTTCTACTTTTATAAAAGTACTTACCCGCTGCCAAACCATATAAAAAAACACCATACCAAGGAATTAGTGGATAAAAATCAGAAGATATAAAATTATTAGTTGTTATACCTACAAAAAAGAGCAGATCATGGTTTAACTTTATCCCCGATGTATAGGTAGCAATGGCAATTACGACAGAACCTAAGAATACTAATTCATATTCTTTTAATCTAGTCATAAATGTAGACGTTAAGATGCTTATTCCAAGAAAATGCAGAATTCCAAACTTTATTCCCAAATTTGCATCGTATAAATGAGTAATAGCAGTTATCACTAGAGCTAGCGCTAATAGTTTAACGGCTCTTTTAATGTTACTTCTGGTAATAGATGAACTTATGCCCGCAACAAATATAAAAAGACTCCCGGCCACTTTTCCGAGATAGTAGTTTGGGCCACTCGCATAGGTCACAGAATAATCATATATTTCCTTCATATCGTAAATTACATGAAAATAGATCATAAGTATCAAGGCTATCCCTCTTAATAAATCTATTTCCCAGATGCGTTCAACTTTCCTCTTCATAATTCCCCTATCAAAAAAGATTATATCTTTCAATATACCACATTTTACACCTATACTTACCTTTTTAATCTGGAATAATTTTTTTTTTTACTATATACTTTAACCGATGTCATACCTAATGGAAGTGGTTTTTTGTGCTTACATCAACACATCTTATATTTATTATACTGACCTTACTCCTAGTAACCATGGCTGGTATATACTCTATGAAACTTGTACAATCATCCTCAGACTTTGCTATTGGAGGAAGGACAGTCGGAACCTCGATCCTAGTTGGAACCATTGCTGGAACACTTATCGGCGGGGCTTCAACAATCGGGACGGCACAATTAGCCTTTCAATATGGTATGAGTGCATGGTGGTTCACTTTAGGTGCAGGGATATCGAGTATAATACTAGGATTATTCTTAGCAAAGCCATTACGAGAATCGGGTGTAACAACAGGACCTGAGTTCTTAGGCCTTGTTTACGGAAGCCAAACTCAGGTCCTGGCTAGTATTTCTTCTTCAGTTGGGATTTTCCTTAATATTGTAGGCCAAGTGTTATCGGCAGTAGCCCTCCTAACCTCAATGTTTGGTATTAACCCTTTCTTGGCTGCACTCATTGCAGTTGTTTTAATCATCTCCTATGTAATCTTTGGCGGAGTTTGGGGAACTGGCTATGTTGGACTTCTCAAGCTAACGTTGATTTATGTATCCTTATCTATAACTGGAATACTTGCCTACTTCCTAGGAGGAGGTATTACTGGATTCAAAGCCTCCTTCCCCGTTTTTCCCTGGTTCAGTCTTTTCGGTCGTGGGGCAAGCACAGATTTGGCTACTGGTTTTTCTCTACTTGTTGGAGTCATATCTACACAAACCTATCTCCAAGCTATACTTTCCGGACGTAATATCCACATCTCACGAAAAGGTGCTATTATCTCTGGACTAATCGTACCTCCTGTAGGAATAGCCAGCATTCTAGTAGGGCTATATATGAGAGCCAACTTCCCACATATCAATGCCAAAGAAGCTCTGCCATTATTTGTGCTAAACTTTCTCCCTGATTGGCTAGGTGGTATAATCCTCGCAACCTTGTTGATTTCTATCATTGGTACAGGGGCAGGCCTAGTTCTAGGAGTCAGTACCATGCTCACTCATGATATTTATAAGCGATTTATCTATCCTACTGCTACAGATAGAAACGTCCTTACCTTTTCAAAGTTAGCCATTATTATTGTGTCTGCCTTCACTCTTATCTTTGTCAGCAACAATATCAACTCCGTAATCCTCAAATGGAGCATTCTTTCCATGGGATTGCGAGGTGCTTCTATATTTTTTCCTCTGCTTTATGCGATTTTCTTTAGAGATTTTGTTGAACCCTCTACAGGTATGCTGGCTGTTACACTAGGTCCTCTTTCTTCTATTCTTTGGGCTTTTTTTGGTAGCCAAAATATAGATCCTCTTTATCCCGGTCTTTTAATCAGCTTTTTAATTCTAACCTTTGGCTCTTACTTTAAGAAAACTCTATTATCTTAGTAGAATAAAAACAAGTCTGGGATTTTAAAAATCCCAGACTTGTTTTTATTCTAAAATTATATGAACTTTTTTACCAAGCTTTTTTATATAATTCCATGATGTCTTCTGGAGTTGCAAATCTTGGGTTATTCCCTGGGCTACCGCTGGCAATAGCATCAGTAGCCATTTTGGGGATATGCTTTTCATATTCTGCTTTATCAATACCCAAACCGCTTATTGTTGGTATTTGGATATCTTCACAAAGCTGTTTAACTGCTTCATATGTCATATAGGCTGCATCCAAAGTAGAAAGACCAACGATATTCTCTCCCATGGCTTCAGCTACTTTAGCAAACTTTTCCACATTGCCTATGTAGGAGTATTCAGCCCAAACAGGTAAAAGAGCAGCATTGGAAACACCATGTGGGATATGGAATAATGCCCCTATTGGTCTTGACATACCATGAATTAAGGTTACTGATGCATTGCTGAAAGCAATACCAGCAAGAGTGGCACCGAGCATCATGTTTGAACGCGCTTCAACATCGGTTCCATTAGCCCAAGCTGTACGGAGGTTTGCAGATATAAGTCTAATAGCTTCGAGTGCTATAAAGTCGGATATTGGTTGAGATTTCTTGGATACATAAGCCTCTATAGCATGACATAATGCATCTATTCCAGTAGCTGCAGTGCCTTTAGGGGG
>PHAD01000066.1 GCA_002841595.1 Firmicutes bacterium HGW-Firmicutes-12
TGTCAGGCTATAGTCAAAAAGGCTATTGTTGAAAAGATGAAAGAAAAGTATAAGGTGAAATGGTTTGAAGAGACAGGGCCTCGATATACAATCGAAGTAGGCGTGTTAAAGGATAAGGTGACAATCACTCTTGATACTAGTGGACCGGGTTTGCATAAGCGTGGCTATCGTAAATTAGTAGGGAGAGCACCACTTAAGGAAACCATGGCTGCTTCCTTAGTTAGCTTAAGTAATTGGCACCCAGAACGACCATTAATAGATCCTTTTTGTGGTTCCGGAACTATACCTATCGAAGCAGCTTTAAAAGGAATGAATATCGCGCCGGGGTTAAGAAGGGAGTTTGCTTCAGAGAAATGGCCTAGAGTTTCGGAGAGACTTTGGAAAAATGCCCGGATTGAAGCTGAAGAACTGATTGAAAGGGATCGAGATCTAGAGATAGAAGGTTATGATATTGATCGTGAAGCGATAAGCTTGTCTCGGTATCATGCTAAACAAGCAGGAGTGGAACAGAAAATCCACTTTCAGCAAAGGGAATTAAGTCAGCTTCAGACAAAAAAAAGGTACGGATACCTTATCTGCAACCCTCCCTATGGAGAACGTTTGGAGGATATACCAGCTGTAGAGTATCTATACCGAGAAATGGGTAGCACGTTTAAGAAGATAGACACATGGTCCTTTTATGTCCTGACAAGCCATGCCAATTTTGAACAGCTTTTTGGAAAGAAGTCTGATAAAAATCGCAAACTATATAATGGTAGAATACAGTGTCATTATCATCAGTATTATGGACCAAGGCCACCGATCAACAAATAGTGGGTTAAAAGAACATTTCCAAAAATTGATTTACTATAGCAGAGTCGAACTGAGTACCAGAATAATTTATCAATTCCTGTTTGGCCTGTTCATGTGTTTTAGCCTTCCGATAAGGACGGTTGCTGGTCATGGCTTCATATGCATCAACAATACCAAGTATTCGGCACTCGATAGGTATACTTTCACCTTTTAGCCCTAGGGGATAACCGTTACCATCCCAGTGCTCGTGATGTTTTAAAACAAGGTCAGCAATAGGAGCTAAGTCAGAGCAGGATTTAACAATTCGATGGCCAGTTTCACTATGTTGTCTTATTAAACTAATTTCATCAGAATTAAGGGGTCCTGGTTTTGAAAGAATACTTACAGGGATACTTACCTTGCCGATGTCATGGTATTCTGCCAGTAAGCGGAGCAGGAAAATACTTGTTGGGGAAAAATTTAGGTACATTGAGAAACGAGTTACCAGCTCTTTTGTTCTTAATATATGTTGTGCAGTAACTGGGTCTTTTGCTTTTAAATAGTTCATTAATTTTTTTATACTTTTACAAGGGTATAGTTCTTCCTTTTGTCGTTTAAGCAGTGTTTCATTATCACCTCTCTTTTCAGAGCTGGGAGCGTGGGAAGGGGGAACTTTAACGCAATTGCGTAACTTCTTGAATATTGTTTGTTTCTAGCAATTCATTCAAATCCAGAAGCATTAACATGCGGGTATCGGTTCTTCCGATGCCCTTTATATAGCTATGCTTATTCTGTAGGGGTGGTTTTTCTATAAGGTTTTCGTCTATACGCAGGACTTCGGTTACAGCGTTTACAATAATACCTAAATCCTGAATATTGTTCTCAACTATTATGACACGAGAATCGGTATCAACTTCATTGTTTAAATCAAATATTTTAGCCAAGTTAATAACCGGTATAATTTTATTACGTAGATTAATTATTCCCTCCAAACTGGAGTTGGCATTTGGTAGTTTAGTTGCTCCCTGGTATTTGATGATTTCTCGTATTTGTAGAACTGGTAAGGCATATTCTTCACTATCCAGTTTGAATACCAGAAGTTGTTGTTCAGCCATTTTTGTTCTCTCCTTAATTAGATTGTAAATTTGTTAACAGCATCTTCCATTTTTTGTGACATTTGAGCCATTGCTTGAGCTGAAGAAGTCATTTCTTCCATAGAAGCCGCGGTTTCTTCAGTAGCGGCAGAAACATTTTGTGTTTGCCCAGCCATGGATTTACTTAGATTATTGATTTGCTCAATGGAGTTTACTATCTGTTGACTACCGGTTGCCATTTGCTGTGTTGAAGCAGATATTTCTTGAACTTGATTAGAAACACCAGCAATAAGTTTAACAATTTTTTGAAAGGAATCCCCGGCTTTGTTAACTACTTCTGAGCCAATTCTTACTTCTTTAGTTCCCTCATTCATAGAAATAACTGCTTTATCAGTTTCACTCTGGATGTCGCCAATTAAGTCTGCAATCTGTTTTGCCGCTTCTTGAGATTGCTCTGCCAATTTTCTTACTTCCTCGGCAACTACGGCAAAACCCCGGCCTTGTTCGCCTGCTCTTGCGGCTTCTATTGCAGCGTTTAAAGCAAGCAGGTTTGTTTGTCCTGCAATTCCTGAAATAGTATCTACAATTTGCCCAATTTCTTTTGAACGTTCACCAAGTTTGGTCACAACCTGTTCCAACCCAGTAACAGTATTTTCTATATTAGTCATTTGGCGAATTACTGTTCCTATTACTTGTTCACCTTCTTGAGCTGATTTAACTGTCTGATCTGAGGCTTCTGCCACGGTAGTACTGGTGGCAGCAATCTGCTGTATACCCGCAGAAATTTGTTCCACTATAGCTGAGCTTTCACTTACGGCGGTCATTTGGTTCTCTGCAGCTTTGGCAACCAACATGATAGCTTCAGCTACTTGATTAGCTGCCTGAGAAGATTGTTCAGTTCCTGATGAAATTTCTTGGGAAGCATGATTCAATTGTTGAGCTGAATTCATAATCTCTTTCAACATTTGAATGAAGTTATCTTGCATCTTATTGAGGGAAGTAGCGAGTTGACCTAGTTCATCGGTAGATTTAGTTATTATTTTATCTCGCAGATCGCCTTGTGCATATTTATCTGCCCCCGCAGCCATTGCTAATATCGGGTTGCGAATTATTCTTGTCAGGAAGAGACTGAGTAAGATACCAACAATTATTGCGAATGCAGCGATGGTTACAGAAATCTGTATAACTCTCTGACCTTCCTTTAAAGTATTTTCGAGCTCACTTATCACGATAGCCTGGTTTTCGTTAACATGTGAACTTATAACACTATTTATCTGTTCGGTTATTGGAAGGAATTTATTGATTTCGTTATCGGTTTTTTGTCGTATATCAAGGAAATTCTGGATATCACCTAAATTCAAGGCATCGTGTTGTTGTTTGATAAGAGGTGCAACTATATTCAATAAGCCTTCCTTATACTGTGTTGTTGTCTTAATAAGATCCGTTACTACTTGTTCTTGACCTGTCCTGGCTAGGGGAAGTAATTCCTTTTCAAATTCTATTGCTTGGGACAAGTTGCTTTCAATTTGTGTAAGGTAATTTTGATCACCATAAGCGATATACCCTCTTATGGAGGAAACCCCTTTTAAGAAAGAGCTGTTGACATTATTCAGCATTGCAAGTCGTTCGGTGGCTGTTGAAATTTGTTCAATTGCTGTTTCGGCGGATCTTAGATTAAGAAAAGCACTACCACCCAATATAATTAATAAAAGTAGCATTGACGTAAAACCTAGACCTATTTTTTTACCAACAGTTAGTTTCATAAATACCCCTCCTCAATATTGTAATTAGTGTGAATAATTAAGACTTAAGTACTTAATAATATTGCAAAAAGCATGCCAAGTGTTCTGGCATGCTTAGAAGGATTCTAACGCGCTGTTTTTGCGGGTGTATATACAGACGGCGGGATAAATTTGTTTAATATAGTTTCTTGTTTGTGCGCATATGGCACAACCTATGTGTCAGCTGAGCACTAATTAATTGTTCGATTGATATTTATCAAGTAGCCTATATAAAGACCTGCGTGAAATACCGAGCTGGCGAGCGGCTTCAGTTTTATTACCTTTATTTACATTAAGGGCCTGTATAACCTGTTTTTTAGTTGCATCTCTCAAAGCAGAAGGCAGGCAATCGTTATTAAGCTCATAAGGATCATCTTCATTGAAGATAAGCAGTCTATCCAGGTGGTCTGGTGTAATAATTGTATTATCATTCATAAAGGCAAGAATCTCCATCATGTTTCGGAGCTCTCTAATGTTACCAGGCCAACTATATGACAACAGCAATTCTTCTGCTTCATAACTAAGGTTTTGACATTCTTTGTTTGCGATAGTGGAAAACTCTTTGAGAAAATGATTTGTCAGGGGTAGGATTTCTTCAGTGCGCTTACGGAGGGGAGGAAGATGAATATACCCAACTTTTAACCTAAAATATAGGTCTGGTCTGAATTTACCTTCTTTTATTGCTTTTTCTAGGTTGTTATTTGTAGCACAAATAATACGCGAATCCATTTTTATCTTAGTAAGTCCACCAACTCTGTAATACTCATGCTCTTGTAAGACCCGTAAAAGCTTTGCTTGTTGTTCAAGCGGTATATCGCCTATTTCATCTAGAAAAATAGTGCCACCTATTGCCAGGTCAAACTTTCCCTTTTGTCCCCGGGAACTTCCACCGGTAAATGCACCTGGCTCATAGCCGAATAATTCACTTTCAAACAGATTGGGGCTGATTGCTGCACAGTTAATATCAACAAAAGGCGTATTGTTCTTTCTATTGCCATTATGTATAATCCGGGCTAGTACTTCTTTTCCTGTACCCGTTTCGCCTTCGATTAACACGGGAATATCCCTAGTATTGTGATATTTTAGTGCAATTTTAAATATATTACGCATTTTATCTGAATATACAAGAACATTATTCTTAACAGGGAGAGTTATCGTAGGATAGTTAATAGTGGTGGCATCTTTCGCGACCCTATCGATTATACTTACAAGTTCATCGGCGCTTACAGGTTTTTGAAGAAAATCAAAGGCTCGCAGTCGAAGAGCTTCAACGACGGTATCTACATCTCCGAATGCAGTAAACAGTACAATTTTAAAACGGTAATCTTCATTTCTCAGGTTGCGAAGCAGCTCAATTCCGGACATTTCCGGCATTTTGATATCTGATAAGAGGAGCTGTATATCATGTTTATTTATTTCCTGCAGTACTTGTCTGCCGTTTTCAGCTTCTATTACTTGGTGGCCTAAGTGTTCAAGGAAATTTTTGATGCTTTCACGGTTCTCTTTGTTGTCGTCAACTAACATAATATTCATGTATACACTCCTCATTCATATTAGCAATTCGGAAGTGAATCTGAAAAACAGCACCACCGTTAATAGCGTTGCTAGCACTTATTTTTCCGTTATAGTTCCTGACGATTGATTGAACTATAGCTAGACCTATTCCTCTGTTTTGGTTTTCTAGCTTTGTAGTAAAGAAAGGGTCGAAGATTTTTTCCAGTTGGTTATTGTTAATCCCTGGACCATTGTCGCGAAAATCTACAATGACTGAGTTGTTTTCAGTTCTACAGACAATAGAGATTATCTTATCTTTAATATTGTGATTGCTTAGAGCAGCAAAAGAGTTTTCTAATAAATTGATAAAAAGCTGTTCGAAGTGTTGGTAGTTGCCTACAATAGCAGGAATATCCCTTGCTAGGTTTGTTGCCACTGAGATATTGAGCTTTTCTATATGGTACGCGGATAGTTGTATAGTTGACTCTAATATTTTTCCCAGATGAACTGGCTCTGCAACTTTTTTTCTGCTATGGAAAAGGGAAGCGGTACTGTTAATTAATTGGTTTATTCGTTCTGTTTGTTTTAATACAGACTGTATATCATTTATCAAAACAGGAGTATCTATTATCATGCCTTTATTATAAAGGTATAGTGTGCTTGTTAATATAACCTTTATGACATTAAGAGGCTGCTTGATTTCATGGGCAATTGTTGACATAATAAAATCCACAGTCAACTCTTGCCGAGTTTTAAGTAAGGCTTCTCCGGAAATTAGCAATCTGGCATGTGCTTCTTTTTTTACGGTGATATCACGAATAACAAGCATAATCTCATTCCCGGAAATGCGTATAACCCTGGCCTCTTCAAATACCTCCTTATCCCCCTTAGTGTGCTTATATTCAAATGTTCGCACTCTATTGTTTGCAAGGGCTTGGTTGATTTCTATAAGAAATCTTTGCGTAAGCTCGACAGAAAGTATATCTTTTAAATTCTTACCGGGATACTGACTAACAGGAATAGAAAGTGTATAAACGGGGGAATCTTTAACATCTAGAAAGTTACCCTCTTTATCTAGCCAGAAGATGCTTTCTGGTATTGCCTTAAGATATGCTTTGCTTCTCGCTTCACTAGCCTCCAATGCCAACATAGTATATTGCCTATTAAGGGTACCGGCAATTATTTCGCCGAATAAATTAAGTAGTAATACTTGCTCTTCTTCCCATTTTTTTGGTTTAGTTGACCCAAAGGCGACAAATCCCATAAAGCTATCCTTAAAAACTAACGGGATGGCTACTGTAGCTTTGCAATCAATTGAAACGATTAGTTTTATCTCATTAATGGCATCAGCGGGAAGCTCTTCAGGGGAGGAAAAATAGATACATTCTACTTTGTGCATTTTAGCTAACCACCAGGCAAAATCTTCAGTTTTCATTTTCTTAGGAGCCTTGAAATAACCTTTAACTCCTTCATCCAGCCATACATGTGAGATAATAATATCTAAACCATCGGCAGTATACTGGAAGATAAATCCTTGATCTACATCCAGCAGGTTACCGATTTCTTGTAGAGCATTATTAATAGTATCATCGATACAGCAATCTTCTTTAACGATACTCCGCGATACCTTGGCTATTGTTTTTTCTAAATTCAATTGAAGCTTTAAAGCAGCGTTTATTTGGTTTAATTCTTCTGTTCGCTCGCGGATGCAGTTATCAATATTTTCCGACATTTTGTTTAGGTTGAGAAAGAGAGCTTTAAGCTCGCGGGGAAGGTCATTTATTGAGCTCTCAGAAAACTTTTTGTTATAATCACCAGTATCTATTTCTTGTACTCGTTTTAGCAAGCAATCAATCCGGGTAATTTTACGACTGTACAAATGACGTCTCTCCAACAAACATAATAAAATAAGCATAACACATGAAAAAAACTGCCAATGCTTACTTGAAGCCCATTCTGTTAGTAGGAGTATAATTAGTGAAAATATACAAAACAGGTGAATAGTGCTGCAATACTTGATGTGGAATTCCAGTGAGGTTATTTTGGGACGCAACCAAATGGGTAGTTTCATAAGACATTCACCTTGCTATAGGATATGCTAATAATAAATATATTTCTACAAGAACTACCATAATCCTTTGGAAACGACAAATTACGACAAATGCATAAATTGAAATTATATTTATAAGATATAAAATATAATATAATTGAGGTAAGTTGTAAAATGAATTGCCGAAACATTAGAAAATATAGTGAATAAAGTTATTAGTAATTTTAACATATTAAGTAGAATATTAATTGACATGTGAGATATATCTTGTTAAACTGAAAAGAAATTAATTGTGCTCTTATTCAGAGAGGTGGAGGGACTGGCCCGATGAAACCCGGCAACCGTCTGGAGTTCCAGAGAGGTGCTAATTCCTGCAGAAGTTATATTACATAGCTTCTGAAAAATAAGAGACCCGGAATTGAGCATTTTGCGGGCCTCTTCGTATAGAAGAGGCCTTCTTAATAGTCTGCCAGGGTTAAAGATGGAGCACGAAAGAAGGAGGAAAAAACATAAATGAGTATCGAACGAACTTATGCAGAGATTAATAGTCGCATTAAAGCGGGTAAAGCTGTAGTGCTGACAGCAGAAGAAGTAATAGAGAGGGTTCGTGAAAAAGGCCTAAGTCAAACGGCTCGAGAGGTTGATGTTGTTACTACAGGTACTTTTGGTCCAATGTGTTCCTCGGGTGCTTTTCTTAATTTTGGACATAGCAATCCTCGCATAAGAATAAGTAAAGTATGGCTTAATAATGTTCCTGCTTATGCTGGAATAGCGGCCGCGGATGCCTATATCGGTGCTACCGAGTTGCCGGAAGGGGATCCATGCAATACTGATTATCCCGGTGAATTTCGTTACGGTGGTGGCCATGTTATTGAAGATCTTGTCGCGCGAAAAACGGTTCATTTAAAAGCAACAAGCTATGGTACTGACTGTTATCCACGGCGTGAGATAGAAACTGATATCACTCTTGATGAGATTAACGAGGCTATACTATTTAATCCTCGTAACGGCTATCAAAACTACAATTGTGCAATAAATCTTAGCGGACGTACTATACATACGTATATGGGAACTTTGAAGCCGCAGATGGGAAATGCTCATTATTCAACCTCGGGTCAATTAAGTCCGCTCCTAAAGGATCCATATTTCCGTACTATTGGCATCGGGACACGAATATTTTTAGGTGGCGGTATTGGTTATGTAGCATGGAATGGTACGCAGCATTTCCCGGGCAGATTAAAGGACGAAAATGGTAATGATCTAAATGGTGCAGGGGGAACACTAGCAGTACTAGGTGACTTAAAACAAATGAAGACCGGCTGGCTGGTAGGTGCGAGTTTCCGCGGTTATGGTTCGACCCTAACTGTCGGCCTTGGAATACCTATTCCAATACTTAATGAAGAAATATTAGCTTTAGCTGCTAAAACCGATGATGAACTGTATGCTCCAATAGTTGATTACAGTGATAATTATCCAAACAGTAAGCCTGGAAACCTTGGAGTCGTTAGTTATGCTGAGCTAAAGTCTGGTAAAATAAGGATTAATGACAAAGAAATACCCACAGCCCCTTTGAGCAGTTATTACAAAGCTCGAGAGATTGCCGGTACTCTAAAACAATGGATTGAAAAAGGTGAGTTCTTATTAGGTGAACCTAGTCAACTATTACCTGGACCACAAGCTGGTTTAAGCGGTAAAACGCTCAGCTCGAAATGATAAAAGTAGTATTGGAAATAACCATCAATCAATAAAGGAGTTGGATCAAAGATGGCACCGGAAAGAATAGTATTGCGTTACTCAAATGATACTGCTGATAAGCCCATTATATATAAGTTAGTCAAGGACTATGATCTAATAGTCAATATATTGAAGGCTTCCATTAATCCTCATAAAGAGGGGACTTTGGTTTTAGAATTAATTGGGGAACGTTATGCTGAGGGAATTGATTATCTGCGTAGTCAAGGAATATCTGTGCATCCCCTGGCTCAAGAGGTTGTTAGAAACAACGATAAATGTACTCATTGTGGGGCTTGTATAGTCCATTGTCCGACGAAAGCCCTTTATGTGGAAAGACCCTCTATGGAAGTTAAGTTTAATGAAGATGAATGTGTGGTCTGCTTATCTTGTTTAAAGGTATGTCCTGTTAAAGCAATGGAGGTTAGGTTATAGTTGGTTTATGAAGAAAGAACTTACCGCAACCTATATGAAGAGAAGGACCTTTATCATTTCCAGGTTGTTATTGATGAAACGGATTTGGATATAGCTATAATTAGGGATCGTTATAGTCAAAAGATATATAACATAGCGCGGGATAAGATTATCCAATTACGTTATGAACTGAAGGAATATATAAAGCGTGATATTGAATTTTATGAATCCCTAAAGCCCCATTCTCCATTACCTTTAGCCCCTGTATCTATAGTTGAGATGTGTGAAAAAACAAAAAAAGCCAACGTAGGCCCTATGGCTGCGGTGGCTGGATTGTTCGCGGAACAGGTAGGAAAAGCGTTAGCATTATTTTCCTCAGATGTTATAGTAGAAAATGGGGGAGATATCTGGCTTAAGACAAGTGCTATCAGGAGGGTCGGACTTTATGCAGGTGATTCTGTGTTTACTGCGCGGGTTGCCTTGGAAGTAAGCCCTTCTGATACACCGCTGGGGATATGTACCTCCTCTGCAACAGTTGGGCACAGTCTTAGCTTTGGTAAGGCAGATGCAGTAGTTATTCTGTCGCCTTCCGCTGTCTTGGCGGATGCTATGGCTACAGCCGTTTGTAATATGGTTAAATCTTGCGATGACCTGGAGAGGGCTGTAGATCATGCTTTAGAGATGCCAGGTGTGATTGGAGCCATTGCAATTCTAGGAGATAAGATGGCAGTTAAAGGCCGGGTGAAGCTGGTACCTATTGATTAGAATTTGACCTTTATTTTAATTATTTTGACACTCATCAGGGCTTGGAAGAGGATAACCACTGCCGGGCCTAAGAAAAGACCGACAAAACCTGCTAGCTTTATCCCCAAATACATGCTGACCAGGGCGGCCAATGGGCTGATACCAATAGAGTCGGCCAAGATCTTTGGATCAATAATTCTACGAAAGATGATTATTATACCATAATGGATCAAAAGGCCTATTCCGAGAAAGACATTGCCGGTAACATATAGATAAGCGGCCATAGGAACCATTACAGCGCCTGTTCCAAGTATGGGCAAGATATCGACTAAAGTAACAATGAGTGCTGTTGCAGAAGGGTAGGGTAAGCCAAGAACAAGGAAGCCAATAAATACAAAAACGAACTCTAATGTACTAATAATTAATTGTGCTCTGATAAAACCAAAGATTGCTCTGTGGAGTTGCTGGAGGACTACATCTAATCGCGGGTGGTCCGCTGGATCGAAAAATTGAAAGAAGAAACGTTTCAAACTGGGTAGGCGTAAACTAATCAGGTACATGGCGATAAAAACAATTATTACTTCTATGAAGAAATTAGGAATCATTTTTGCTAAGTTGAAAGAAAAAGAAAAGACATGTCCTAATAATTCTTGCAGAGAATTAAGCAAGCTTTCTGTTGCTTGACGTAGACTGTTTTGATATTCGGGTGATAATGATTGAAAAAGATCCTGGTAACGTATAGCTAAATTGTCGGTATTATGACCTAATTCTCTTGTGAATGCAATAAGAGACCTGGATAAGGCTGCTGTTTCTGAGGCAACCTTGGCAACCAAAAGATAACCTAGAGTGATAACAAGTAGAGTGAAAAGCGTGCAGATAGATAAAGAAATATATAAACGTTTAATTTTAAGCTTATTGGTTAAGAAAATAATTATGGGTTCTAGTAAAAAAGCCATTAAAAAGGCAAGGACTAATGAAAATCCCACTGTGAAAAGAAAATATAGTATGAGCAGTATCAATACAATGTTAATAATAGTCCTTAAGAACATCTTATCCTCCTTGGGTAATTTATACATTATTGTAACAGAATTTCGTGTTAATTACGCGGGGTTTTGTTATATTTTATTTAATTATCAACTAGAAATAGGCTTTATGAATATAGAAAACCAGTTAATACAGGTAATAAAAGAACCCTAGTAACTAAGTATATTATTTGCTACAATGTTCATGCCACTTAAGATTGAACAATATAATGCCATGAGGAGGTATAAATGGTAGAGTTAGTAAAAGCAATTATATTGGGGGTTGTACAAGGATTTACAGAGTTTTTGCCAGTGAGCAGTAGCGGTCATCTTCTAGTGTTCCGTAATCTTTTTGACTTATCTGAGGCCGGTTTGTTTTTGGATACTATGCTTCATTTTGGGACCTTGGTAGCAGTTTTGGTCGTATTCTGGCAAGATATTCTTGAAATGATCAAAAAGCCTTTTAGTCGTTTAAGCTTATTGGTTATTGCAGCAACTATACCCACAGCTATTATCGGTCTTGCTTTTAAAGATATTTTTGAAGAGCTTGCTGTTAGTGGGATCACCGTAGGATGGGAATTTATAGCGACCGGTACAATCCTCTGGATTGCAGATAGCCTGAAAAATAAAGGTACCAAGAATATTGATAATATAAGTTTTAAAGATGCCCTAGTTGTAGGTGCTTTACAGGGTGTGGCCATACTACCAGCGATATCCCGTTCTGGGTTAACCATTGCAGGGGCTTTTTTTCAGGGAATTGATAGAAATACGGCAGCGCGTTTTTCTTTTCTTGTTTCTATTCCGGCGATAATGGGTGCTGTTGTTTTACAAGGAGTTGATTTACTTAAGGGAAAGCCGGAAATGATTGGTACCATACCGCTGGTAGCAGGTACTCTAGTAGCGGCAATTACAGGGTATATTGCGGTTAAATGGATGCTGAATATCATTTCGCGTGGTTCATTAAAGGTATTCTCTATCTATGTATGGATACTAGGCTCAATAATTATAGTCTTACAGTTTTTAGATAAATTTTAGTCAATTAGATAATAAAATGCTATTATTCTTTAGCCCTATATTTTATTAATTCAACATTTTCGACAGTAATCATTCCTTCTTTAACTGCTTCGTCCAAAAAAGGCATTAACAGATCGATGAATTCTGCGCTGTCTACGATCTCTACGAGGATAGGAAGGTCAGTAGATAAATCTAGAATTCGGGCTGTTTTAATACGAGAGCTAGGACCGAAACCTTCAATTCCTCTAACAACGGTAGCTCCAGCCATTCCTAATTCTTTAGTTTTAAGAACTATAGCATGATAAAGGGGTTTGCCATGATATTTACTGGCTTCGCCTATGTATATTCTTATTCTTTTAGCTTGACCGGATATCTTAACCATAACCATTACCTCCCTATTCAACGTGACAGCAGTTGGCCAGCAATAGTTCCCAGCCAAACTGCCAAAAGCCCAAGGATAAGACTACCCACAGCATTTAAAAGTGCTAGCCTAATTTCTCCGTCTTTTATCATATTCAGAGTCTCTAAGCTGAAAGTTGAAAATGTAGTAAAAGCCCCAAGAAGGCCGATACCTAAAAAGGCTCGTATATTCGGGCTAATGATAAGCTTGCTAGTGCCGAGGACATAGATGAGTCCCAAGAGAAAGCTTCCTAGGACATTTACACTTAAGGTACCTAGTGGGAAAATAAGGTTACTTCTACTATGTATAAAGGTGGAGAGCAGATAGCGGCCAAGGGCTCCTAGTGCACCACCTAATGCGATAAAGGTATAAATGCTATAGTTCATGAGTCAAAACCCTTTCTAAGAGAAGATCAATATCTATGAGATGCTTAGTTATATTATATATTATTAGCATTATTTTATATATTTATAAATATTAAAAAGGCTACGATTATTTTTCGAAGCCTTTATTTTTTCATATGGTCGGGATGACAGGATTCGAACCTGCGGCCTCCTACTCCCGAAGCAGGCGCGCTACCAAACTGCGCTACATCCCGATATAGTTTATTAAAGAGTCGCTATATAATTATATGCACATTGTTGACAATAGTCAAATTATACATTTTGCCTAAAAGGGAAAGTAAGGAAGGAAGGATACAGATTAGCAGGAAAAAGGTATAATTATAAAGAAAAAACTATTTAAACAAGTAATAGCTGTTTTGGGAGCGATTTGCAATCTTTAACTGTGAAAGGAGGGGCGATTTATATGCAGGGACTTAACCTAAAATTGCAGGAAGAATATAAAAAACTTTGGAAAAAATTTATTGCTCATGAAGAAATTACTGATTTCCCAGAGCCCCTTATATATGAGTCATGGCAAAGATGCCGACAAATGAACGTGGACCATGAACAAATAAATGCCTATGAAGTATTGAGCGAAAATGCTCTTAAAGAATTACGAGAAAAGAATAAATTCCTTTTGCAAGTTAGTATGCCTACTTTGGAGAACCTCTATGGATTTGTTGCAGGCTCAGGATTTGTTGTTGCCCTCAGTGATGAAAATGGATATCTGATGGAAGTATGTGGTGATGATAATGTCCGTGATTCGGCTCAACGCGGAAACTGGATAGCTGGTGCTTCCTGGAGTGAATTTAGTGCTGGAACCAATGTCGTAGGAACAACGATTTGTCTTGATCGGCCGCTTTCGGTTATCGGCTATGAGCATTTTTGTCATTGCTCTCATAAATGGGCAGGTGCTGGGGCGCCTATTCATGATTCGGATGGAAAAATAATCGGCATAGTTGCTTTAGCCGGGCTAATTGATAATGCACACGCTCATTCTTTAGGTATGGTAGTGGCGGCGGCCAA